>WSYG01000033.1 GCA_009773735.1 Erysipelotrichaceae bacterium
ACTTCTTCTTTCTCTGCGCATTTCCATCACGTTCACTTTCTCTCTTTCTTAGTTTATCGTCCCCTAAGAAATCTGTCTAGTTTAGTGTAGCCGATCCATTTTGTATTTTTGAAATGGTAAATAACGTTATACCTAATCTGGCAAAAATGCCCCACAATCTTATTTGTCAATACACAAGTAAGAGTTTAACTCAAGAGTATGTTTTCGATTTAATACTTTCTCTTGATTTAGAACTAATTCATTACCAATTATGGAGTTTTCAGAATTGATTACAGTAGAAAATGTCTGTGTTCTTGAATCAATTGAAATAAACTGATCTTTTCTATAAAATATATTAGAAAAAACATAAACATCCGAAATAGTTTTGTCAGTCTTTCTAGGAATAAAGTAGACTAAGTTTAGTCCAAAGAATGCAGGATATGATTTATCAAGAGATGTTCTAGAACATTCAGAAAATTCTATGTTGGTAGGTAATTTTGATTCACTAATCAGGTAATCGCTATATTGGTTTTTAGTCGGGATTCGAAAAACATTTTCTGGCATTATTCTGTTAGTGATCCTACTAAAATTATTGTTTTTAGAGAAGACTACACTGATTGAATCCTCATCAACACTTAATGAGTAAGTCGCATCTGTCACAGCAACAGGAGTATCGGATAAATAGATCATCTGAAAACTAGTATTGTCAACACTCATCAAACTAATGAATTTAAATGGATCTATTTGTGTCGAACTACAGCCACTTAAGGTAAATATTAAAATGCTGACTATGTAAATAAATCTTTTCATCTCAATTTTTAAAAGAGTAATTATACCCTTTATATACTGTTTTTGTTGTATTGATTATTTGACATGAATTATCTCCGACATAAACAAACATTGTTACAGCAAACACATCGGCAATTCGAAAAAGAGCAGATTCTCTCATATAAGAAAGATTATTTGTTATGGTACTACCAATCGAGTATGAAGATGAATATGTCACTTCGTACCCTAATTCTAGAAACTCGGGAACAAGAGTAAATGTTGCACTATTACTGACAGATTGAGTCATTTGGGTTGTGACTGTGTAACTATCTCCGGGATCGTACCATAAACCAAAAGACAAAGCTAGGATCTTTATATTATATTGTGTTTTGGTTAATACGTTATAAGATCCTTCGCATTCAATGTACTGAACTAATGGCTTAACTTGTGCAGCACTCACCGATATAGTACTAAAGGTAAGAGCAGAGATAATACAAAAACTCATGATAAATTTTCTTTTTTTCATTTTTCCTTATTGTCTTTTTCAAGACTAAAATCAAAAAATAAAATATTAACATTATGTTTACAAAGTCTTTATTGAATTATTTCAACCCCCCCAACCCAAGGTAGACAGATAATATCACAAAACATTATTTATGTCAAAAATCATATTTCACTACCTAAACAAAAAACTCTAGGATTTTTCATATATTACTCAACCGGAATAATCCTTGTTCCGTAAAGTCGCTAGTTACTTTGTATGCTTACCCAAATGCTTTGTTCTTATCACTTTGACATTTTACAAAGGAACTCTTACTTTTTTAACACAATCCAGTATAGTCACGCCACAAAAAAACCCTGATTTAGGGCTTAAAATGCTTATGGAGCAGGTGAGGGGAATCGAACCCCCGTATCGACCTTGGGAAGGTCGCGTTCTACCATTGAACTACACCTGCATTGCCTAATCATTTTACCATAAACAATAAAAAAATCTCAACCGAGATTTAAAGTTTTAAGCTGGAGCAGGTGAGGGGAATCGAACCCCCGTGTCGACCTTGGCAAGGTCGCGTTCTACCATTGAACTACACCTGCAAAAATGGCGGTCCAGACGGGATTCGAACCCGCGGTCTCCTCCGTGACAGGGAGGCATGTTAACCGCTACACCACTGGACCACAACACAACACTGAGCTAATATGGCGCGGAAGGAGGGATTTGAACCCTCGCGTCAGTTTAATCCGACCTATGCCCTTAGCAGGGGCACCTCTTCAGCCGCTTGAGTACTTCCGCAAGGCTACCTTACAGCGCTTTCTAATGTTAACATACTAACCAACTCTTTTTCAAGTGGTTTTAACTTAAAAACCGATTTTCGTTTATTCGATGATAAAACCACATTCACGAATGGTCACTTTAGCTGTATAGACCGCATCTGCATCCCCTTCGATCACCACGATGTGATCTTTAGGTTTGACACTAAAGTTGACTCTTGTTTCTTCCAGTGCTGTTCTTATCTTTTCAGCTTGTTCTTCAGAATTCAGGTTTTTAACAAACAGGATAACTTTCATTAGTCCTCCAAAGCAATTTGTAATGCGATTTCCATCATTTTCGTAAATGAGTTTTGACGCTCTTCTGCCGTGGTCACTTCATGGGTAATCAAAGAATCTGAGATCGTACATAGACAAGCTGCTTCTTTCTTTAAATATCGCGCATTGGCGAACAAGGCAAAGGATTCCATTTCGACACAAACCAAATGATGATCAAGAATGGCTTGTTTTAAGGCATCGCCTTCTGCACGATAGAAGACATCTGATGAATGGATGATGCCTTTCTTAATCGGCAGTTGAAGTTTGTTGGCAGCTTTTTCAAGTTGTTCATTAAGACTAGGACTTGGATATTGAAGATCTTCGTTGTACTTGAATGCAATTTTCGCAAAAGAGGATTCACTATAAGCAGCTGTGGCTAAGATCACATCATATACTTTGACTTCGGTTTGATAAGATCCTGCAGAACCAATACGGATGATGCGTTCTACATCATATTGACTAAAAAGTTCATACGAGTAGATGCCGATCGAAGGCATACCCATTCCTGATCCCATGACTGAAATAGGATGACCTTGATACGTTCCGGTATAGCCAAACATATTTCTGACATCGTTAAACTTAACGACGTTCTCAAGATATGTTTCAGCTATTTTTTGAGCTCTTAAAGGATCCCCAGGCATTAAGACAATTTTGGCGATTTGACCTTTTTGGGCGTTGTTATGTGGGGTTGGCATAGGCTTCTCCTTGGTTTCGTCTAAATTATAGCATACCTTCTTAGCCTGTGAAATTAAGATGATTTGATGGTTGTTTATGGTCTGTTTAAAAGCTATAATGAAGGCAAATGAAAGGAGACTCTTTATGGACAGTGACCCGCTTAGAACCCATGCTTATTTTGTAAAATGCACATCTGTTGAGAGGACTCCACGTACTCCTCTCACCACTTGAGAGGAGTAGAAATGTGACCTTTAGCAACAACTTATTCTTCAGTAAGATTCTTCATAAAGATATATTAAATTTGGATGATTCTGTCATTGGTAACCTCAATGATGTTTTAATTGACTCTAGTGGCATCAAACCTACCTTGACAGCCATCGAAGTCAAGAATGGTAAACGGATCTTCTACATCAACTGTGAGTCACTTGAAATCTATCGTAAAAGAAACAATCAATTTACATTGAAATTAAACTCGCAACAGATCACTTTTGCCTCGCCTCCTGAAAATGCGATCTTTTTAGCCAAAGACATCCTAGATCGTCAAATCATCGACATCAATGGCCGTAAAGTAGAACGAGTCAATGATATCCGTATTGGATTGATCAATCAAAACTGGGCGGTTATTGCGGCAGATATTGGGCTTAGGGGCCTCATACGTCGCTTAGGCATGGAGTATATGGGAATCACAGTCACAAATCTACTCAAGAGAGAATTCCACAACAAGCTCGTCGTATGGGACGATGTGCAACCTTTGATATCTAATCGTGATAATTTACAATTGACCCAACCATTTTCAAAACTTACCACCATGCATGCGGCCGATATCGCAGACATCATTGAAGATCTTGATCGCCAAGCACAGATCGAAGTCTTTAAAAGCTTAGACAATGAACAAGCAGCCGATGTCTTGGAAGAAGTCGATTCAGATGTCCAGGTTTCATTGCTTGAACAATTACCTATTGAACAAGCCGCTGATGTCTTAGAAATGATGCCTCAGGATGAAGTCGCTGATATTTTGGAAGAGTTTGAAGATCTGACGGCTGAAAAACTTTTGATTGAAATGGAAGAACACATCTCTGAAGAAATCCGTGAACTGATGGAGTACGATGATCGTACCGTTGGTTCTTTGATGATGACCGACATGATGTCCTTTGATAAAGATGAGAATGTTAAATCAGTGCTAAAACAACTTCGGCGTGAACAACCTGAAGAAGACATCACCAACTTCGTCTATGTCACCGACAATAGAAAACTGGTTGGTGTTATATCTTTGATTGATTTGATCCATGCGAAATCAAATCGGGTCTTACGTTCTTTGATGAAAACAGAATTGGTTTTATTAAAAGATACTGACAAAATCGAATTCGCCATGGAACAAATGCAGAAGTATAACTTGATGATCTTACCGGTCATCGATGAACACGATGAACTGATTGGAATTGTCTCATTAATGGACATTGTCTATGAGTACATTCGTCTAAATAAGGTGGATGTATGAAAGAAAACATAAAGAAAAGATGGACTAAACTGCTTTATATCTTAGGCATAATTGGGCCAGGCATCATCACCGCCAATGCGGGTAATGATGCGGGTGGAATCGCAACTTATGCCAGTGTCGGGGCTAAATATGGCTACAGAATGATCTGGGGTTTATTGTTGATGACCATTGGTTTGGCCGTTGTACAAGAAATGAATGCCCGGATGGGTGTTGTGACGGGTAAAGGATTATCCGATTTGATTCGTGAAAAGTTTGGGGTCAAATTGACGTTGTTTGCAATGGTTATCTTGTTTGTCGCAAATTTCGGAGTTGTTTTAGGCGATTTTGCGGGGGTTGCTGCTTCGATGGAACTCTTTGGGGTCTCTAAATACATATCAGTGCCTTTGGTTGCTTTGTTCATATGGTTTCTTGTATCCAAAGGTTCTTACGTTAAAGTAGAAAAGATATTGATGTTGTTTACTTTTGTTTTCTTTGGATACATCATTGCTGCATTCATGGTTAAACCTGACTGGAATGAAGTGGCGATCCAAGCCATTACACCTAGTTTTGATATGAATACTGGATTTATTCTCGCGTTTATTGGACTTGTTGGGACTACGATTACCCCATATATGCAGTTTTATCTACAAGCATCGATCGTGGATAAAAAGATAAGTCTAAAAGACTACAAATATGAAAAACTAGATGTCTATATTGGCTCTGTTTGGGGCAACATCGTTCAGTTCTTCATCATTGTATGTACTGCAGCTACTTTATATGCGGTAGGGATTCAAGTCGACAGCGCATCTGCTGCCGCATTGGCGCTTAAACCTTTGGCTGGAGAAAATGCGTTTATCTTATTTGGGGCAGGTTTATTTGGGGCATCTGTCTTAGCGACCGCCATCATTCCCCTTTCCACATCCTATGCGATTTGTGAAGCGTTTGGATGGGAAAGCGGTGTCGATTACAGTGTCAAAGAAGCCCCAGCTTTCTTTGGGATCTATACCTTCATCATCGTTATCGCAGCATCATTGGTTTTGATTCCCAATCTAAATCTGATGAGTTTGATCATCAGTACTCAACAGATCGCAGGAATCTTGACCCCAATCATCTTGATCTTCATGATCATGTTGGTCAATGATAAACGCATCATGGGTAAACACACCAACAATAAGATCCAAAATAGTATTGCGATCATTGCAGTTACCTTGATCATCATGATGACCTTGGCATTGATCGTTTCTCAATTCCTATAAAAAAGCGAGTTACTGACTCGCTTTACTTTGATCCTTTACTTCCACTGGACCTATAATTGGCTAATATGTTGGTGCTGTATGAGAAGATCATCTTATTTTTTTGACGTGTTCTTCGAATCGCGATATCTACTAAATCATCCATCAGAACTGGGAAAGGTTTATTCGTAGCTTCCCACAGATAGAATGATAAAGATCCTGGTATCGTATTGATCTCATTCACGTAGACTTTATGCGTTTTATCATCCAATAAGAAATCAATACGACAAACCCCTGCCCCATTAAGGACTCTGAAAGCTTCTAAAGCATAGGCTTGAATTTCATTGGTAAGTTCTTGTGATACTTCTGCTGGACATTGTCTGGTAAGAGACGCCATGCCTTTGGCTTTTCCACTGCCTTTATATTTGTTGTCGTATGAAAGAATCGCATCTTCCTTCATGACTTCTTCTAGTACCGAAGCTTCACTACGATCATAATATCCAAGTACTGAACAATTCAGTTCTCTTAAATTGGTGACTGCTTTTTCAATGACGATCTTCACATCATATTGAGATGCTGTTTCTACTGCTAAAACAAGATCTTTTTCATTATGGACCAAACTGATCCCAACACTAGATCCTAGGTTGGCCGGCTTGATGACGATAGGATATCCTAACTTTTCTATTCTACTTAAGATGTCTTTACGTTGTTTATTAAACTCATAGTCAAAGAACCACAGCCAATCTACAATTGGTAAAGCAGCATGTTCAAGGATTTGTTTCATAACGACTTTATCCTGTCCTACAGCCCCTCCTAAGACATCTGCGCCACTATACGGGATCCCTAAGGTTTCTAGGTATCCCGCAATAGAACCATCTTCACAATGCGTCCCGTGGACTACAGGAATAACCAAATCTATTTCCTGTCTTCTTTTGTAGGGGGATAATGGCTTAATGAAGAATTTCTGATTCTCTTTGACCAAAGAAACCTGAGGGACCGACTTTTCAATCGAGTCAAGATCTTTAAAGGTCGTGATGTGTTTTAGTTTGGCCGATGAATAAAACTTATGATCTTTGGCCAGATATAAAGGAAACACTTTATATTTCTTTTCATCTAGAGCAGCCATGGCTTGCATGGCTGATATAATACTGACTTCATGTTCAACGGAATCTCCGCCAAACAATACGGCAACTTTTAACATAGTGCCTCCTTTAATCGAAATAGACATCGGTTTTATTGATAACCACATCTAGGGCTTTCCAAAGTTCTTTACTGGTCATCTTACGGCTCAATGGCGGTAAAGCATCCAGTGGAAAATAACCTAAACTTAAGATCTCATGATTGTTTTTAAGTTCACCTGAGTTAACGGTTGCCTTGAAATAGATCACATACTCACTGATCATCGAAACATACTCGCGATACAGATCTCGTCTTAAGATACACAAAACCTTATCTATCTTAACATTTAATCCTGTTTCTTGAAGTACTTCTTTAGCAGCTCCTTCTGAAGCTGATTCAAACAGATCACACCAACCACCAGGCACCGCATAACCTCCATCACTTCGTTCTTGACCCATGAGAAGTTCATTTTTCTCATTGAAGATCAAAACTCTGACAGATATATTGGGCGTAGGATAGATATCCTTTTGATAAGGAAGTTCCATATCCGGAGTATTATGAAGTTCACGAAGCTGATTCTTGGCTAATTCTTGAAGTTCATGATAATTCTCTAATGCATAGGGATCTTTTGAGAACTTTAGTCCAATGCGACTTATGGCCAATACTTTGGCGACAAACTCATTCCAAAGCATATCAGTGACTAAACGCATCCGGCAAGTCATTTTCAAGCAGGATGGTATCTTTCGATGAAGCATGTTGATGAACATAGGCAAAGGCTTCTTTAACCGAACTAAAGACAAAGACTTTATCCATATCAAACCCAGACTCTTTTAGACCTTCATATATAGGACGAGTTTGAGTCTTACCGACCAAGATGACCACATCAGCACAGCCATTCATTGCCTTACCAAACTCAGTATTATACATCTTTTGTTTAGAACCAAGATCGATCATACCAGGCGTGATGATATAACGTTTACCAGGCATCATCTTAAGTACTTCTAAAGACATTTTTGAACCTTCTGGATTAGAATTGAAGGCATTGTCGATAAAGGTCAACCCATTGATCTTTTTTAACTGTAAACGGTGTTCGATATAGTTAACGTTGGTGACTGCTTTTTGAAGTTTATCCCAGGATAAACGTAGTGCTCTACCTACCGCAACCGCAACCAATATGTTAGAGACATTGTGTTTGCCTAAAAGACGGGTTTTAAAGGGATAAGAACCATCTGCACTGACAATAAAGAACTCTGAGCCTTCGGGGGTATACGCAATGTCAGTAGCTCTAAAATCAACATCTTGAGAGGTGATCCCAATGGTCAAGATACGACAGGTGTTTTGAATCTGATAATTACGTATGTATTCATTGTCGAAGTTAAGGATCCCAACGCCATCAGGTGGTAAATTTTCAATCATCTTCATTTTTTCTTTGATGATGTTGTTGATGGTTTTAAAGGTTGCTAAATGTTGAGGACCAATCGATGTCACAACACCATATTGAGGTTTTACAAACTTGGTCAAACTATTGATGTCGCCTAGTTTATCAGCGCCCATTTCTACAATGAATATTTCATGCAGATTTTTAAGTTGCTCACGAATGGTGATGGTGATCCCCATTGGGGTATTGAATGAAGCTGGGGTTGCCAACACATAGTATTCTTCAGATAAGATTTCATTAAGGATATTCTTAGAGCTTGTTTTTCCATAAGATCCAGTAATCCCAATCTTGATTAAATTATGATGACGTCGAAGTTCGCGTTTAGCCAAACTAATATAAAACAACTTTATAAATGCTTCAATCGGCTCTGTAATAACAGCCATCAAGATCAATATCAGATGAACGATACTATTTTCATACATCAACGCTATAAAAGGCATAGGTGACAAACTATAATGAACCACCATGAAATAAACAAGAACCAAAGTCAAAAGCACCATTAAGATGATCTGTCGCTTAACACGAGCTGTGACCTTAAGTGGCTTAATGTAAGGTTTATGTTTCTCATGTTGAATCGAAAAGAAGGCAAAGACATAAATCAAAACCAGCGTAAGTAATTGTCCTGGAACTTCAAAATAGGTAATGATCAAACTTAAAACAAGTCCAAGTATTAGTGATCTTATGATCGCAAAGAACGATGTTCTTAATGAAGCACTGAACCATTGTAAGTAACGACCCAATTCATAGCGATTTTGCTGATACATGTGCAAAGCATGTTTACCTGGCACATAAAACATCAAGCATAACCCAATAAACAATAAGGGTCTGATCATTAAAGTGATGAACTCATTCATGGGTTTTGTCCTTTTCTAAGAAAACATCGATGATCTTATGAAAACGGACAGATTGGTTATGATACGCAAAGTGACCCTCTTTTTCAAATACAACAAGACCAGCATCTTTCATTTCCTTGGCCATGACTTTACCCATCCATAAAGGTGTAGCATCATCTAATTCACCCCAAACCAACAAGGTAGGCACTTTGATAAAAGGCAGACATCTTCGAAGATCTTCATTGACGATCTTGACAAAAGATTGACGCAAGACCCCTTCCGTATTCTTATAATCACTGCTTCCAAAAAAGGTAGCTAATTTATCTCTAAACGGAGCTAAAGGTTTTAATTTAAATACTTGCTTGGCAGTTTTATAAAAAGCCAGTTTGACATAGTAATCAGGACCTCGTCTTGGCTTAAGTCCCGCTGCTCCAGTCAAAATCAATTTATGTACCTTATATTGAGCAGCATATTGGATCGCAACTCTGGCCCCAAAAGAATGAGCAATTAAGATAGGGTCATGAATATCCAAACGATCACAAAAGATTTTAAAGTTTAGGGTATACTCTTCAACGCCCCAGGCAACGGGTGGTAAACTACTATCTCCAAAACCAGGAAAATCAAGCACAGTTACTTTAAAAGACGGCTTTAAAAAGTCTTGAGTTGCTTGAAACATCTTTATGTTTTGACCCCAACCATGCAAACACACGACATCGCGTCCTTTGCCTTGTTGAGTATAGTTGATATTTACACCGTTGATTTGTATTTGTGACATTGTCTTTCTTAGTAAACCGATTAGTTGAAGATTTCGGTTTCTTTCATAATATTCTCTGGGTTGATGATGAAGGTAACCCCATTGTCTTCATTGTGGATATTAATGACATATCCATAAGCTGTAATGACTCTGTGTACAATGGAGAGACCTAAACCAAATTGACCACCAGTTCCTCTTTCATAAGGTTTAAACAGCTGTTGCATGCGATTTTCTGGGATCTTTATGCCATCGTTATAAACACTGAGTTCATCTTTGGTAAGTCGTATTTCTACCACAGTTTTGGCATAACGCAAGGCATTGTCCAGTAGGTTTTCAACCACGACACGCCAAGGTTCTTCTTGTCCAAAATATGAACAAGATGTCAATTCAGTAATCAGTTTGATTTCAGGCTTTAAGACTTTGACAGAACGAATGGCCTTTTCGACAACGATCTTCATGTCAGTCTTACCTGGCTTGGCATCTTGAATCATATATTCCATACGATTTAACAGAAGCAGACTGTGAACTTTCTTTTCTAAGCGAGAAGCATGCTCAATGATGACATCGACACTGGCTTCTAATGTATCATAAGGATATATACCATCTTTGATCGATTCACCATAAGATTTGATCGTAGCGATTGGGGTCTTAAGGTCATGTGAGATGTTATGAACCATTTCTTCTTTGAGTTCTTCTTGACGTTTTAACTCTTTGTTCATGGTGACGATCGCAGTGGCTAATTCTCCGATCTCATCTTTACGATTGATCACAAGCTCGATGTTTTCACCCTTCTTATAATTGGTGATATAAAATTCGATTTGTTTCAGTGAGTGAATCAAATAACCTACCCAAGCCATCAAGAACAGGAAGATCAATCCAACCATGATCAGGATGATGTTGACCACTTCATTGATCAAGGTTGATCTAAACTGATTCATCGTATTGGTAACCATAAAGCTTACGATCCAGACTTGATTGTTGAGTCGAGTCGTGGTGAAGGCAACATTGGGTTGTTCCAGTTTTGAAATTTGATCTGATGTTGTCGTTATCTGCAGCTTGATTTTTTGTGTGAACTCCGCTAATAGATCTGGTGAAATGTGAGTTGCCGCATTGGTCAGTGTTTCCCGTGAGTCATCGGTAAAGATGATGTAGTGTATAACTGTAGGATCAGAATTATTAAATACATTTTCTTCTGATACAAAGTTATAGTAATTTTCGATGACCGCATCCTGTGAGCGATGAATCGATTCAAACATTTGATCTTGGGCAATATGATCAATGTTGGCAAAAATATAAGACAATAAGAAAAATCCGAATAGGAAAATCGAAATCAGTACCAAACTGACCAACTGTTGGGTCAAACTCATGTTTTGTATGAAGGTACTGATTCTCTTCATTAACCTAACCGATATCCATACCCATAGATCGTATGTATGTTGAGCGCTTTAAGTTTTTTGCGTAATCTGCGCAACGTATCATCGACCACTCGATCAGATCCGAAGTAGTTGGTTTCCCATACTCTTTCTAAGATCTGTTCACGCGAGAAAGCAATGGTCTTATTGCGGATAAACATCATGAGGAGGTCAAATTCTTTGGTGGTCAATTCGATTTCAGCTTCATGCTCATATACTTTTCGCTGAACCAAATCGATCTCATAACCATCGACTTCAATGCGATCATCGTCTTTATACACACGACGCATGATGTTGTTGACTCTTAAAACGAGTTCTTTGGGTGAAAAAGGCTTGGTGATGTAATCATCTGATCCTTTTTCTAAACCGATGATACGATCAAACTCTTTATCACGGGCAGACATGAATATGACAGGTACTGAAGGGTTAACTTTTCGGATCTCTTCAATCAGATCAAAACCACTTCGATTGTCCAGCATAATGTCCAGAATCCATAAGAGAATATCTGGGTTATGGGTCTGCATACTGGCGCTTTCATAGGTCAAATGAGACCTGACTTCATAGCCCTCTTTCTCAAGATAGCGTTTTACCAATTCATTGAGATCTTTCTCATCTTCGACTATCGAAATGACACGTTTCATTATAGGTGCTCTCTTTCAATGACAGTTACGATTTGGGATACCAAGTCATCACATTGATCTTGGGTCGAGGCTTCAGCCATGACCCGAACCAAAGGTTCAGTACCAGATGGACGAACTAGGATGCGTCCCTCTGTGCCTAATGCTTTTTGAAGCAAGGCGATGTGTTCACATAGGATTGGATTCTCTAAGGCAGTATGCTTATTTGTGACATGCACATTGATCAAGGTTTGAGGATAGATGATAAGGTCTTTTGATAGTTCCGCCAGACCCTTCTTTTCTTCAACCATGATCGACAACAGACTTAAGGCAGTGAGTAACCCATCTCCGGTACTTAAGTATTCTTTAAAGATGATGTGACCGGACTGTTCACCACCTAAACTCAGATTTTTTAGTAACATTCGATCATAGACATATTTATCTCCGACTTGAGTCTGTTCAGTTTTGATGCCTGCATCTTGTAGAGCTTTATAGAGGCCTAGATTGGCCATGACCGTGGTCACGACAGTATCTTGATTCAGTTGTTTGTGTTTCATCATATTCAAAGCACAGATGTAGATGGTTTTATCACCATCGATCAAGTTGCCTTGTTCATCAACAGCGATCAAACGATCTGCATCCCCATCAAACGCAAGACCCACATCACACTGATGCTTGATCACAAATTTTTGCAGATCTCCTGGATGAGTAGATCCACAATGATTGTTGATGTTGATCCCATTGGGGTTATCATGCATGCTCAATACATTCGCATGCATCGATTCTAGTACCATCTTTGCACTGACACAGGCTGACCCATTGGCCGCATCGATGGCGATATTCAAACCACTTAAATCAATCGGATAGATGGAGGAGATGTAGCGGATATAATGATCTAGTCCTTGCGGATAAGCGTCAATCTTACCGATTTCTGTATCATTAGCTAAAATCAAATGAGTTTCTTTATTAAGCACTTTTTCAATCAAGGCTTCAATCTGATCATCGATCTTTAACCCTTGGTGATTGAAGATCTTTATCCCATTATCATAATAAGGATTATGACTGGCAGATATCATCACACCAGCGATAAAATCTTCTTTAGAACACAGATAAGCAATAGTAGGCGTAGGAACGACTCCAACATCATAAGCATGCGCAGAAGACGCAGCTATGCCTGCACACACAGCATATTTCAACATCCCCGAACTTAATCTCGTATCCATACCTACAACGATCTTACTCTTAGGATAAATGGCACCTAAGGCTTGTCCAATTTGAAAAGCCATGTCTACAGTCAACACAACATTGGCTTTTCCTCTAACTCCATCTGTTCCGAAATATTGTCCCATGGTTCTCCTTAATTGGTCACTTGGATTTTGATCGTTGCTTTAACTAAGGTGTACTTTACCAATGGATTAGGTCCTTGGACATACAACTGGACTTCATTTTCACCTAATACGACATTCTTCATATCGAAATAGACATATAGATCTTCATTGATGATCGATTCTATGTTGGCTTGTGTCCCAAACAAATCGACTGAAGTATACACATCTTGAAGATCTACCAGTGTAAAGCGGTACCCTTTAACATTGTTTGAATATTCGATGATGACATTAGGAATCGACTTAATGGCACCAGGCGCTAACTTGATTTGCATATTCACAACGTTGACAGAAGTTTTGGTGATCCCTGAAGGGAGTGGGATATCCGCTACCAAATTGACATCTACGTTAAGTGATGTCGCATCGATTGGAACCAATACGGTATCAATGGCACCTAGGATGGAATCTTGGCCATAAATCGTAATGGTTTGATGATCATAAGTGACACTGTCGATGGCTAAACCACCTGGAATTTCGCCAATCGGTGATATCGCAACTGGAACACTCTTATTGGGTGATGATACGCCAACTGTAACCGAAACCTTTGTTGGTAAAATATCGACAACCATACGATCACCGTTTTCATCATAAGCAACAACTGTTCCTTCTTTAACAAAATCTGCGTTTACTCCTGTAACATCGATCAAGACTTTAACCATCCCAATCTTATCTAGTGTATCTTGAGAAGCACGAATGATGACTTCTTGATCAGATAAGACAGGTGTTCCTAATACAAACTCTTGGTTCATTTTATCTTTGTTGACGAAATCATAAGCCAAGGCAAAACGTTCTGAGATTTTCTTTTTTATGGTAATGACCGCTGTAGTTTGCGATAAGGCAACATCTAATCTGGTCGAAAAATCTTTAGGTGATAATCTGACTTCATGAGTTCCTTCAAGTAATCCAGATAAATCTGCAACAACAGAATAGGCTTTCTGCGTATTCATCAACGATATATCCGATAGATCTCCTACCACATAAGCAGACACATTTTTAGGTAAACCTGAGATCTCATAGATTTCAGTATTCGCAATGACATTTACAGAAATCACTGGGATCTTATATCCCGATTGAACTGGATTATTGAAGACAGATTCTCCAAGGCTAAAGTTGATGGCTGCATATAAGATCACGGCTAAAACCAAAGAAACGAGTTTGCTTGTTTTTTGGTTATACATCAATTTATCAAACCAACTGCTGATGAACTTCAAGATTCTTAAGATGAGCTGCTCGATGTTGGTGTAGGTCGTTACAACTTTTTTGCTTTGGTTGGCGATTTGCTTTGCCAGCTCTAATTTATCTTGGCTTCTGATCGGCTTTTGTTTTTTTGGCTTGCTCATGCTACTCACCTCCTTGCTTATCATCGTTATCATCATCTAAAAGAGTATCTTTTGAAATACTATATTCTAGATCTAATTTAGACATGAGTTCTTCTTTGGTTGCTTCAGCAGTTTGTTCCAAATGTTCTTGTTCTGTCAACTTTGAAGTTTTTCTTCTACCAAAACGAATCCTATTAGCAGAATCAATGGGTAAGATGGTTAAGGTTGTCTTGGACTTGATCGATCTGGTATGATCGATTTCAGGTAGATCTTGAATGATGGCTTTTTCTAGGTAAGGTCTTAATTCTGATTGTGTGATGGGAATGAGTTCCCCTTTTTCTGCGATGGATATCTGTCCACTTTTTTCACTGATGACGATCGTGATGGAATCGGTAATCTCACTGATCCCAATGGCGGCTCTATGACGAGCTCCTATTCTAGAAGGCAAATCCAGTGTGGTTGGAGGGAAATAGGCTGATGCACAGGCAATACGGTCCCCTTGGATGATGATGGCACCATCATGCAAAGGTGTCGTTTCAACAAATATGGATTGTATCAGTTCTGAACTGACCAAGGAATTAAGCTGAGTCCCTGTTTCTATATAATTATTTAAGGAATGACCTTGTTCAAGTGTAATCAAGGCACCTATGCGATTTTTAGATAAGTCATCTGTCGCATCAACCAAAGCACTAACAAGCTTCTGACGTTCATTACCTGATAAGGTTGATAGTCTTGAGAAGACGGTGGTTCTTCCTATACGTTCCAATAAAGATCTGATTTCAGGCTGAAAGATAATGATGATGGCTAAGAAGCCCCAAGTCACCAAGACACCTGCCAACCAGCTAACAGCCGTCAACCCAAAGAAGTTTGCGACTGCCTGTAACAATAAAATGAAAACAATGCCTTTGAAGATTTGCGAGGTTCTGGCATTGTTTCTTACAATTTTTACCCCATAATATAACAATATCCACAAAATAAGGATATCAAAAATCATTCTGAACAGCTGGACAATGGTCTGTATGGTACTGTAACTGAACATATCAAAACCCTCCTTAGTCCTGAATATTATATCATATTGGCAATTATGTGATAATGACAACCTTGTGAAATTGTGTGAAAGAAAGCTTAAGATTTGTGTGATACAATAATGGGTATGATTAGCACCATTCAACTTGAAGACAAAACAGTCACTTTAATTGGTACGGCTCATGTTTCACATCAGTCTGCCCAAGAGGTTTTAGACGCATTGACCAATGGATCTTTTGATGCGATTGCCATTGAACTTGATGAGGAAAGATTTAAAGGATTAAATCAAGAGAAAACGTGGAAAGATACCGACATCATCAAGATCATCAAACAGAAACAAACAGGTTTATTGATGACTCAGCTCATTTTAGCGTCTTATCAGAAACGTTTAGCGAAAGCCAATCAGATCAATGTTGGACAAGAAATGATCACGGCCATTCAATATGCTACAGAGAATGAGATCCGCTTACTTAAGATCGATCGTAGTGTTACCATTACCTTTCAAAGGATCTGGCGATCTTTTAATTTCTACGATAAGATGAAACTTTTGACAGAGTTGATTTTGTCGGTATTTGCGACTGAAAAATTCAGTGAAGAAGATCTAGAAAAACTGAAAGAACAAGATATGCTTCAAGCTGCTTTGGCTGAAGTGAGTCAAAAATTTCCTAAGATCGCAGAAACGTTGATCTTTGAAAGAGATCGGATCATGGCCTATAAATTAAGACATGCTTCTGGTTCAAACATCGTTGCGGTGGTTGGGGCAGCGCATGTTTCAGGCATCATCAGTCATCTCAATAATACAGACCTAAACATCGATGATTTGATGAGCGTCCCGCCTGCTGGTAGATTCAATAAGCTTCTTACTTATATCTTTCCTTTGTCGATCATTGCATTACTTATCATCACCATGGCTTTAAGTCCTGACTTAGCTCTTAATACCATGGCAACGGGTTGGTTTGCGGGTTTAACGGAAGCTACGATGCGTAAACCAAAGGTCTCTGATTTCATGAATCTTCAAGAAGATGCCATGCACCTCAAAGGCTGGTGGAAAAATAGAGTATTAAGGATCTTATTGGTGGTTATGATGGCCAATATCTTTGCGAGTTTTGGATCGATAGTTACGTCAATCGATTTATTTAAAAACATATTCAATTAAAAAGGGTGATGATTCACCCTTTAGTTTGCCCAAAGATCGAAAGGATATTTCCCTTCAGCTTTATATTTTAAGAATTGTTCAACCACATAAGGTTTATCATCATGATACGTAACACCAAACCATTCATTCTCTGAAGGGATGACTTTGATTGAATAAGTCTTATCTTTGATCGTTTCTCCGATCATCGTTGGGATGACATGTTCACACTTTAACGGATTGTTTAAGAGTTCTCGATCAAGATATGCGCTTAATTGTTTTTCAGCGACTTCAAAGATCTTAGGTGTAAAACCCCAGAAATTCATCGAAACCAAATTGGTTTCATCCAATGGATTCCAACCAGTCTCATCACTTCCACTCACGATCTGATCATTGAGGCGTTTGATTTTCGCATGTTCTTGTACACCAACCAATTGATGATCTTCAACAACACAGACTCCGCGACTGACAGTCCCAGAATCTGATAGAGTCTTACCTAAACGATATCCAACCATACTGTAGACATCATCTTTGACTTCGTGACTTAATGAATCAAACATTTTCTTAAAGGCATCTTTTCCATAATAATCATCCGCATTACAGATCATAAAAGGTTCTTTGACTTGATCTTTGCAGACCCATAAAGCATGAGTCGTTCCCCAAGGCTTTACACGATCTTCTGGCGCAACAAATCCATCAGGTAAGACTTTCATATCCTGAAAGATATACTCGACTTCTATGAAGTTTCTTACCCGATCAACCAGGGCTTTATTGAAGG
>WSYG01000034.1 GCA_009773735.1 Erysipelotrichaceae bacterium
ATTCACGAAAGCAGAGAATGAATTAAGTCTACTATTCGAAACCGAAGAACACGAAGAAAGCTAACCCAGTTTACACAAGATATTTGACAGTACCCAAATAGATGATGTATTTCGTGCTAAAGACTTTTAATTAGATCAAAATTGATTTATTATACAAATAGTGGTATGTAGAGTATTTTTTAATGAAATGGGTTTGAATTAACACAGGGAGAAGGAAAATAATGAAAATCCTATATTTCGGGGCATGTGACAGTTTTTCAGCACAGTTTATTGATAAACATGCGAAGGAGGAAAATTCCGTTAGTATAATTTCTAGACGTGAATTTGACAAAATCACAAAGCCAAAATTAAAGTATATCTGGTATAATTATCCATCTGACAGCGTCAACATAGACCGTATTTTCAGCAATACGAAACCTCAACATGTTGTGTTTGCCAGCAACTTATTTGGGGATGAAGAATGGGTCTATGATGCGAACACCAATCACTATCTCAGCGAACTTTTGAATGTGCTAAATTTAGCAGCAAAATATTCCATTGATAAGTTCATTTTCTTATCCTCTACAGAAGTCTATAAACAATATGATAACGAAATCGTAACTGAAAATAGTGAGATTGCACCAACTACATACAAAGGTATCCTGTCAGCACAAGCTGAAGCTTTAGTTAATCAGGTCGGTTCCATGAACGCTCTAAAAACCCTTATATTGCGTGTTGGCGATCTTTATGGGTATAAACCGGATGAAGAAAGAAAAGACTTCTTAAACAATATTATTCATCAACTTCAAAAGCTAAATGAGATTACACTTAACAAAAACCATAAACTAGCGCCACTTCATATTAATGATGCGATAGAAGCACTTTTCCGCTGTGATGGCAATACACCTTCTAGTATCTATAATATAGCTGGTAATGTTCAGTATGATGCGATGGATATCGCGATTGCGGTCAAGAAGAAATTGAATTCATCAGCTTCTTTGACCTTACAACAAGGCACTAATCAAACCAATAAGATTGATTCAAAACGAATCAAATCAGAACTTGAATGGGGAGAAATCTATACCGTAGAAGAGACATTAGCCAACATGCAGATTTCTACGCTTGTTGAAAAAGATGAGGTATTGGTTAAACAAATTAAAAAAGAAACTTCTAATCCTGTCTTGATTCATTTGATTGAGAATGTTGTCTTCTTTATCGTAATGGCAACTCTATCTACGATGTTCAAAGATCACAGTGTACTGAAGAACGTAGATCTGATGACCATCTATATTGTTTCAATTGCACTATTCTTTGGGATTAAGCAATCGATCTTATCGATTATTCTGACTTTCGGGTTTTATCTGTATGGGCTCCAGTTTGATTTTGGAAACTTTATCAATGTCGTTCTCAACGCAGACACCTTCTTGAAATTAGCACAATATATTTTTATGGGTGTCGTTGTAGGATATACAGTGGATCAGTTTAAAACCAATCAAGCTCAATTGACGATTGAGAAAGAATATCTGGATCACGAGTATTCAGAACTCAAAGAAATCAATGATGCCAACGTCATGATCAAACATCAATATGAAAAGCGTTTGATCAGTTATAAGACTAGTCTCCCGCGTCTTTATGCGATTACCAATCAATTGGATAGCTTAGATCCTGAAATTCTATTTTCATCGATCATTAAAGTTTTGGTGGATGTGCTTGAAACTGATTCTGTATCCGTCTATTCTTACGATAACCGTAATGGTTACGCTAGATTGATTGGCGCAAAAAATGAAGAGTCAGTGTTTATGGGAAAATCATTTAAACTTTCCGATCATAAAGAATTGGAAAATAAACTGTTTGAAAATGATATTTACATTGGCAATCAATGGGCTAATGGCTCACCAGCGATGGCGGGTCCAATTTACCACAAGGGAAAGATCATCGCCATTATCTTGATTAAGTCAATGACGTTTGATTCTTTGAACCTGTATCAAATAAACTTACTAAGAACATTGACTTCATTGATTTCATCTTCCTTTATCCGTGCCTATCAGTACGAAGAAAAAGTCCATAACGAAAAGCATCTTGCTAATACAGAAATCCTAGTGACATCAGAATTTAAACGTTTGATCGAACTCAAACGTATCGATAGTGAACAGACAGTAGCTCGATATACATTGTTGAAACTGGACCATACTGAAGACCCAACTTCGTATTATTTTAAAGTATTGAATCTGTTTAGATCTACCGACTACTTTGGTGTAGACAGTCAAAACCGTATTCATGTTTTGCTTGGAAATTCTACTGCTCAAGATGTGTCTTTCGTAGAGACACGATTAAAAGATAAAGATATTCATTTTGAACTTGTTGATATGAATTCACTGAAGTAAAGGAGGACAGGACTATGGAAGTTTGGATCATTTTGATTTTAAATACATTGATTTCTGTCCTGTTTATCTTTCTTGTAAAAGATAAACAAGAACGTATTTTTGGTTTATTCTTTCTGATTTTACCGATTTTTGGTCTTGCTTTTTATTTTGTTCCTAAATTCGTATTTGGTTTTACTATGAAACACAATCTGTATGATTCCTCCAACATCAAATTAAAAATCAGTGATGAAACATTCTCTCAAAAGCCCAATATCCCCGAAGAGATGAACATTGTTTCATTTAATGAAATCATGCAAGTTGGACTCAAGGAAGAAAAGCGAGCTTTATTATTAAATGTGTTAAAAGATGATTTGGTTGACAATGCCTCGTTTATTCGCTCAGCGATGAGTGATTCGGATTCGGAAACCACACATTATGCAGCATCAGCCACTATGCAAATCTACACTAAGCTTAGATCAGCAATCCAGGCTTTAGAAACCCAACAGCAATTGGATCCAGAAAATCCACAGATCATGTTGAGACTGCTTTCTGCAATCAGTGATTACATATTAAGTGGTGTTCTAACCAAACGCGACAATGATTTTTATCGCAATAAGTATATTCGTGCTTTTAACACATTAAGAAAGTTTGATCCAAATCTTTTAAACTGCGATGCTTATCTAAAAATGGCTGACTTCCTGTTTGCTAGTTTTGATGTCCATAAAAGCATCGAGACAGCCATAGAAGCCACTACCCGTTTTGATACTGAAGAAGCACATTTAAAACTATTGGAACTATACTACAAAACAGGCAATCAGTTTAAGTTTAATGAGGCTTTTGATGTGTTTAGAAAATCAGAACTGACCGTTTCTAATAAAGGGTTGGAACTGATTCGGTTTTGGAATAAGAGGAACGCATAGTGTTTTCGCTTAAAAGGCTTGCTTACATTATCATTATTACAATGATTTTTAGCGGGCTCTTTTTTTTATTTAACCTGGATCCTGATTTTCTTAAATCTCAATCCATCAATGAAGCAGACAGATATGTTCCTTCAGATAAGGTCAGCGCAACACTAACATCAGTAGCTGACAATGGATTTTTGGTTATTGGAGATACTCAAACAGATGCTGAACGTCAGATTAAGACTAATGTAATTAAAGCTTTGACTTTGATTAAAAGTGAGATAACCATTGTTAATCAAGTTACTGAAACTGATTTGACTGGAAATGTTATATTAGTTTTCGTTGTATCAGATGTCAGTCAGGTTGGTAATCTTGAAAGTATCGCTAATTACATTACAGATGGGGGCCGTGCAGTTTTCGCTGCTGGGATTCCTTTTGAGACTGATTTGCGCTATCTAGATCCAGTATGGGGTATCTTAGAACGTGGTGGTTTCAAAACAGTTACTGATATTACTTTCAAACAGGGATTCTTTCCTTATGATGAGACCACTATCATTAAAGGTTATTCAACATATTCAATGACTTTAAGGTTATATGAAGCATGTGAGATCATACTAGAAGGTGAAAACGAGACACCACTGGTTTGGGCACACCAGTATAACATGGGACGTGTCGCGATGATCAACGGAACATTCTTGGAAAGTAAGTTGTCGATTGGAATTCTTATTGCATCAATCAACAGTGTGCGTGAACAGTCACTTTATCCTATATTGGCTACAAAGACGGTCTTTCTAGATGCGATACCGCCTTTGTTTGATGGTAACGATGAACACTCTTTTGAATATTACGGAAGAAGTGCCGAGTCTTTTGTGAGAGATAAACTGTGGGGTGTATTGCTTCAAAAAGCAATCCTTTTGGATCTAAAACTTACGTCGAGTTTTATGGCCATCGATAAACAACCTTTTGACAGTCAAAACGCAAATCAACAATCCTTCTCCTACATCAATCGAGAAATCATTCGAAACAAGGGCGAAATAACCCTCTCGGGAAATCATGTCGATCTGAGTAATCTAACCGCTTCCCGTATTGCGCAAACTCGATCCTTTTTCCTAAAATTCTTTCCTAAATACAATATCCATTCCTATTATCCTTTGTATGGCAAGATTGATCAGAATCAAATCGATCTGATCAACTCTATATATCCAAGCATTGACATCATACGTATGCTTTATGACAGCGATAGGTCAACTCAATCCAGTGGAGATTATGAGGTCATAAACGATAAAGTCATCTTTCCTACAACGACTTATGGTTATAAAGCTGAAGGTTTACAGTACTTCACTTATATTTCTGTTTTAACAGCTTATGGGGCCATATCACACAGTTTCGACATCAACTCTTTGTTTACCGTTCCATCAAGTGAAAGTAACTGGAACACTCTTAATAAAACTTTCGATATTCTCACTGAAAGATACTTTAGTAAAACAAATTGGCTAGATGCCATGACAATCTCTCCAGCTACTGAAAAAGTCAAAGAGATGAATGCTCTAGAATTCAAGACATCTACAGAATTTGATAAGATGTCCGTAGCCTGTACCGATATGACTGTTGGGCAGAAGTTTATGTTTTATTCAACAAAGGCAATTCAAAGTGCTCAAGGAGCAACCTTCAAACGGATTAATTCACGATATTATCTCATAGAAGCTTTGAATGCTTCGTTTGTACTCTTATTTTAGAGAAGTGCTTTACCTAAGGAAAAGGGGGCAATTTATGAAAGTATGTATCATCGCAGAAGGAAGTTATCCATATGTTGCAGGAGGTGTATCTAGCTGGATTCAAATGATGCTGGAACATTTTAGCGACATTGAGTTTGTGGTGTGGTCGATTGCGACCAGTCGCGAAGAAATGAGTGAGATGAAGTACGTCTTACCTCAAAATGTCAAAGAGGTTAAGACCATCTATCTTGGTGACACTATGTTCAAAACGGTCCATTCAAACATCAGACTCTCCAAGGTTGAACACAATGCCTTAAAATCTTTGATTATGGAAAAAGATCATCGAGACATCCAATGGAAACCTATCTTAGAACTTATAAAAAACCACAAGATTGAGTTGGTTGATATTTTAATGAGCCATGATTTCTATGAAATCGCTGTAGAACTTTATAATACTGACTTCTCACGGACAGTCTTCAATGATTTCTTATGGAATCTTAGATCAATGTTTTTTCCACTATTGTCAACTTTGGTTGATGATTTTCCAGATGCTGATCTCTATCATGCAGCATCTACAGGATATGCTGGACTGTTGGGTAGTATTGCCAGTTATGTCAATCAAAAACCATTCATCATTACCGAACATGGTATCTATACCCGTGAACGTGAAGAAGAAATCATCAAATCTGATTGGGTCATTGGCGATTTCAAAAAGAATTGGATCAACTTCTTCTATCGGATATCCGCCATTTGCTATCAACAAGCAGAAAAGGTCGTCGCATTGTTTGAAACTAATCGCACTTTACTTGTAGAGATGGGTTGTCCAGAAGAGAAAACTCTAATTATTCCTAACGGTGTAGATGTTACACATTATTCGTCACATTTGTACGATATCAATCTAAAAGCAAACGTAAAATTCAAAAAAGCAAATTCCAAGAAGATTCGAATCGGCGCCACAGTACGTATGGTGCCCATCAAAGACATCAAGACCATGATTCTAGCGTTTGAAACTGCAACACAACGTATTAATAACCTGGAATTGGTTATCTTAGGTCCTACTGAAGAGGATGTTAGTTATCATCAAGAGGTTTTGTCTTTGATTGATGATTTCAATCTAAAATCGGTTTCGATCTTGGGAAGAGTCAACGTCAAAGATTACTTACCAACATTTGACATTATGTTGTTGACCAGCATCAGTGAAGGACAACCACTAGCTGTCCTAGAAGGAATGGCTGCTGGTATTCCACAAATCTGTACCAATGTAGGAGGCTGTAAAGAATTGCTTTATGGTATGAGTGATGATGATTTGGGACACTGTGGCATTATTGTACCTGTTATGGATATTGATAAAATTGCTTCTGCGATTGAAGTTTTGGCCCTTGATGAAGCATTAAGAGCTCAGATGGGTGAAATCGGTCACCAGAGAGTTACTGCAACCTATCAGAAGAAAGACTTCTTGGATCGCTATGAAGATTTATATAAGTCAACTTTGAAAAAGAACTAAAAGGAGAAACTTTATGGCAGGCATCGGATTTGAACTAAGAAAAATCTTCCACGGAACTTCAATCAGTAGTCGACTTAAGGGGATTGCTTTTGCGACCATGTCAACGATTGGCCCAACCATTATCTTTTTAACCATGCTGATTGGGATCAACCTGACTCTGACCTTCTTAAATGTCAATGAGGCAAAGCAAGTCTTCTTTTCATCAGCAACCCTTTATCTATTTTTGTTCAGTATCATCATTACAGGAACAACTGGGACAACGATCACACGTTTTATCTCTGACCGTATCCATGAAAATGAGGAAGAATACATACCTTCTGCTATGTTTGGGACTTCGATCATTGTTAGTACTTTGTCGGCATTTTTTGCATCAATCATCGTGGTCTTGTTATATTTAGATGGATATCAAGATTTATGGTTATTGGCTTCCTTATATGTATTGACCATCGTTGTAAGTATCACATATAACTTAATGTTCTTTATTTCAGCACTAAAAGAATATCTTAAAATCACCGCAGCATTTTTTGTAGGTTTATTGATGGGAGCTGTGACATTCGCACTTCTTTATCAGTTCACTCAAGTTGATGTGTTGATTTCGATCCTGGTAGCCATGGTTGTTATCTTTACAGTAATCAATCTAATGCTGATCTATTTGATCCTCACCTTTTTTAATCATTCTAATCGCGACTATTTTGCTTTCATGTCTTATTTTAGAAAGCATCCATATCTGTTTCTTAGTGGTTTCTTCTATATCGTGACACTGTATATCCCTAATATTCTCTACTGGATGTTTTCTGATATTGCCATACAAGTATCGATTTTTAGAGTAGCTCCTTCATACGATATGGCACTTTTCTTAGCCATTTTGGTCAATCTGTCGACTCCAGTTATTTTTGTAGTCAAAGTTGAAACAAAATTCTTTGAGAAGTATCAGAAATATGTTGGGAGTCTAATCAATGGGACCTATGGTATCATAGAGAAGTATCGTAAGATCATGCTGAAAACCATGGACATTGAACTTTTCTATATCTATGAAGTTCAGTTGATCATCACTATTATTCTAACCTGTGCAGGCATTTTGTTACTTCCAATGTTGGGCTTTGGAGGGATGATATTGAATTATTTCCTCTTACTGTCGATTGGAGTATACTGTACCTATTTGATGTATTTCACGGTTGTCTTTCTTTATTACTTTGATGACCAATTTGGCAGTTTCATCACCACGCTTACATTCTTCGTCACCACCATCATCGCCAGCGTTTTAGCATTACAACTTGGTGTCACCTATTACCCAATGGCTTTATTTTTTGGTGGTATCATTTCGTGGGTTGTTGGGTTCTTCAGACTACGGACTTTTATGAAAACCATCAACGCAAGACTGTATTGTAAAAGTGCAGAGTAAAGGACATTATGAAGCGTTTTAATTGGAAGAATAAGAACTACCTTATCGTGTTGGCCTTTATATTGGCCCTAGGAACATTCACGAATTTTTATCTTGGCTCACGCAATAAAGTTGATGATTTACCAGATGATGATACTACCCTAGATGATTGGGAGCTTGAAACTAGTCCTCTCAACGGATTACCATTGGTAGAGAATAAAACCATTTATAAGGTGGATAAAGCAGCGGACTTGGATTCGATTTATATCACAGTCTTTCCCACAGAGTCAGAGGATGGACTCATTGATTTTTCGATATTTGATTTGCATGAATCTTTAGATCAGACTTTTAATCCTACTTTAAATGCCAATATAACAATTGGTGACAAGAGTGGTAAACTTTCAAACTTGGTTGATACCAGTAAAATCAATGCCTATATAAAAGTTAGAGGAAACTCCTCCAGAGGAGCAGCTTTCAAGTCATATAAGATTAAGTTTACAACTGAGAATCAAAGTTACAAAGGATTTAGTGTTTTAAACCTGAACAAACATGTTTATGATCCAAGTAAGATCGCAAACAAGTTTTCTTTTGACATGATGAGTCAACTTGATAATATGGTGTCACTTAGAACGAATTTCGTAAAGGTATACATAAGAGATGCTTCTGTATCTGCAAGTAAACAAAAATATGTGTACTATGGTCTTTATACCAACATCGAGCAGCCCAACAGAGACTTTCTAACTTCACATGGATTGGATGCGAATGCATCCCTATATAAGGCTACTAGCTTTGAATTCCATGAGTATGATGCTATAAAAAACGTGGATGATCCTACTTATGACAAAGCTGCATTCGAGAAAATCCTTGAAATACGAGAAGGTAATGACCATTCTAAATTGATTCAAATGTTGAAAGATATTAATGATATGGATCTGGATTTTAATACAACTTTCAAAAAATACTTCAATGAAGAAAATTACCTGACATGGTTGGCTATGAACATCTTGTTGGGCAATGAAGATGTCTTAGCTCAAAACTTTTTCTTGTATAATCCAACCAATTCGTTAACGTGGTATCTGTTGCCTTGGGATTATGATGGAACTTTCAAATTTGGAGTAGCTGATTCTAATCATAAAGCTCCGACTTCCATGCAAGGTATTCAACGCTTGACTGCGATATTGCTTCACCGCCGATATTTCTTGGCTGCTGAAAACATAGTTAAATTAACTCAAAAGATCGAAAGCTTATTAACAACTACCTTCTCTGAAACAAACGTCAACAAAACTGTTGAACAATACCTGCCTGTTATGGAGGCTACATTAGGTAAGTATCCTGATGTTGGACTTTTGGGTATGGAGCCTAATCAACTAAAGGCGTATATTCGCGGCTTTTATGATGAGATTAAGTCGAATTATGACGACTACATAAGTGCTCTAAAGTATCCCACACCTGTCTTTACCGCAACTCCTGTTAAAAATACAGATGGAACAACTAACTTTGCTTGGGAGGCTGCCACTGATTTTAATGGTGACTTGATTAAATATTCAATTCGATTAGCAAAAGATCCTTTTATGAAACAAGTGGTCTTCACGCAACAGGATCTAGTAGTCACAAACTTTAAGTATACAGGAACTTTGATAGGCACTTATTATTTGGAAGTTCAAAGTATCGATAGCAATGGCAATGTGCAATATAGTTTGGATATGTATGATGACGTGATTAACCAGAGTCATTTCTTTGGGATCAGACAATTGAAATTTGAGTAGACCCTATGAAGAGCCGACAACAAACCTTAAGACATGAGTTTAAGTACTATATCAATCAAAAAACCTATCAAATTCTTAAGCAACGCATCTCTGTTGTAGCAAGAATGGATGAGAATTCTAGAAGTGAAGAAGGATATTTGATTTCAAGTCTGTACTTTGATGATTACAATAATAGTGCTCAAAGAGAAAAGATTGATGGAGTCCGATTACGAAAGAAATTTAGAATTCGTGTTTATGAAAGAGAACCTGGACTCATCAAATTGGAATCCAAATCCAAATTGGACAACTGGACTGCCAAGGCAAGCACATTCTTATCTTATGAAGAGTATCAGAAGATTCTCGATGAAGACTATGACTTCCTGATACTGAAAGACGACCCGTTGTGTAAAGAATTGTATTCCCTGATCAAGACAAAGTTATTGAAACCCAAGGTCATTGTTGAATATGAACGAGAAGCCTATATCGTCGATGAAGGAAATGTACGTTTGACCTTTGATAAGCAACTTCGTTCCAGCATCAATGGATTAGATATCTTTGACCCCGATGTGGTTTACAGTGCTGCTTTACCAGATGAGTTGATGGTGTTTGAAGTTAAATTCGATGACTTCATCCCAAAACACATTAGAGCCTTAATCAATGGGCAGCCTATGCAACGCTATGCCATATCTAAATACGTTATCTGCAAAAAAAGAAGAGAGAGGGTAATCCAACATGATTAATTTTGTCGATATTTTAAAGAAGAGTTTCCTTGAGAATGGCCAAATGGCTGATTTGAGCGTCGTCAATATTTTTATGTCTTTGATTTCAGCTTTCATATGTTCGATGATCATCTATTATGTTTATCGTAAATTCTACCGGGGGGTAGTTTACAGCAGCAGTTTTAATATTCTGCTGGTTTTGGTTAGCGTCGTAACTTCATTTATTGTCATGACCATCAGTTCAAACATCCTTCTTTCTTTAGGGATGGTTGGGGCATTGTCAATCGTTCGCTTTAGAACAGCAGTCAAAGATCCACTGGATGTAGGGTTTCTGTTCTTTGCGATTGCAGTAGGAATTACTTCAGGGGCAGGACTTTATATTTTAAGTTTCATAGCTACTTTATTTATTTCCTTAATATATATCTTGTTGGTTCAAGTTAAAACCTTTACAAAAGTCTTCCTGTTAATAGTCAAGTTTGAGAACAGTGCCAACGAAGAAGTGCAAAAGATCCTTAAACCTTTAAAGGGTGAACTTAAAAATAAGACCACGATTAAAGACACCATTGAGTTAACTCTGGAACTTCGAATTAAAAAAGACAATACAGCTTATATGACACAATTGACAGCCATACAAGGTGTTAAAAGTGCTGTTTTGGTAGAGTATACCGGAGATTTTGGTGAATAACCAAAAACGACTTATCATTATCTTTATTCTACTGGCGACAGCCTTGGTTATCACCGGGACTGTCGTTTTTTTTCGTGTCCCTTATACAACATTAATGTATAAAGAAAGCGATGCAGTGATCAGCAATCCTTCGCGCGGGTTTTATGTTCAATTTGATACAGCTCATCTTGATAAAATTGATGAACTGCGCAACTCTGGGATCACATTGGTCTTTTTAGCTTATGACATCAAAGAATTTGTAGACTCAAATATCTCGCAAGTAAAGCTTGATGAACTCTCAAACGCATTTGAAATCGTTAGAACAAATGGTCTAAAAGTAATATTTAGAGCAGCATATGGATTTTCAAGATTAGATGAGTTCTCGGATCCAAAAACCATCGATGTCATAAAGAATCATCTTAATCAGATAAGTCCGATATTGAAGGAAAACAAAGATTTGCTTTTAAGTGTTCAAGCTGGGTTTTTAGGTCCATGGGGAGAATGGCACCATAGTAATCTAGGGGATGATCAAGGTAAACCAACAGCACAAGTTATCAATGAGTTGCTTGTTGCTTTAATGGATGCTGTACCAAAGCCGATTTCGATCGCAGTACGTAGACCAAGCTTCATTCGTCTCATCGATTCATCGTTGGTTGATTTAAGTCGAATCGCGTTTCATAACGATGGGCTGTTGTCATCAGATACAGATTTGGGAACATATTCACTGGATGTTTTGAATCGTGAATATGAATTGAACTATATTTTTGAACGTCCATTTCCTGTAGCAAACGGTGGAGAAATGCCCAATCTTAGCGCCTATACGAGTCCTGAGGTTGCCTTAAATGAATTATCGCAACTAAAATTGACTTATCTAAATTACAGATATAACAAAGCAGTCATAAATTATTGGGGAACTACTTTATATGAAGGTAAGCCATTTCTTGAGCTCATACAAAAGAAACTAGGTTACCGTTGGTCAATTCAAACCGCAACTTTACCTCAATACTTTGATTCCACACAAAAAGTAAAGATAAAATTGACCTTGATCAATACAGGGTTTTCTGCTGTTACATTGCCTTATCGCGTTGAGTTGATTGTTAGCGATGATAGTGGAATTCGCAAGGTAATTCCGATTCAAGGCGTCAATTTGCAGGATTTAAAGCCAGGTAAGAGCTTAACGTTATCAGCGATTCTAAATGTTAGTGATGTGTCAGGACGGTTCTCGTTAGGGCTAAGAATTCTTGAGACAGACATGATTCACATTACTGATCAAAGAACCTTGATTCAATTGGCTAACGAAGGGATATCCGTTTTAGATGGAATCAACTATTTTGCATCTTACGACTGGGATGGCCAAAAAAAATTCACATTAAGTGAACCTGAAAGATAAGTTCATTTCTTTGGTGTTTGCGTTTCAGTGATAGCATAAGATCAATTTCTCATTCGTATCTAAAAATTGTTAACGTTTAACGACTTCAAACCACAACTCGTTTCTTTTTAAGAATCCAGGAGTAAATGGGGGGTTATAACGAGCTAGTTGTAAGCTTCCATTAATGACATAACCCTCTTGTTCAATCCAAGCCTTTAAAGCATTCTCATAATTTCGAATGGTTTCCATCTTTGGGTTAAAACTGAATCGATAAACAGCACATATTCTTTGTGGAACCAATACCTTTGTAAGGCCTTGATTCATTGGAAGTGGTACTTCATCATGAGCCATCTTGGGAGGCATGACAAAGGCTGTTGTTTGAATCCCTTTTTCATTGATTTGATTAACAACCGGTACAGTCATTGCGATTTTCTGTCCACGATCATTATCACCTTGAATAAAGCCAAATGCCAAACGAAAACCTTGATAGCTTTGTAGATCACTATCTGAGGCTTCAATCATCGTGAAAGACTGATAATTCCTAAGTTCAAAATGATCTTGTTTTTTAATAACTTCATATTTTGGTTGTTCACTCATATTTACATTATAACCTCATTAATTACCATTGCATCTTACATGATTGGAATGTGTGAGTCTGAGTGAACTTGTTATAAACAGTTTATAGAAAGCATTAGTGATACAATGAAATAAGCAAGACATTGAATATCCTGCGTTTAATCAAACGCACTATTGCATACTGCCACAATCAGTATGAATAGATTCAGTTAAAAAACCAGGTAGTGAGGAAATAGGAGAACATGTTATGAATAAGAAAATCATCAAAAACAGTATGATTAACTCTTCAAAAAAACAAGAAACTCAACCTTTGGAAAGAGATCTTCTCAATGAGTTGAATATTGCCAATAAGGAAATTGCCAATCAACTCATTGAAAGTAAGAAAAATGAGAAAGATTTAGTGATTGTTGAAAAAAAGCTTGCCACTCAAACCGAAGAAAAAGAAACATTGGCAGATGAATTATCTGTTGTAAACAAGGAATTGGTCATACAAAAAAAGGACAAGAAAACACGAACAAAAGAACTGGGTATAGTAAAAACAGAATTGGCTCTTCAGAATGCTGAAAACGAAGATCTTGCTACAGAACTAGTCTCTGTGAATAAAGAACTAATTTTCCAGAAAGATGAGAAAAAGAAACGTACTCGTGAACTTAAATCTGCCAACAAAGAACTTGTTTTTCAAGCCAATGAGAAACAAACCCAAACTGACAAATTCATCATCATAAAAAAAGCCATCATCAGTCAAGCAGTGGAAATCGAGAATCTTACTTATCAGAATCAAATGAATGGACTCAATAATCGTAAGTATTTTTTAGATGCTCTAGCAAGGTATGATCTTGAAGCTAATTTACCGATAAGTATCATCATGTGTGAAATAAATGGGTTGGCCATCATCAACCATTCTTTAGGTCATTTTATGGCAGACGAAATCTTAACCAGGATTATCAAAATTCTTAGTCGAGTAGTGCGAACAGAAGATGTAAGCATATGTTTCAGTAGTGGTGAGTTTGCTTTGATCTTGCCAAAAACAAACATGAATAAATCCAATAGGATTGTAAAAAAACTTAAAGCTTTCACCTCAAACGAGAAGGCTGGGTTATTTGATGTTTCAATCTCATGTGGTACTCAAACGAAATTGATCATGAGTGATAGTCTAGATGAAACTGTTAAAATAGCACAAGAAAAACTTAATATTGACAGAAAAATCGAAGGAACTATTGTTGAAAACAATACGATTGGACTAATTATGGAGATGTTGTTTGAAAAGAATAATCGTGAAATGCTACATTCATCTCGGGTCAGCAATATGTGTGAAAGACTCGCTCAAAAACTGCATTTTGATCAAGGGGTTGTAGCACGTATACGTGCAACAGGAATGCTTCATGATATCGGAAAAATTGGTATTGATGAAAAGATATTAAATGAGTCCGGAAAACTTAATGAGCATGAATGGGCTGAAATCAAAAAACATCCTGAAATTGGCTACCGGATATTAAGTGCATCAAATGAATTCATAATACATGCAAAAGATGTATTGCAGCACCATGAAAGAATAGATGGCACAGGATATCCTAATGGAATAAAAGGTGAAGAAATATCGTTGGTAGCTAAAATTATCTCGATTGTAGATGCTTATGATGCTTTGATTTCGGAAAGACCTTATCGAAAAGCCCTGTGTGAAAAAGATGCAATTGAAGAAATTATAAGGTGCTCAGGAAGTCAATTTGATACAGAACTTGTAAAAGTGTTTGTGGAAATGATTCGGGAACATGGAGATTTTAAAGAAAAATGATATCTCTAGTATTATTTCAAATCAATCCGATATTATTATCAAAGATGAGAATTATCATTGTATAACAAGATCCCAATTATTTAGAAGATAACGAAGACTTAATCAAACCAACCATGTTGCTTAAAAGAATGAAACTTGATGTCATATTTTGAGTTGATCCACAGTTGATTATATAGTGAATATCATTCTCTTGATCATAGAAACAATGAGTTGCTAAGACGCCAATATGTCCAACAAGTTTTGGAAAGTTTCTCATTAAGAAGAAGAACTCATTAAAATGTAGTTGCATCATTCCTGTTCCATAATGAATCCCAGCTCTGAATTTCCCTTGCCATTTTTGCATTAAATCATAATGTTCTTGATTGATTAATCGACCACCATGAAATGCCTGTTGAAACAAAATGAGATCTTCTGGTGTAGAAACAATTCCTCCATCAGCTTGATCAACCGAAAGAATCGCAAAGGATCTTACCTCATGATGATCTAACCAAATTTCTTGCGGCACTTTTCTAAGTTCAGTCGGATATTTATAGATCATAGATTGTGTATTTTTCATTCCTAAAGGATAAAAAATCTGTTCATCCAAAAGTTGGTTAAGCAGTTTGCTTTCAATTTTTTCAAGAACCATGCTTACTAATAAAAAACCTGTATCACCATAGGCAAACTTCTCTCCGCGATTTCCAACCGGTTTCATGTTGTTTCGGACATGATCTAGAAGCATTATTTGTGTCCAATTGGTATCTGGATTTTCCATAATCATATTTAGGAAAGTTTTGCCGTTTTTATCTTTGCCTTCAAAGAAATCTGCAACACCGCTACGGTGACTTAAGCAATCTAGGATGGTGATCTCATTCGGATTGCTTTTAAATAAACCAGCTAGAAGAGCCGCATCTAAATAATCGGACAATTTATCTTCGAGAGCCAGTTTTTTTGTTTCAACAGCTTGTAGAATCAATACAGTTGTCAAAAGTTTACCAATACTCGCGATATGAAAAATTGGGTTAGTTTGTATCGCAGGGAAAGAGAAATGGAGATTGTGTTTTTCAGAATGAACCAAGACTTGAAAAGGTTTATCTTTGTTCTTTGATTGTGCTTTTTGAGCTAGTTTCTCCAAGTTGAATAATAGTTTGTCTTGGTTCATTTCGTTCTCCGTTGATGAACTATGTTCCATAGTTCAATTTTAATTACTCAATTTAACATGTTGAATGAGTTTCTATAGCCTTGTTCACAATAATCGATCATCTATTCTTGATTGATCCTAGATTCTGATAATAAATTGATTTAAAACCTCGTTTTCTTCTTCATCATGCACAATACCCGTAAAAACTCCGTGGCATTTTTCGATGATTATCCTTGAGGCAACATTATCAACGCTACATGTTAGAATGACTTCTCTAATACCGATATCTATTGCTTTGCTCAAAGCTGCTTTTAAAATGAGTTGACCATATCCTTTGTTTCGATATTCAGGAGATATGTCATATCCAATATGTCCACCATAGGCATCTGCTTGATGTCGAATTCGAGCGACTCCCACGACTTCATCATCATCAATAAACCAAAAAGTTGATGTAAATATTTCTGTTGGTTTTTGATTAATTCTGATTGAACCATCATGCAAATATTGAATATATTCTGAGAAGTTTTCTAGAGCTCTTTTATATTTGTCATAGTAGTGCTGATCATTAATCCTTTGATACGACAAAACATAGTTTTCAAAACTCTTTTGGTACTTCATATTTGGTTCAACTAACACAGGGTTTATAGAGGGTGTCATTTGTT
>WSYG01000035.1 GCA_009773735.1 Erysipelotrichaceae bacterium
TCAAACATAATGGTTAACGTCGCAATAGGAATTCCATACATTGTGATGAAGGACCCAACATTATCAAGACCTCCGGCGATTGCTGTAACGAACATTGCAGCAGTAGTGTAGTTAGGAATTGAAGCGCCCCCGTACGTACCGATACCAAGTGCATAGGATTGCAATGTACCGCCGACGACGAGACCTAGTTCAGGATTCCCTACAATTAATCCAGTAAAGATACCGGTTTGGATGATGCCGTTCATGCCGACGTTGAATGACAATGCATCCAACATAGCGAGACCTGACCAAACGGTCAGAACGACAACTTGCCATAATTCTAGTGTCATAAGATTTAAACTCCCCTTTCTATGGTTGTTTATCGACAAGTCGATTTAGAAAACTAAGGCGCAAATGTCGCTGTTATTTGCGAATCAGTTTCATAAAATCAACTTTATCTTCATTTGGGACCATCTGAGCGGTAAATACTACACCTTTGGTGGCCAACTCCTCAAAATTCTTGACATCCAGTTCTGAAACATTGACCGAGCGCTTGACTTGTTTGGTTTCAGCATTCGATGACATGTTTCCAACATTGACTTCTTTGAGTTCTAATCCAAAAGTCCAAAGTTTCAATATGGTTTCTGGACCTTTGATGACGATAAAGATACGATCCCCTTCATATTGGTTATTACTGAAATTCTTAGCTGCTTTTTCGCAGTTTAGGATCGAGAGTTTGATTCCACCTGGACATGCCATTCTAAGGGCCATCTTCTGAATCTCATCCGTCGCAGCCAGGTCATCAATGACCATAATCCGACTGGCTCTAAGAACATTGGTCCACATTGCTGCGACCTGTCCATGGATTAGTCTTTCGTCAATCCGTACATTTACGATTTCTTGCATAATTTAACCTACTTTCTTTCTGTTATTTCTTGAATGAGTATGTCAACCAGGAACAGTTGTGAGATCCTGATGTTCATAAGGTTTTTTGCATAATCACTGCTGTATAAGACGATGTCTGCATATTCATGTAAGGAATTTTTATGATGCCCCGTTAAGACAATTACAGGGATATCATTTGCTTTCGCTTGTTTGGCAATGTCTAATGTGTCTTCTGTCTCACCCGATTGGGAAATCAAAACGATAACACTTTTTGAATTCAGTTGTGCAACAGAGACCAAAGATGCGTGAGTACCTTTGGAGAATTGGACGAAGAGTCCAGTTTTGTTGAGTTGACTATATAAATACTCTGCGAATATGCTTGAATTAGCAGCCCCATAGACCACGATGCGATCTGCATTGATGATCAATTCCACAGCCTGTTTGATGGTATCAGAATTATTAAGGACATTGGTTTCATGGATCGCATCTTCATAGCGAGAAATCAATTTTTTTACTGAACCTGAGGTCAGTAAGTCTCTTTCTTTAACTCTTTGATCATCAAGGTAAAGTTTGTTCAAGTCGACTAAGAACGTTCTAAAACTTTCATAACCCAACTTTTGAGTAAAACGAATGACGGTTGATTGGGATATGCCCAACTGTTCGGCTAAAGCATTAGATGTAAGTATACGCGCGTCAAACTCCAACTCAAGTAAGTAACATGCGATGTTCTTCTCTTGTTTGGAGAACTGAGACATTTTCGATTTTAGAAGTGCCTTAATCATAAATGTGTCCCCGCATTAATAGTGTAATTATAACCAACATGATTAAATTATGCAATGTTTAAGTAAATTTTTGAATAAATTATTTATTTATTAAACCGTTAAGTAAAACCCCAGTTACGGCACTAACCACAGTTTCACTGATTTCGGTATCTTTTGATGTTCTGACTTTTAAAACAGACCAGTGTTTTCCAACCAAGTGTCCCACAGATATATTCAACGATTTGGGGAAACGATTTAGTGCACTGGATAAAATTTCATTATGATCATACGTCTTGGTCTCAAAACGTAAAGTCTCGTCTGCAAGTGAAACCAGATGTTTTGCTAAAGCTTGATTTTCTTGTGAACCGGAAATAATGGCTGCATCACCATATCCAACACAATCAAGATAAATAATCAAAGGATTGGATTTTTTCTTACTCAACAAAGTGCTCAACATCAATTCACCATGATGATTCAAATAAACATGATCCATCAGTACAAAAGCAATGTCCGATTGAGCTTTTAAGTTTTCTGCCATTTTAAGCATGACGGCTAAAGAGGAATTGTTTTTATTGGCTGTATAATTACATGTCAATCCCAGTGGGAAAACAATCGTTGTAATGAGAATCAGAGCTGTAAAGAACCCCAATATCACATAGGATAGTATTGGATTAATATTGGAAGTTAACCAATATGCCCCAATCGCAACCACGATGATTCCTAAAGTGATCGCGTTTTCAGACAGTAATTTAAGGAGAATATTATCTTCTTCTCTAAAAGGGTGATAGCCTTTTGAGAAAAAACGACGCCCAGGCATATCATAAGGCGCAATAATCAGTGTTTTGGCATGTAATACATCACCGATCTGGATATTTAATGAGATACGACCTTTTCTTTTCTCTGTGATACCTTTGACTTCATAACCTAGAGCCCCGAAATCTTGATGCACTGCACTTAAAAAAAGTTTCTTTTGTTTCATCGTGATGCGTTTAGATAAAAGTACTGCATACTTAACTACAAATTCATCGAGATTCATACACCCTCCGTCCTAAAACAGTGGTCTGTTGGTTATCAAGATAGTTATTGCAAACCACGTTATTCTCATGTTTGTTTTGTTTGATCATTTTATTTCTTCTTAGCTAAATCTTGTAAGAAAGCAGCACATTTGTTGGTTAAAGTCATTTGCTCACCTTTATATGTCTCAACTTCTGTGACCCCAAGCAAACTTTTGCGTCGAGTAAATTGTTTGATGCTTTTATAGGCAACGAAATGTGTTTTTAATAAAAAACCTTTATCGGTATACATGAGTCTTCGATTGAGCAATGCCCCGATCATTGATCCTATTGCAGAACCACTCATTGCGATCGCAATAGCATACCATGTATATTGACCTTGTGATTGATCTGGACCATATACAATCCCAATGAACACACTAAACACAAACATGACCCCTTGGATCATGATCATTAGATTGGCATCACTGAAGACCTTGTAGATATGTCCTTGGGCTTTTTCTTCTTTCAAGATCTTGGTTAATTTATAATAATCTCTTGTCGGAATTAGTATAAAAACAGCAAAGAAGACAAATGAAGCGATTAAAATCGTCATGTTTTTTCTCCCGAATCAATACTCATAGTTTACTAAAATGAAATATTTATGCAAGAACTTTCCAATATTTCGATAAAACTTGCGGAAGTTGCCGGTCTACTTTATAATAACTAAGTGACACATAAGGGGACTCAATGACTAAAGAAATGACCGATATCGCCTCAATGAATCTAGAGAAACCACTCTATCGTTTAACGTTAAGACCGACCCTCGTCTTAAGTATTATGGTTGTTTTAGGGTCTTTATTGATTATTGCGGGAGTCACGCAAGGAGCGATCAACTGGGGTTTAATTGCTTTTGGGGTTTATGTGTTAAGCATGGTAATTTTTCCAGTCATCACGGTCAAAAATAGGATCGTGTGTGATCTGTATGATGATTTTTTGATCATCTATGATAAAAAAGACAATACAAAAGGGTTTAAAGTAACCTTTGATGAAATCAAGACTTGGCAATACAAAACAGGTGTTGCCTTAGGCGATAGTTTGATCATTAATTTAGAAGATGGTGACAGTTTTGCTTTAGAAAGTTTCAAGGCAAGAAAAGTTATCGCGATGTTGTTTAAAAGAATCCCTGAAAAGGAAATTCATAAAGATGTGTTTAAGTTTTTGAAGAAGAAATAAGATCATACTGCTTAATGGCTTGGGCAATCCCATCTTCCGTATTCTTGGAGGTAAGGGCCCAAGCTTTTTCTTTGACCAAAGGCATTGCATTGGCCATAGCGATTGGATACCCACATTCAGCAAACATTGGAAGATCATTTTCCCCATCCCCAAAACACATGATCTCTTCAGTCTTTATATTCAAAATAAGTTTGACTTCATTGAGTGCAGAACCTTTATCGATCCCTTTGGGGCTTAATTCATACCATCGGGGAGACGTTCTCATCACATTGAAATGACTTGAAAAGCGTTTTTGAAGCAAAGGATAAAACACTTCCATGACTTCAGGTTCATGGGCAAAGCATACTTTATTGGCACTGCCATATTCATCAAGATAGTTTTCAATCTTATGTATGACAGGATAATTCTTTCGATGATCTTGTATGAAAGACCATACCCCAGCTGTATCCTTAATCGCCGGGTTGATATTGTTAAGTAACCGATACATCATTTTGGATTCAATCAGCGACGATGGAATATAGTTATAGATGGTTTCATCATGAACAGCCAAGGTTTCTATGGCCATTTCATGACCAAAGCGAAAAAGATCCTGGACGTCAGATGCTGGCATTAGATGTCTCTTCAAGGTAACCATTTCAGGAACTTTTACTACCATTGCCCCATTGACCCCAATCAGATATCCTCCATATTTATCCATTCTCAACTGCTTCACAAAAGCGATGAGACCTTTTGGATGCCGCCCAGATGCAATGGCCAAAAGAATGCCATTGGCTTGTACAGCCCATAAAGCCTCAAGTGTTTCTTGAGTAATTATCCCATCTTCATTAAGTAAGGTTCCGTCCATATCCATGACGATAAGTTTGATGTTCATAACTGTCCTCTTTGCAATACGCTCTCTTATTATACCCAAAAGACATCCTCATATACATTAAAGAAGAAAGTATCCAAGAACTTTATCCATTAAAGTTGATATGAAAAAAACCCATGTGACAATTCAAGTTAGTTTATTAATCTTTCACAATGAATCCTACAGACTCATTTGTGAAAGCCCATTATGAGGTGTAAAATAAAGACATTGAGTGAAAGGATAGGAAAAAATAATCACGATGAATGCGAAAATGTATTTTAGTCAGAGTAGAAAGATTTTGGATCATGCTACGGCAAATCAACGACACGCTTTGATTGCCATGGCAGAAGCGATGGGCGATGTTATGTTGAACAATGGTTTGATTCAATTGTTGGGGGTAGGTCCAGATCGTGCTTTTGCGATGGAATTAGGCTATCGAGCAGGAGGTTTGATGCCTTATCATCAAATGAACATGAAAGATTTGGTCTTAAGAGGTTTAGTGCCTTATGACGCCTATCAAGACCCTGCTTTTTATGATCGAAAAGACATAGGAAAAATTCTGTGGAATCTTTATCGAATTGATCCTCAAGATGCTTTATTGATCTATGCAGCATCAACAGTTAGAGCTTCCGTCCTTGAAATCGCAAAAATAGCAAAAGCAGAGGGAAGAAAAATCTTCTTTGTTGGATCGATTAAAAGCGTTTCACGAACAAAGACAGGTAAAGCAATGATTGCTTATGCGGATTTGGTTTTAGATTTATGCACTGAATATCCGGATACGATATTGACTTTGCATGACAACATCAAAATCACTCAAGTTGCTAATGTGGTCGGGAATGTCTTTGCCCAGATGTTAACCGCAGAGACATATCGATATTTAAAAGGCTTAGGCAAAGAAACACCAGTCTTATTAAGTGCTAATGTTACTGGAGCCGATGTCCATAACCGTAAGATCTCAGATGTTTATCTGGATCGATGGAATTCATAGGAGCAATGACATGAACAAGATCACTATGGATGTTTTTTATACACAAGCGATGGATTTGATTGATTTACTAGAAAAACAAGAAATGGAAAATATGATCAAAGCCGCTGAACTTTGTGCTGAAGCCATTAAAAATGATGGGGTCGTCCATATCTTTGGTTCAGGTCATTCTGTTGGATTTGGATCAGAATGTACAGGAAGGGCAGGTTCATTAGTGCCTTTTCATATGATTGAGACCACAGATTTTGTGATCAAAGGGTTGACGACTTTAGAAGATTTCAAAAACCCAAACAATCATTTTGAACGCCGAGCGAATGTTGCGGATAAACTGTATGACCTTTACGATGTTCGGCCTCAAGATGTCTTTATCGTCATATCAAACTCAGGGATCAATGGGGTTGTGATCGATTTGGCCATTACAGCCAAAGCCAAGGGACATAAAATCATCATTATTACCAGTATGAAACATACATTAGCGGAGCCTAGTCGTCATCCAAGTGGTAAGAAACTTTATGAACTTGGCGATGTCGTCATCGATAACTGCGGACCAAGAGGGGATGCTTTGATCGAAACGGGCGAACTTGAGAAAATATGCTCGGTCTCTTCCATTACGGGAATCTATATTGCGCAGTCTTTGACTGCAGAGATTTGTCGAATACTTGCTGAAGATCATTGTGACATCCCATTATTGTTAAGTGAAGAGGTCAGCGGCTATGAAAAATTCAATGCTGATTTACTAAATCAATACAAAGGTCGAATCAGTTAAAAAGCATCGGAAGTTGTATAACCAAAGCAGATAAGCTAATAAAGAGATTTATTCAAACCCCAGATCTTCACTATTGATCTGGGGTTTTCTTATTGATTGTAAACGCTAGTCATTCATTGTAAATGCTCATGTGACATGGATTGATTGCTTGTGTAAGCGTGAACAATTCAGCTCTTGTTGATAAAATCTAAAGAAGCTTATATTTTTTATTGCTTTATTCACATGCCATGATATACTAAAAACAAAGTGGTCTGACCAGTTATGACAACAACAAAAACAAGCGATGAAATCATAGACTTGATGATTAGAAATATTGCAGATGGTTCTTGGAAAGAAGGCGATCTTTTACCTGGAGAACGTCTTTTAAGTGAACAATTCAATGTTTCTAGAGCATTGCTCAGAGAAGCATTGATTGCCTTACAACTCTTAGGATTGATTAAGGTAAGACATGGTGGTAAACGGGTGATTGCTTCATTTAGTTATCGGCCCATTTCAACCTTAATGGCGATTTCTTTAAAAAACAGTGCTCATTTTGATTCTGATCTTTTACACTTTCGTGAACTTTTAGAGTGTGATGCGGTTGTTTTAGCGTGTGATCAAAATGATTTCCAAGACTTACTGAACATTACGGAAAAAATGAAAGCTGAGCAACTAAAAGGTGAAAGCATGGCGATGGCTCTAGATATCGCATTTCATCAAGAAATCTTTCGTCTCAGTCACAATGTCTTTTTAATCAAGACCTCAGAGCTCATCGAAGAGTTATTGAAGCATTCTGTTAGTTACAATCGAACCAAAATCTTATCGAATAAGGATTATAGTGAAGAACTTGTCAAACAGCATCAAAATATCGCTTTAGCCATTCAATCTAAAAACAAAACACTCGCACTTCATGAAATGCGCAATCATCTTCAAACCGTTAATAAAATCGAGGAAACCCTATGAAAATCATCGTCTTCATCAAACAAGTCCCAGCTACCCAAGATGTGAAAATCGATCCCAAAACTGGGTCATTGATGCGTTGGGCTGCCAGCACTAAAATGAATCCTTTTGATTTGGTTGCCTTGGAAGCTGCATTACGTTTAAAGGATTCAGAAGGTGCTCATATTACGGTGATCACTATGGGACCACCCCAAGCAAAAGCAGTTTTAATAGAAGCTTTAGCACTAGGTGCAGATGATGCAGTTTTGATCAGCGATAAAGCGTTTGCGGGAGCGGATGTTTTAGCGACTTCTCATACTTTAGTGTATGGGATTCAGTGTCTAAAATCGCCATTCGATCTGTATTTATGTGGTCAACAGACAACAGATGGCGATACGGCTCAAGTCGGTCCATCGATCGCTGCCTTATTGAATATACCGCACGTTAGTTTTGTAAAGCAGCTAAGCAATGAACGCAATACAGTCATCGTCCAAAGTGTTTCTAATGATGATCATATTCTTGCCCAAGTTAAGAAGCCATGTTTATTGACAATTGATAAGGATTTTGCTCAAGCGCGATATCCGTCTTATTGGAGATTGAAAGAGACCCAAGCCTTACCCATTAAGACACTGACATTCAGTGATATGAAAGATCCGGATACAATCAATCATATTGGTCAGGCTGGGTCTCCAACCTCCGTTTTGCGTATTTTTCCGCCTCAACACAGTGTTGTTTCAAAACGGTTGGATGGAAATACCCAAGACATCGTCAGTGGTTTGGTGAATTATCTTAAAGAGGAACACCTCATTGAAAGGATCAGTCATGAGTAAGATCGTTATCAATCATGATATTTGTACCTTATGTGAAGTTTGTATCCAATCTTGTCCATTCAATGCGATGGAAAACCTAAATGGAAAGATAGAAATCAACTCCAATTGTAAAGTATGCTCGATCTGTGTAAAGAATTGTCCTGAAGTTGCGATTTCAAAAGTAGAAGAAGCCCTATTTAGTGTCGACAAGTCACTTTATAAAGGTGTATTAGTCATTGGTGAAATGCGTCAAAATGAACTTCATCCTGTGACTTTAGAACTCTTAGGAAAAGCCAAAGAACTCGCTAAAAAAATCAATCATCCTGTTTTGTGTTTACTCTATGGAGAAAATCCATTCGATGCAGCACATTTGTGTTTATCCTATGGGGCAGACAGTGTCTATCTGCTCACCCATCGTGAACTTAAGTTTTTCCGCAGCGATATAAGTGCAACCTTGATCAGTGAAGCATTGAGTAATCTAAAGCCATCTGTTGTCTTAATTGGGGCAACTTCTATTGGTCGTTCTTTAGCACCTCGGATCGCCGCCACATTGAAAACGGGTCTTACAGCAGATTGTACACACCTGGATATCAAAGCAGATACTGACTTGATACAGCGTCGTCCTGCATTTGGAGGTAATATCATGGCGGATATCTTAACGACTCGCCATCGTCCGCAAATGGCATCCGTACGCTATAAAGTCTTCAACCCGATCAGCGAAATCAAACATCCAAAAGGCACCATAAAAAACTTGCCAATTTCAACCGCTCATTTACTTTCTAGCATCAATTTATTACAGATCCATCATCAAAGCATTACAGATTCAATCACAGAAGCCAAACGAATTATTGTTGCTGGGGTTGGAGTCAGTGATTCAGAAGGTCTAAAACTGATCCATGAATTGGCTGATTTACTTCAAGCTTCAGTTGCTTATACAAGACCTTTGATTGAGAAAGGACTTGCTTCATATACCCATCAAATTGGGCTTTCTGGCAGAACTGTTCAACCAGAACTCTTGATTACGGTTGGAGTCAGTGGGTCCATCCAGTTTATCGCTGGGATGGAACACAGTGAACACATCATCGCCATCAACACTGATCCCAATGCGGATATTATGAAAGTTGCACATATGGGTGTGGTTGGGAATGCCTATGATATCTTACCTCAATGGATCGATGCCCTAAAGGAAGGAGCCTATCGTGTATAAAAATATAGATCAAAATGATATTGAATTTCTTACTCAATTGTTAGGTAAAGATCGTGTACTGACAACTTTACCAGATGGTTTTAATCGCGATGAGATGCCAATCTATGGAGAAGGCAATGGTGAAGTCGCTGTCTATGTCTTAACGACACAAGAAGTTTCTGCGATTTTGAAATATGCGAATACTCATCATATCGCTGTGACAACCAGAGGATCTGGAACAGGACTAGTTGGTGCTTGTGTTCCTTTACATGGAGGAATCATTTTATCGACCGTCAAAATGAACAAAATTCTTTCAATCGACCCAACAACGATGACAGCAGTCGTTGAACCAGGTGTATTACTGATGAAACTAGCAACCGAAACTGAAAGTCGATCTTTAATGTATCCGCCTGATCCAGGTGAAAAAAGTGCAACGATCGGTGGTAATGCAGCAACCAATGCGGGTGGTATGCGAGCCATAAAATATGGAGTCACGCGTGAATATATCAAATCACTTGAGGTTGTTTTGGCTTCAGGAGAGATCGTAGACTTAGGCAAAGCGGTCTCAAAAAACAGTTCAGGTTATGCTTTAAAAGATCTAATGATCGGTTCAGAAGGAACTTTGGGTGTTATTACGAAGTTGACCTTGAAACTAATCCCGAAACCAGCCTTGAATGTATCTTTATTGGTACCTTTTGATGATATAGCGACCTGTCTGAATGCTGTTCAAGAAATTGTTCAGTTGCCTGATGTCTGTACCACCTTAGAATTTATGGAGAAAGAAGTTCTGGATGATGCCAAAGAATATCTAGGCAAGGATTTTCCGGATCGCAATTATCCAGCTTATCTGATCGTGACTTATAGTGCTTCTTCACAGATCCAATTGGATGCGATGATCGAACAGGCATCTACCTTGCTTCGTTCACTTCATGCTCGTGATATTTTCTTATCTGATACAGTTGAACGTCAAGCAGCTCTATGGAATACACGTGGTGCTTTCTTAGAAGCAATAAAGAATTCAACTTCATTGATGGATGAAGCCGATGTGGTATTAAAAATCACTAGGATCGCAGACTATCTTGCCTACATCAAACAGCTAGAGGCAAAAACACAAGTAAGGATCCGGACTTTTGGGCATGCTGGCGATGGAAATCTTCATGTTTATGTGTGTAAAGACAAGATTGACGATGAGCGTTGGCAAGTCGTTTTACCTCAAATCATGGATGCCTTATATCAAAAAGCTGCTCAAGAGAAGGGTGCCGTTAGTGGTGAACACGGTATTGGTCACGCTAAAAAGGCTTATTTGATTCAATCAGTCGGTGAAACACAAATCGAGTTGATGCATAGTATTAAAAATGTCTTTGATCCCAAGGGCATCTTAAACCCCAATAAAGTAATCGACTTAAAGTAAGTTTAGTGCGGTTGCAGATAAAGAGTCGTCACTAAAAATAAATAACCTTTGATTTGTATCTAATTGTTTATGTCCTATAAATTGGATTACCTTAAAGGAAAACCAAGAAAAAAGCTAAACGAAAACAGGATAAATAATTGTTTTCAAAATTTCAAAGTAGTACAAGATAATTTGTACTACTTTTTTAATTAGCACAATTTTAGATAGTATTTCATTATGTTTGGGAAATCCCGTTTATAATGATACTGGAAATAATCTCGAGGGTTCACCAATGATTCTACCTAATATTACTCAAAATTATGTTAATGACGACCATCAATCAAATATCATAATGGAGATGATCGATACCTTAGCTAAGTCCCATATAATATCGCAAGGAGTTTGCGAGTATTTGCTTGATCATATCAGTATGCGAGAATTGCCTTATCTAATGATGAAAGCACGGGAGTTGACTGATCAAATTTACGGAAAAGAAATTTTCTTTAGAGGACTTATTGAGATTACCAATGTGTGTTCACAGGGTTGTTATTATTGTGGACTGCAGTCTGGCAATAATCTGGTTAATCGATATAGAATGAGTGAAACAGCAATACTATCAACTGTTGAAGAAGGTTATCAACTTGGATTCAGATCTTTTGTTTGGCAAGGTGGGGAGGATGCGGGATTAACTGATGAATGGTTATGTAGCCTAATACGAAAGTTTAGAGCTGACTACCCAGATTGTGTCGTAACTTTGTCGATTGGGGAAAGAAGTCGAGCATCTTATCAAGCACTATATGATTCCGGATTGGATCGGTGTCTACTTCGTCATGAATCTGCCAGTAAATCACTTTATGAAAAGTTGCATCCTCAATGGATGTCATTTGACCACAGAATGCAATGCCTACAAGACCTCAAAGACATCGGTTACTGGGTCGGAGCAGGTTTTCTCATCAATCCTCCTTTTCAAAAAAATGCGGATCTCGTAGAAGACCTTATGTTTATACAAAGGTTTCAGCCTCATATGTGCGGAATAGGACCTTTTATTCCTCACCCAGATACCAAATTCAGAGATGAGGAAGCAGGGTATGGAAATCAAACTGCAGTCATGTTGGCTTTGGTTAGACTGATTGTACCCGAAGTATTGCTTCCGGCAACAACAGCTTTAGCTACAGTGGATGCCTTGGGTCGATCAAAAGGTTTAAATTCTGGAGGCAATGTCGTGATGCCTAATCTTACAGCTCCTGATATTCGTAAGCTTTATGAGATTTATGCTCAAAAAAAGAATTGGGGAGATGAAGCTGCTGAGAATGTGAAAAGAGCTATTAGAGATATCGAAGAACTCGGTTATATTCCTGCTTTGACAAGAGGAGATCATATTTCTTACAAGGAGAAATAAATGGAAACATTCATTCAAATCGATCACATAGAGGCATTATTAAAACATCATTTCAATCCAACCGAAAGCGAAGTACTTTCTGCTTTGAATCATGCTAAGGAAGGTAAAGGACTAACTTATGATGAGATCGCTGTCTTACTGAATACAGAGGATGAGATCTTACTTCAACAGATTTTCAAGACAGCCGGAGAAATTAAAGATAAGATATACGGAAACAGGGTGGTTTTGTTTGCTCCGTTGTACATTAGTGATTACTGCAAAAACAATTGTACTTATTGTGGTTATAAACGCGATAATATTTTTCCAAGAAGAAAACTATCTCGGGAAGAGATTCATCAGGAAGTCAAAGTTTTGGAAGCATTAGGTCATAAACGATTGGCTCTTGAAGTAGGTGAAGATGAAGACAATTGTCCTTTTGATTATGTTTTGGATGCAATCGACTGGATTTATGAAGCAGGAGACATACGTCGAATCAATGTGAACATTGCTGCAACTACTGTTGACAATTATAAGAGACTTCATGGCAAAAAAATCGGGACTTATATTTTGTTTCAGGAAACATATCATCGCCCAACCTATGAAAAACTTCATCCTCAAAGTCTTAAAGGGGATTATGAACGACAGTTGTATGCGCATCATCGTGCCATGGAAGGGGGTATCGAAGATGTCGGTGGTGGAGTTTTATATGGACTCTATCCGAATTGGAAATTCGAAGTATTGGCTCAAATAATGCATAACGAAGATCTTGAAAGAACAAGCGGAGTTGGCTTTCATACGATCAGTATCCCTAGACTAAAAAAAGCTGTGGGTATGGAACTTGATCAGTTTGAAAAAGGGATTACGGATTTCGAATTTAAACGTATTGTTACGATACTACGCTTGGCGTTGCCTTATACAGGTATGATCCTTTCTACCAGAGAAACACAAGAGATTCGAACTGATTTGATTCATCATGGGATCAGTCAAGTATCTGCTGGATCACAAACAGGAGTCGGTTCCTACAGCGAATCACAAGAAGACTCACAGGTAACCACTCAATTCGAAGTCAGCGATGATCGTTCTCCGATTGAAGTTATCAAATCATTGCTTAAAATGGATTTCTTACCTTCTTATTGTACAGCGTGTTATCGAATGGGTCGTACCGGGGATGCCTTTATGGAAATCGTCAAGGCTGGTCGAATCGGAGAGATGTGTCATCCCAATGCGTTGATGACATTGAATGAATACTGCCTTCAGTATGGGGATGATGAGCTCAGAAAACTGGTTGATGACTTTACTCAGAAAGAACTAGCATTGATCAAAAATCTGGTACTCAAGGCAAAAGTCACCGAAAATATTCGTTTGATTAAACTTGGAGTTAAGGATCTCTACGTATAAATGAGAACAGAAAAAGATTTCTTAGGAGAAGTCAATCTTGAAGATACCCATTACGGTATTCATACACTTCGTGCATTTAGGAACTTTTGTTTCGATCAGCGCAAGACCTCTCTTGAGTTAATATACGCCATTGTCCAAATCAAGAAAGCAGCTGCTCAAGCAAACTTTAAAGTTAAGTTGTTGCCCTCTGAAAAGTATAACGCCATTATTTTTGCCTGTGATCAGATTTTGGCGGGGTTTTTCGATGATCAATTCATCACCCATCCTTTTCAAGGAGGAGCGGGCACTTCGACGAACATGAATGTCAATGAAGTTATCGCGAATATTGCTCTAGAACATTTGGGATATCCAAAAGGAACCTATGATGTTTTGTCGCCTATCGAAGATGTCAATATGAGCCAATCGACCAATGATGTTTATCCTTCGGCTATGAGGATTTCCGCGATTTATGCGCTGCGTAAACTTGCGGATGAATTCGCATTGCTTCAAAAAGCTTTCATTGAAAAGGAACAGGCAACTGGTCATATGCTACATTTGGGAAGAACCCAATATATGGATGCCTTACCTCTGAGCTGGGGACAAACATTCTCAGCATATGCCAGTTTGATCAACCGTGACCGTTGGCGTCTGTATAAGGTTGAGGAACGATTGAGAACAATCAATCTCGGTGGAACGGCTATTGGGACAGGTATCAATGCGGATCAGAAATATATCTTTGCGGCAACTGATCTAATTCAGGAAATCACAGGATTAGGATTGGCCCGTGCAGAAAACTTGATCGATGCAACTCAGAATTTGGATGTCTTCGTTGAGGTGTCTGGCTTGATTAAAACGGCAGCCGTTTCACTGATGAAAATCGCTAATGATTTTCGACTTTTAGGCAGTGGTCCACATGGTGGACTGGGAGAATTGACCTTGCCAGCTCATCAAACTGGATCTTCTATCATGTTTGGCAAAATCAACCCTGTCATATTGGAGGCCATTATCCAGATTGCTTTGAAAGTGCAAGGTAATGATAGCATCATAACTTCTGCAGTCAGTCTGGGTGTACTGGAATTGAATGCCTTTGGTCCTTTGATTATTGATGCTTTACTTGAGTCGATGAATCTACTGAATAGTGCTGCCGTGAAAATGCGAACCCATGTTTTGGAAGGTCTCAGTATCAATGAGGCTATTTGTATGGAGCATCTTGAAAAATCCAACGCGTTGATTACAATCCTTAACCCAATATTAGGTTATGAGACCATTTCCCACATCATTGCGAAAGCAAATCTTGAACATAAAACGATTCGGACTATCTTACTTGAAGAAGAATTGTTTAGTCAAGAAGAACTTGACCGATATCTTGATCCCCAATCCATGATTTCGCCAGGAGTAGTAAAGAGGTAAACTATGAATGAAACACCACGTGCCAATCGGCCCCACATTGCTTTGTTTGGATGCACTAATTCCGGTAAATCAAGTCTCATCAATGCCCTAACAAACCAAGAGTTGGCTCTTGTTAGTGATGTGAAGGGTACAACAACAGATCCGGTTTTTAAGTCCATGGAAATTTTACCTTTGGGACCAGTTGTATTAATTGATACAGCAGGTTTGGATGACCAAAGTGAATTAGGTCAAATTCGTATCAAACGATCACTTGAGATTTTGGATAAAACAGATATTGTTGTATTAGTGGTGGATGCACAAATAGGACTCACAGCCCTCGAAGAGCAATTTCTTTCAAAAGTCAAAGAAAAGAAGAGACCATTTTTGATTCTATTCAATAAATGCGATTTGATCAAAGATCACACCATTGACTGTCCATATCCATATATCTTGGTCAGTGCCAAAACGAGATTCAATGTCGATGCCGTATTAAGTGCATTGGGTAAAATGCGACCTGAATCCGATCAGAAATTTAAACTAGTTGGCGATCTTGTTTCTGCTGGGGATATTGTGATTCTAGTAACACCAATTGATAAGGCAGCACCAATGGGCCGCCTGATTTTGCCTCAGCAACAAGTCATTCGAGACCTATTGGAAAGCGATGTCATTACGATGATTGTTAAGGAACACGAATTAAAAGATGCTATTGACTCCTTGAATAGAAAACCGAAGATGGTCATCACTGACTCACAAGTTTTTCTGAAAGCAGCAGCCGATACCCCTAGAGACATTCTTTTGACCTCGTTCTCGATACTATTTGCGAGATATAAAGGCGATTTAGAGCCGTTTATTAACGGTGCACAAGCCTTGGATCGACTAAAGAGCGGTGATAAGATCCTTGTTTTAGAAGGATGCACTCATCATAAATCTTGCGATGATATTGGAACAGTCAAACTTCCGCGATGGATAAGACAATATAGTGGGAAAGAATTGTCCTTCAAGTCATTTTCTGGTCATGGTTTTCCATCAGATATCTCTGAGTATGCGTTGATCCTCATGTGTGGAAGTTGCATGCTGACAAGACAAGAAGTTGAACTCCGTCTGACTCTCGCAAGTTCTTCTGACATCCCAATCATAAATTACGGGATGGCTATTGCTCATGTTCAGGGAATCCTATATCGATCACTTCAATGTTTTCCTGGCATACAGAGCCTCTTAGATAAGAGTTAGTTTTCTTAAAATACTTAATGATGAAGTTATAAAATTGAACTTTGAAAATAGAAATTACTCACAACTTTTACATAAAAATCTTGTATAGTTTGATAGAGTGGATGATTTAGATGTTTCAAAATTCCATTCCAGAAAGATGTTCCCATGAC
>WSYG01000036.1 GCA_009773735.1 Erysipelotrichaceae bacterium
GGACTCCTTTCGAATGAGTGTCGTAACTTTATTCTACGGCTTCCAATCCGTCTTTTACTACCCCTTCGAAAGTCTCACATCAATTGTAACTCTACAAAACTTTTTCGGTTTTAAAGTTACTTCATTGACATATACCGGTAATACATGTAAAATTAAAGATGGTTTTGGTATTATGAATAACAATTGAATAACAGCGATAAGGGCAAACCTGCTTAAAGGCAGGGACGCAAAGCCATAGGATCTAAGGTGCTTACCGGCACTATGATAGCCTGGTTGCCGTAATGATTGTATGACTAAATCTGCCCTTTTAGGGGCAGATTTTTTTATTCAAGCGCAGTGACTGACCTAATTGATATACAAGGAGGAAGTACTATTTTTTTAACAGAGCTTCCACAGTCGCAGTAATAACATCGATCTCGTGTTGATCACAAAGGGATAACAATCTATTCAAATTTCTATTTTGGGTGTTATTACTTTCCTGCTCTGGGTAGAAAATTGCATCTGCTGATAAGCCTAGTTTTCGAATAAGGCGGAATAGGACATCATAGCTTGGTTTCTTGTTTTCGTTTTCGATAGACATAAGATAGCGGGGGGTTATGTTTATGATTTCCGATAATTGCTCCCGAGTCAGGCCTTTATATTTTCGAGCCTCCTTGAGGACATCGCCAAGTTTATCAAAATTATTATGCTCCATTGGATCACCTCAAATAACAGTCTACAGTTCTGGTATAGATAGTAAAACGATATTACAATTCTATATAAATAGGAGCCAGTAGTTCTTAATGCTGTTTGTGTCTACTGCTCAGGGATAAAACTTGCATGGTTAAAAGTAAATTTGGTGGGTGAACACAATCGCGTCATGTAAAAAGTCCCCATCAAGTTTGCAGATTGGAGGGGGCATTATGCTTACCAGATATGCTTTTGACAACCAGTTGCAGTTTATTCTGATTAGTGCTTCGGCATAACGAAGCAGACATTCTTTATCTCTGTTTTACCATTCATAAAACTGAACTGTTAAAAAAAGCCTACTCTATCCATCGGATTATTATAACCACTATGTAGAACTATCAGTACTTATTAATAGGAATCGAAAAGTCACTAACGCTTATTTGGACTATCGCCAAGTAAGCGTTTTTTGTTGTAAAGAAGAGAATCCAGTCGGATGTCGCTCACCGCCTCCATTTTGATTTTTCAAAAAAATCAAAATGGAGGTAAAGCAATGAAAATCATAAACATACGACAAATTTACCCTTTTTACACATCAGATTGTTTTTGCGAAGTTTCAGACGAAATTGCAGAACAACTAAGACAGTATGATCAACAAGACCACGCAGACTATGAACGCAGACGTATCCACAAAGCGTACTATTCTCTCGACGCTAACGACGGCATCGAAGATGAAATCGTCCTGTTGGTTTTATCGCCCGAGGAAATCTATGAGCGAAAACTATCCAATCAGGAATTGTACGCCGCTATTAACAGTCTGCCAGAAAAACAGGCGCATCGTATCTATGCATACTTCTTTCTTGGCATAAACAAGGCTGAAATTGCCCGGATTGAAGGTGTGAGTAAAACTGCGATAACACATTCCATTAAACAAGGATTAAAAAGCATGGGAAAATTTTTAGATGGATTTCCCCGAGAGGGTTACCTTTTCCCCTGAAAATCTGCTGGATATTAGAGGGACAACTTCTACCCTCTCAACTGAACCTTGACAACTGAATAGGCGTCTTTCCGGTACGTTCCCCGTATGTCCCGAGGAGGGAAAGCCAGATTGCAGGTACGCCAAGACCACCTGTCCGGCATCAAGCTGGATGGCAGCCGATAGATCAATGCCGCTCTTGCGGATTAGATGAAGGTATGGTGCGAGCGACTAATACCCGTGCATAAATAAATGCCGGCAGCATTTAAGGCGAAAACACATACGAAGGGATAATGATACTTCCGTCCAGCCACAGCCCTGCCTGAAAGCAGGATCACGCAATGGGGGCGGCTTGCAGAGAACCTGGGAGGGGTGAAATTCCCATGAGGACGGTCAAAGCCACCGTCCGCCGGATAAGGCTAGAAAAAGATAAAACCAAAACAGAGAATGTGGCATGGGGTATGCTTGTATTAAGCGTATGCATATGCGTATCCAAAACACAGGCATACCCTAAATGCCGCATTTCTTACCATATGGAGGTGTAACAATATGTCTGCGCTCACGCAAAAGCAGCTTCAAACAGGTGGGCAGCATAATGTCCGTATAGGCTCTACCACCTTTATTGTGTCTTCTCATTTTAATGAAAAGTCAAAAGAAAATCTAAGCTCCAAGCTCATCCGACTGGTCGGAAAAGAATACGAGAAAGATAGTAAACCTGAAATCGCAGATTAGACAGCAGGCAGTATAAGAGGGTATCATTGTTGTGATACTGAACCCCTGACTGGTTTGGCTGTCGGAAATGGAGGTTTAAGATGAATAGACAGCAAAATGAACAATTAGTTAATGCCCTCTACTGCCGCACAGCTCACGCGAGCTATGACGGGATTGAACTGCAAAAGCAAAGACTTATGCGGTATGCAAAAGAACATGGGATGTATCCGTTAGAGTTTTACATCGACGATGGGTTTAGCGGCACAAACTTTAGCCGTCCTTCCTTTCGGAAAATGTGTGAAGCAATCGAAAGCGGCAAAATCGCTGCCGTAATTGCATCGGATATTTCCCGCATCGGCAGAAACAGCGTTGATGTCCTGCACTTCATTCAGGAAGTTCTACCGGCCAAAGGCGTTGTTTTCTACACGGTTAGCGATGATATGGTGAACAACCTTCCCATGAGCAAAGACTTTGTAGAATTGATCACTGCTTGTCGAAAGTCCGTTGCTGCGGGAGGTGCAAGATGATGGCTACGCTCAACATACTTGAAAAATGGGCTGCCTTGTATTGTCGGCTTTCTCGTGACGATGATAACGAAGGCGACAGCAACAGCATCGCAAACCAAAAGAAAATCCTTCAAAAGTATGCGATGGAAAACGGGTATACCAATTTTAAGTTTTTCATCGACGACGGGTATTCGGGCACAAATTTTAACCGCCCCGGTTTTCAGGAGATGATAGCCGATATTGAAGCAGGCAATGTGTCCACGGTCATTATCAAGGATATGTCCCGCTTTGGTAGAGATTACTTGCAGGTTGGCATGTACACTGAGATCATGTTCCCGGAGCAGAACATTCACTTTATTGCCATCAATGATGGTGTGGATTCGGAAAAGGGCGACAATGAGTTTACTCCGTTTCGTAACATCATTAACGAATGGTACGCCAAAGATACAAGTAAGAAAATCCGTGCGGTCAACCAGGCAAAAGGCAAAGCCGGTGAACATCTCTCAACCCATGCACCTTTCGGGTACATCAAAGATCCAGACAATCCGAAGAAATGGGTTGTGGATGAAGACGCTGCGGAAATCGTAAGGCGGATATTCAATCTTTGCGTTAATGGCATAGGCCCGACGCAGATTGCCAAACGCCTCAATGCGGAAAGCGTACCAACGCCCACGGCATACCGGACAAAAAATGGACTGAGTGGAGCAAGCGGTGGTCTTACACAAGCCGCAGAGAGATGGCGTTCTGCCACTGTCGTCCATATCCTTGAACACAAGGAATACTTAGGACATACGGTTAACTTTAAGACTTACCGTAAATCTTATAAACAAAAGAAAAAATGCGATAACCCGGAGGAAAAGCAGCTTGTCTTTGAAAATACCCATGAAGCCATTATTGAACCGGAAGTGTTTGAGCTTGTTCAAAAGATACGGCAGCAAAGACGGCGCGTGACCCGGTTTGGTGATGCCGGACTTTTTTCAGGACTGCTGTTCTGTGCCGACTGCGGTAAGAAAATGTACTACTGCCGTTCCCACAATTACACGCAGGAGTATTATACCTGTTCAACCTATCGTACCGATGTCCATCGATGCACGGCGCATTATATCGGCATACAGGCGCTGACAAAAGTAGTGCAAAGCGAGCTTAGGCGTATAATCGGTTTCGCTTCCGCATATGAGGATCAATTCGTGCAAATGGTTATGCACAATTCCATGCGCGACCAAAAGCGAATACTGGCAGTCAAGCAAAAAGAGCTTGTACAATTTCAAAAAAGGACGAAGGAACTGGATATACTGTTCCAAAAAATCTATGAGGACAATGTTTCTGGTAAGCTCAATGATGAACGCTTTTCCAAGCTCTCAGCAACCTACGAGACGGAACAGCGAGACTTGCGGGTAAAAACATCCGAGTATGAAGAAGCAATCTCTACCCAAGAAAATCAAGGCGTCAATGTGAACAGCTTCCTGAGAATTGTTAGAAAGTACACAGAGATAACGGAGCTAACGGCAGCGATGCTTAATGAGTTTGTTGAAAAAATTATTGTCCATGCCTCCGATAAGAGTAATGGAAAACGCACACAGAAGATTGACATCTATTTCAACTTTGTTGGTGTGGTCGATGATCCATGCACGATGGAAGAAACCTTGCAAAGGAAAATGGCATGACAACAAGTGTTATGCCATTGTGTAAAGAACTTTACTTCTTTACGACACCCCACCTAATGCGGAGTTCCTTTTGGTGTATAGCGAGGTTGTTTTAGTCAATCTTCAAAACATTCCCGATTGGTCCTTATCTTTAAATCAAACTCCACTTTCGTACATACAAGAAGGCTCATATTCATTGAAGAAGGAGATTGGGTAATCGACTAAATCGATCTGGATTCTCTTTACTAACATGGACTTCATTTGTGCTTGGACTTTTCAATGACCCTGATCTTCATAATACATGCCAAAATTGAGTTAGTTTTGCATCGATAAGCATCAAGTTTGTTTACTGACTTACTAACCCTTTGTTTTTTAACACTTCGATAAGTCTTACAGTGTATAGGTTGATGTGTTCCTCAAGGAAATTTGTATCTTCGCCAACAATTTTCTCGGGTGTAAATGTCTCTTCGACAACTCCATTTTTGACCACAACATAGGTTGGGGTCGCGTTGGGCTTACTAACTAATTTGTATAACTTTTGGAGCAGGCTATCAGAAGTCTTGTTCATTTCAATGTAATACATTGGTACTCCAGTTCGACGGACGACTTCATTGTTAATTGACTTCATGAATTGGCAGGCTCCACAAATTGAACTGCCGAAATAGAAGAAAAAGGTTTCCTTATTTTCAAGCAATTCTACAATGTAGGTTGGTTTTACTTGAGTAATCTCGGTTGTACTGGCGGCTTTGTCCGCGACTTTTTCAGGGATACCGTCAGAGCATCCAGTTAACAGTAATAAAGTAATCGAAATGAGTAATAGTGTTTTTTTCATAGGGTTTACCTGTCTTTCTTTTGATACTTAATTCAATCAGAATTTAAGCATTAACCATTCCGGTTTTAAAACCATGATAATTGCTAGAGTAATCATCACTATCCCACCAACCAAATGAGACCAACGTGAATACTTGGTGGAGATACCTGTCAGTTGTGTGGTCTTCATCGCAATGATGAAAACGATTATATCATCGGCGATGAAGAATGCAAGATAGAGTAGCAAATACAGGATCTTCTCGATGCCAGTCATATTTTGGATTGACAGTACCTGCGTATACAGGACCGGTAGTCCAGCGGAACAAATCAGTTCGACCAGGTTGACTGAGATGGCTAATGCAACGACGCCGATCGCAGCCAAAACAAATACTGGCTGACTGAAGATTTCTTTGATGCGTTTTGAGATCTTCTTGCGTTTTCGATCATCGATAACTTCGCAACCTGGAGGTGTCAAAATGTATTCGCGGATATTGAAGATTCCACCGGCCACGGCAATCGCCGCTATGAACCAACGTAGATAGGTGATCGTCCCAAACAAAATGGTGATGTTGAGCCAAGTCAGCATGAAACTGAAATACATGACGGCCGTGGTCGCTAAGAACAGACCACCTAAGAACCATCGTTTCCAGGATTGTTCAAGATGGAAAAGCATACTGATCAACAGTAATAAGACCCACATTGCACATGGATTAAAACCGTCTAGAGTTCCTAATACGATGCCTAATAACGGTAATGAAATGCTTTTCGCATTCACTTCTCCAAAAAATGGCAAGGTAATGTTCGCATTGTCCGGGTTGATATCGAACCCAGAGCCTGGCTTTACAAACCCCAGCAGTTCACCAATAACGTCCTTACCATTGTTGTCGCGGAAATACTTCAATGATGCCGCAATGTTGGCTTCAGTTGATCCTTTAGTGAAACCAACAATCATTTTGCGGCCGATGATCAGTGTTGGGGTCGATCTTATTTCGATATCGAGTATCTCTTTTAGTTGTTTAAGTAGTTTTTGATTTTCAACATCGAAAGCTACCTCATAACGATGGACGACGAGATTTGGATCTGACGCTTCAAGTTCATCTAGGTATTTACTCTCTGCAGCACAAACAAGGCATCCTTCGGCTTCAAAGAAATAGATATGAGTTTTATCATCATACGCTTTCACCGTGATCCCGCTGGTATACACTGCCATCATCACTGCAAGAATCAATACTATTTTTCTAAACATCGATGTATCTCGCTTTCTAACGCGACTTAGTTCAAATTACCCGCGTTCCTTATTTGGATTTCCATTTAAATTATTTTATTGATCACGGGCTGGTCAAACGTTTAGTTGGATATTAACGAACTCTTGTTAAAGACCTTTTACATTCATAACGCGCATTGCGTTAAGTACAGCAAGCAATGCAACACCACTATCTGCAAATACTGCTTCCCACATTGTAGAGACTCCTAGTGCTCCTAAAACCAAAAAGATTAACTTAACTCCAAGCGCGAAAGAAATATTTTGCAGGACTATTATCCGCGTTTTTTGAGCTACTCGAATTGCAGTGGCTATTCTAGAAGGTTCATCGGTCATAAGAACGATATCTGCAGCTTCGATGGCAGCATCTGATCCTAATCCTCCCATTGCGATTCCAATATCGGCTCTGGCTAAGACAGGGGCATCATTAATACCGTCACCGACAAACACCACGATTCCCCTTTTTGATTTCTGCTTATTCAGCAATTCAATTTGATCAACTTTATCAGCGGGAAGTAACTCTGAGTAAACCTCATCAAGTCCAAGTTGTTTTCCAATTTTTTCTCCCACATCTTTACTGTCTCCGGTTAACATAACAGTTTTCTTAACTCCCAGCGCCTTTAGCTCTTTGATGGCAGCCACCGAATCTTCTTTTACTTCATCAGAAATTACGATGTAACCTTCGTATTTTTGTTCAATTGCCACATGAATAATCGTTCCAAGAGTATCAGGATTAAGACATTCGATCTTCTCTTGTACCATTAATTTCAAATTACCTACGAGTATTTCCTTGCCTCTAACATTTACTTTCATTCCAAAACCAGGAATTTCCTGATAATTCTTAATCAATTCACTTTCAATTTTCTTATTGTATGCAGAAAGTACAGATTGAGCTATTGGATGAGTTGAGAAACTTTCAGCGTATGCGACATACTCAAGCAGTTCATCATCTGAATAATCCCCATATGATTTCATTTTCGTTACTTTGAAAACGCCTTTCGTCAAGGTTCCTGTTTTGTCAAATACAACGGTTTCTACATAATTTAATGCTTCTAGGTAATTACTTCCTTTTACTAGGATCCCTCGCTTTGACGCACCTCCAATTCCTCCAAAGAATCCCAAAGGTATCGAGATGACCAAGGCACAAGGGCATGAAATAACCAAAAATACGAGAGCTCTATAAATCCATGTATCAAAAGTTGCCCCTGGAATCAATAAGGGCGGCAAAATCGCAAGAGCAAGAGCGGCAAAGACCACCACCGGTGTATAGTAACCGGCAAATTTGCTGATAAATTTCTCAGTAGGCGCTTTCTTACTGCTGGCATTTTGAATCAAATCCAGTATTTTGGAAACCGTTGATTCGGAAAAGTTTTTTGTCACCTTAATGGTTAAAACACCATTCATATTGATAAACCCACTTAATGCTACACTTCCAGGTTCAAGTTCTCTTGGAATAGATTCACCAGTAAGCGATGCTGTATCAACCATAGAATATCCATCAATGACTTCTCCATCAAGGGGAATACGTTCTCCAGGTTTGACAACGATGGTATCTCCTACTACTACCTCTTCGGGCAAAACTTTTTTGAGCTCGCCACCCACGACTAGATTTACAAAATCTGGCCTGATATCCATCAAAGCAGCGATTGATTTTCTGGAGTGTCCAACAGCCAAGTCTTGGAATAATTCGCCAACCATATAAAACAGCATTACAGCCACACCCTCTGGGTATTGTCCAATCGCAAAAGCACCGATCGTTGCAACACTCATCAAAAAGAATTCACTGAATATCTGCCCGCGGACAACTCCTTTAATTGCGTGCAGAACAACTTCGCCTCCAACAATGACATAACTCACTAAGAAAACAAGTAGTTCATACGGTGCTGGAAATTTGAAGATCAAACCGATAGCGAAAATCGAACCACCAAGTATAAACCTGATGATCTTTTTCTTTATTTCGTCATCGTCATCACTTTCCTCAACCTCACCTTTTCCCGATATTTTTTCAGGTTTCGACAATTCGACTTTTGACTTATTACCAAAAATGACTTTTATCTCCGGTTCAATCTTGGTCGCAACTTTCTTCACGTTCAAATTCAGTTCGGTGAGATCGATCCCTTCCATGATGTCCATTGTAATTTTCTGAGTGGCAAAATCAACATTCACTGATCTAACACCCTCTAGTTTCTTAATTTCATTTTCAATCTTGATCGCACAACTTGCACATGACAACCCCTCGAGGTTGGCCACAAGATTAGCTTCTCTTTTTTTCCCTTGCTCAACTAGTACAACATCTGGCTCATATTTACTAATTATGCTTCTTATTTTAGGTAATACGTCTGTCAGTTTTGATTCATCCTCAATTTGTAACTGAAGTGTTTTAGTGACGAAATTAATCGATGCATCCACACCTTCGATTCGGTTGACATCATTTTGGATCTTTGCCGCACAATTTGCGCAGTCTAACCCTTCAAGCAAAAATGATTTCGTTTCCATACTTATATTTCTCCTTCTGAGATATGGTTCATCGCTTGATTAAAAATCTGCTGTACATGGTCATCACTAAGTGAGTAGAAAACAATTTTACCTTCTCTCCTGAATTTAACTAGATTAACTTGCTTTAGAACTCTCAGTTGATGCGAAATGGCAGATTGAGTCATGTTTAGAAGAACAGAAATATCACAAACACATAACTCTGACTCATAAAGTGCCCACAGAATTTTAACTCTTGTAGAATCACTGAAAACTTTAAATAATTCAGCCAGTTTATAAAGCACTTCAGTTTCTGGCATCTTTACCCTAACTTGATCCACAATCTCACTGTGAATAACATCACAATCGCAATTTTCTACAACCTGCCTTCTCTCAGTCATTTTCCAACGCCTCCAAACATATGAACACTTGAACATACGGTCATATGTTGTTTCTATTTTAGTATATCTATAGAATCTTGTCAATAATTGTCTATTTCAAATTGAATTGTAATATTGATTTGCTTTGAATAAATAGAAGATTCAATTTTATGTTGCATACCTAAATGCTGCTCATTATTTTTTAGTTACCCCCTGTTCAGGAAAATTGAGTTAAATCTGCGATATAGTCGTCATAGACAATGTGGAAAGTGCTCTCATACCATTCGCCATAATTAGTAAAACCCGCTTAGAAATGCAAACATAATGTCAATAGATTTTACTACTTTGACACATTTGGTGAGTATTACTAGTAAACTTTAAATTTGTATAGTCTAGTTTTGTCTTGATTTTAGCTATGAGAACATGAAATGACGACTCCAATAATCATTTCCTCAGCCATAGTGAACAACCCACTTAAAGAGTCTGTTCATTCAATTGTGACAGTTAATAAAAGGGTCATATTAGAGAGTTAACTGCCGATATTGAATCGGAGTTAGCTCTTTTAATTTTTCTTGAAGTCTTTTTTCATTGTAATAAATAACGTAATCTGAGACAACTTGAATCATTCTTTCTTCAGTAAGATGCTTGAATAAGTAAACAAATTCGGTTTTTAAGGCACTGAACCAGGACTCAATCGGGACGTTGTCGGCGTAGCTTCCTTTGTAGGAGACACTGTAAATAACGATATTTTATCTAAGAATCTCTGTATACTGTGCAGAAGTGAATTGATAACCCTGGTCAGAATGAAGGATTAGATTTAATCTTTGATTCGCTGGGACACTCTCAAACGCTTTACTCAAAGTGTCAAATACGATCTGATTATCGTTTCTCCGAAACAAAGTATAAGCGATAATCGACTTGTCATAGAGATCCTTGATCGCACAGACATACAGCTTTTTCCCAAGTGGGAAAAGATGACTGATGTCGATCGACCATTTCTGATTGGGTCCTGTTGTGCTAACTTGCCATATTTGTATTTCATTTTTCGGATGACGGATTGGACACTGTTCAATCTCATGTATCGGTATACCGTCCCGTTGGTTAAACAGATGCCGTATACCTTTTTAACATTCATTTGTAAACGTCGAATTCCTTGTCTATTATCCTTTGTATGCTAGTCCAACACGATTTGGTTGATGGTTGATTCAAACGCCTTATAATCAGGCCTACCTAAGTTAATCCAGTTATAATACCCGTTTCTGGAACACTGGAGCACGCGACAGAGTTTCGCAACTGAATATCAGCCCTTTAATCGCTCGATCACTTTATATTTGGATCGAGCTTCCTTAGTTAGGCCATTGCTTTTTTTATGTCTTCAATCATCCTAATATGTTTGATCAGTTCTTCTTTGTTCATGTCTTCTATTCGAACAAACTTCGGACGACCTTTCATCGTTATTCCTTTGACACTCTTGCCTCGTTGATCGATGAGTCGTCCGTGTTTCAACTTCATATCCCGCCATTTTCGAATCTTCTTGGGATTACCCAAATCATATTCTCGAGCTAACTCTTTTGAAGTTTTCGCCCAACTCAGATACAACTCTAGTATTTTCTCTTTCTCTTCAAACGTATACACGCGTATTTTATTGTCTTGCGTTCTTTCATTCAGTCCTCCTTGAGTTTAGCCTATAAAAAAACTAGATTTCAAGTTTCTAATGTGTCCTTTTATTTATCTGTCCCTTTTAGTTAAACTAACTCAAACAACGGGTTTTTGATGATTAGCGACCATTTTGACCATACAATGATCAGACAAAACTATTCTTACTGAAAATAGGTTCAAGATGGAGCGGATTAGGAGATTCGAATTACTCCTTATCATGGCTTTACCGAGCCTTCAAACCACTAACATTTCCTCGAAAATATTCTACTCTTTTACTGGCTCTTTCATTCTGTATAGTCATTTATATAGTTAGAAGAATATCAGTATAGTAACGCTATAACATTATGCAAAAGGTCTTCACTATTCTCAAAACATCCCACTTTTGTTTGGGATCATTATAATCTATTAATGTTCACTCCCTTTCCGGTTACAGCTTTTAGGCTCTTATTAACTGAGAAACGCCTAAAAGTTTAAAAGATTCACGACTTCTACACAAATAGATGATATGTTTAATCCGATAGTTTAGTGTCAAATCCGCAAAGGAACTCAAAGAGAGGTAGCACAATGTCAAAATCTCCACTTATTCGATCATTTACGATATTTAGTCTATTAGCGTTCATTATTACGGGGGTTATTCTTTCCTCTATAACGTCGCAACACATTAGAAATGATAAGGTCTTTAATCTATATGAAGTCTCCAGAATGGCAATTGATACTACTTTTCCTGATCTTGATTTTGATATAGATTCTAATGATATGTTGGCTGTTGAGATCAAAGAAGTCATCGATACCAAAATTCGAAACCACCTTATTGCCTATGATGTACATTCAATTTCAGTGTTTAATAATCAGAAAAAAATAATTATGACGGATGATCAAACTTTCCTAGAAATCAGCAAAATATCTTACATTTACGACCAGTTATTCGTTGAACGCAAGAATTTCATAAAATCGAATACCTTCAACTCAAATGATCCCTCACAACCAAATGCAATGAGTTTCGATCTATATATCCCCATTACTACCAACTCCAATTCTAATGGTGTTGTAGTTATTCGGTTTTCCGATAGTATAATAACAACTCATGCTAACGAATTGGTGCTTTTAATTGTCATTACAATGGTGGGAGGCTTGATTATTTTGTTTGCATTATTGATTGGGATTATGTATAAGACCTCACAAACATTACTAAAACAAAACGATGCTTTGAAACTAAAAAATGAAGAACTGGAATCAGCAAACAAGACAATTGATAAAGCCTATGTTAATACTGTCATCGCAATTTCAAACGCAGTAGATGCCCGAGACCCTTATACCGCAGGTCACTCATCAAGAGTATCAACAATATCATTAGCGATCGCAAAAGTAATTAACCTATCAGAAGATGATATAAAGACTTTGGAATATGCTACTCTATTTCATGACATAGGAAAAATTGGAATTTCAGATGCAATTTTAAACAAGGCTGGGAAACTCAATGATGAGGAATACGCTCAAATGAAGAAACACCCCGAAATAGGGATCAATATTCTGTCAGGAATTGAGTTTCTCGAAAAATCATTATCTATTATAAAACATCACCACGAAAGATTTGATGGGAGAGGTTATCCGGATGGGTTAGTGGGAGATGAGATCCCATTAGGTTCTCGAATCGTGGCAATTGCGGATACCTTTGATGCCATGACTACTGATCGGCCATATCGAAAAGGGGTAAGTTCATCGGTTGCTATTTCTGAAATCATTAAGAACAGCGGATCTCAGTTCGATGGTAGTTTAGTTGATTCTTTTTTGAAAATTGATCTCATTGAAGTATTAAATCGCAGTTGATTAAACATTCGCCTTAGGTCATAAAAAAGCAATGAGATTTCTTAGATGTTCCATTGCTTTTTTTAGCTGATTATTGTGATTACTTTAAATCCTTTAGAATCTGGTCATATTGGTCTTTGGTAATCTCACCCTTAGCGTATCGATTCTTTGCGATTTCAACCGCTGAGCTATTTGATGACCCATTGCGTTCAACATAATGGCTCTTTGTCGAACGATTAACTAAAGCCACAACACCAATTATGATCAATACGATAATCAATAACCAAATAAATCCACCAAACCATCCAAACCCACTCATCATTCCAAAACCATTGCCCCACCCAAAACTTCCGAATCCGCCCATCATACTGTTTTCCTCTGGCGATTCAATCCTCATCTCGAGATGTTTGGACTTCGCCGTTTCTTTCTTTAATAAACACAAGTTTGTGTTTCTAAACCGATCATAACACCAACATGTGACGAAAGTGTGATGAATGCCTTATGTTGAAAATTTTACCTCAAATTCTGGTTTCAATCAAAATGAGGTGTTGCATAGACAAGTTTACACTTTTGAATATAAACCAAATCGATTCATCCTAACTAAAGAAAGTAGTTGACCTTGAATTGATCAACTACTTTTATTCCAATACAGGTTTTTTATTCTTGAAACTCTATATCGATTATCTAGTTTGTTTAATATTTCTTACGTAAATTCTTCCAAACCAAAGTCATTCCAACAATATATCCATAATGTAGAATTAACTGAATCCATTCTGGCTTTGAATACCAACCAAACAAGACATACAGAGGAATACCCAAAACCCCTTCTTTGTGGTTAAAGACTGTACCAGATAAGTCAAATGCCTTCGTGAAGATGAAATTGTCACCACTTATTACAGACAATGCTTTTAAAGCTGACAAGCCTTCATGAACCGCATATCCAAGTAGGAATCCAGCCTGTAGAATCAGATAAACAAGTGTTATGTTGAACAAGATTCTTAGATTGATTTTAACCATGGACTTATAGATCAACACAGATAGGATTAGTGCTAATGAAATTCCCAGTCCTATTGAGGCTAAAGCGTATTGTCCAGCAAAGGTGAATATGGCGATTTCAGAGCCTTCTCTTACCACCATGATGAAAGCAACACTGAACAAACCGGCTTTCGATAAACTCTGCTTAACTTGGTTCTGAACTTCAACAACCATGTTGCTTCCGTGTTTAATCATCCAATAGATAAACGTGGTCACAAATATCAATGCAACGATACTAGCTCCACTTTCCCAGATTTTCGCAATCTCTTCCGTTTTCTGAATGGCAGATGAAACAGCATACAACGCTCCCCCAATAACAAAAGAGGCTAGGACACCCGCCATAGTTCCATTGTAGACAAACTTCTTATACTCATTCCTATTTGTTTGAGATAGGTATTGAAGTATGATCGTAACAATCAAGAATGCTTCCAACCCTTCTCTAAAACCCATAATCAATCCTGGGATAAATGTATCCATTTCAATCTCATGTTCTTTCTTTCAAAGCACATCCTACTATCCAAATCAGTCGTTCCCTAAGATTGGGATCATAATTTTATCGAAGCCTGTTTATTATAAATCATCTAAATGAATTTGTGTAATTTACTATCTTCTAACAAATGTAATCACATTTGACCAATTCAAAATTCATTCACCAACGCTGTCCAACAATAACGATTCTAACCGCATTTCTAAGTGTACAGAATCACCATTAAGCTTTCTATATCAAACTATCCGCTTAACATTAAACTCGTCTTTAAAGGCTCTAAAACGCCCCATATTCAATCCGATTTAAGCACCATTACTTTCTTCTAATTGTTAATTTCTCTTCTACACACTTTCTACATATCAATCCTTTATATTAAAGGTGTCGAAAGACAAGGAGGTATTCAATGCTTGGTTTAGCACTAGCAAATTGCATTCATTCCTGTGGGCTTCACGGGCAAGAATTAGCTGCTTGTATTCAGATGATGATCAAAGGATTCTAAAAAGATTACACTCTTGATTATTCACTAACTACGAGAAAGAGTTTATGCAAAATAAACTCTTTTTTGTTTATGATTCAAAAAGAAAACTAGGAATTTTAATCCTAGTTTTGATGTCTAAATTTACTTAAGGTGTTCACTCATCCTTAAGAATTCTTCATGAGTAATCTCACCATGTGCGTATCTTGTCTTTAATATATTCAATGCATCACTTCCTGAGCTACTACTTTTCTGTTTTGATGATCGAGTTACTAGATAAGCAATACCGATAATGAGTGCTACAAGACCTAACAGTCCTGCAACCATCCAACCCACCGCATAACCGCTCATCATGCTGCCATAACCCACATAATTTTCATTCTGGGGGAAATAACCATATCCGCCCATCATGCCGCCACCAAAGGACATCATGCCGCCGGCTCCCATGAATGTCATCATGGTAATGGGGACACCTGCCAGATAGTTATATCCTACTCGTATATGTACATTCGTTAAATTGGCAGATCCATCACCACCTAAGGCGATATCCATTCGATCATGAACTGCAGTGTTTCCTACGACTTGCTCCATTACGGAATCACCAAGTTCTTCAAGTTTGGCAGACGTTACTTTAGAAATGTTGATGGGATCCGTGGTGGCTATGTTTTGGTCCTGTCTTATTTCAGCAATAATTGTTTCTACACTTTTGAGATCCATGCTATCAGCTTTGACACTGAGCACAGGTAACATCAACAATCCTAATATAAACGCAAATGAAACAAATTTTTTCATTTTTGCTCCTTCCGAGCACTTCACTCCAACCACAACATACACTTGTTAGTTAATATTTACTACTTTATAGCCCGCTTTTTCAACCGCCTTAGTAAGCACGATGTTGGAAACATCGCTTTTAAGCACGACAATCGCTGTTTTATCACCAATACTAACCTTGACATCGATCACTTCTTTTATCCCGAAAAGTTCAATATTGACTAACCCAGCACAGTGACTACAATGCATCCCTTCAATGAAGATGGTTTTTTTCATGTTCACTTTCCTTTGTATTTGCAGTTGTTCATTTTATGACAACTTTAACGGCGTTGTGATGCAGGTATCGCTCTTAGTAAACGTTGTTAGTGGTTTTGATACAGTGGTTCCATTATAGTTAATCGTTAAGGTAGCCTCAATGTCTCGGGGTAACCATAAACCAATAAAGCCGGAATTCATACTTTTAACTTTTTGATTCATGATAACCGTGCCATCCTTTTTAACGATCGAAATCTCAAATTCCTTATTGAATAATTCTCCCCGGCACGATACTAAATTGTGGGTCTGGCAAGGATGAATCTCATTAAGATACGGCGCGAAAGAAACATAGAATTCACTTTTAGGCAATTGAAAATCATATTGTTTTTCATTGTCATAAAGAATCAAAGTCGTGGACGTTATAGAGGCATTCAACCCATATTTCTCATCAGTGACACTATCGAGTTTATTCACCATTTCTTTGACAGACAATCCATTCAAACCATACTTTGTAAGCATTTGGGTCTTCGCTTCACTTGACGCATTAAAAAGAGTGGGTAGAAAAAAAGCAGAGATTAAAACTAGGATTGAAACTGCAGCGATAATTAACTTCGTCTTTATCTTATTCGCTTTCATAGAAACCTTTCTGGTGATACCTTGTCCATTCAACATCATGGATCACCTTGTATCTGTATTGTAAGCGGTAGGTTTGTAGAATTTATGTAGAAAAAGAAATCTCGTTTTGAGATTTCTTTTGGTTACTTTGGCAAAACCACTATGAAACTACTGCCTACGCCCACTTCACTTTCGACTTGGATGTCTCCTTTATGGGCTTCAATGATACTTTTGACGATGGTTAACCCGATACCCGATCCACCAGTTGATCTGTTACGCGACTTATCCGCACGATAGAATCGCTCAAAGATGTAGGGCAATTCATCGGCTGAAATCCCACTGCCATTATCGCTCACTTTCACCATCACATCATCGATTGTTTCATCAAACTCAATCGTAATGTTTCCATGAGCTTGAGTATATTTGATGGCATTGGTTAGAAGATTGATCATGACTTGCGTCATTCTTGATTCATCGACACTCAGTGATTCGCATTCCCCTTTGATCGTTACAACCATTTCTTTTTCATGAATTTGATGTTCAAGTTTTTTGACGACCTGCTTAGCAAGATCAACGAGATCCACTTTGGTTTTATCCAATTTTAAGTTCCCATCTTCCAAGATCGCTAAGCTTTCTAAGTCTTTAACAATGTTGGTTATTCGAAGCACCTCTTCATAACTGCTTTTAAGGCGTTCAGGTGAAGGTTCTATAATCCCATCCAACATTGCTTCAATGGTTATTCTTAAGGTTGTAAGAGGGGTACGAAGCTCATGAGCCACATCTGACGTTAATTGTTTCTTCAAATTATCTTGTTTATCCAAAGAACTTGCCAATTGATTGACGGACTCAATTAAGTTATCCACTTCAGATAAATTCGATCTGTCTTTGATTCTGATCTTATAATCTCCTTGAGAAATCTGACTCGTCGCATTGATCGTTTTCAGGATCGGTGAACTGATCCGTTTGGCAATCAGTGATCCTAGGATAATCGAAACTAAAAGTGAGATCGCACCCACAATTAAAAGGATTGAACTCAATTGATTCAAGAAATCGAAATCATTATCCGAGTAAAAATAAGGTCCAAAATACGTGACATTCACTCGCCCAATCTGATTTCCCATCAGTTCAATCGAAAAGTCAGAATCACTGAATTTTCCACTTGTCCCAGGAAACTTTGTAAGCATCTGATGTGTTATGTCTTCTTTGATTTGGACACACACAGACATATCCCAGATTTCCGCATCCCACACGGTTTGGTCTGAATCATTGTATACCTTGATGATGTACCCATCATATAAGGCATACATTCCAATCGTATGAACATAGTCAACATTCCACATTTGAGTATCCGGATTATATTGTTGTCCTAAACTATAGACAATTTCATTGAGTGTAGAGACTTGTTGTTTCGTAATATACGATTTAAATTGCTGGTTAATAAAGTAACTTGAGAGCGAACTAATGATCGCAATAAGCACCAATGCCACAGCGGCTATCGATAATGTTAACCTTGATCGCAAACTCCCTTTCATTTATTGACCTCCAAACTTGTAACCGATGCCATGCACTGTAAGGATATACGTTGGATTTTTCGGATCAGTTTCTATCTTCTGTCGAATGTTTTTGATATGGCTATCCACAGCCCGATCGAAACCTTCGAAATCTTGACCTAAAGCAATCTGGATCAATTCATCACGGGTAAATGTTTTATTCGGGAATTTGATGAGTGAGATAAAAATCTTGTATTCATTGGGTGTAAAACTGACTGGTTCAAGTTTCTTCAAAACAATACGATTTTCGAAATCGATGATCAAATCATTATCACCGAACTTACTCTTTTGAAATAATGGAACCAGATCACTTTTAGATCGTCGAAGTACAGCTTCAACCCGGACATACAGTTCCTTCAGTCCGAAGGGTTTCGTGATATAGTCATCTGCACCATAATCAAAACCATTAACAAGATCTGCTTCTGTTACTTTGGCTGTCAACATGATAATAGGAACCCTTGAAGTTTGTCTCATTTTGACACAAAGTTCCTCACCTGAGATTCCCGGTAACATCAAATCCAATAAAACTAAGGTGATCGAGTTTCTTTTAAACAACTCAAAACCAAGCTCACCGGTTTCGGCAGAGAGGATGTTATATCCTTTCGTTTCCAAGAACGCTTTAACGATCTCAATGATTTTTACTTCATCATCTATAATTAGTATCGTTGGTTTATTATTCATCATCCGTTACCTCCAAAAGGCTAAAGCCCAAATCCGTTGAGGAATTGGGCAATTTTCTACACGACTTCGTAACCAGCTTCACCAATAGCAAGCTTGATTGAATCGAGCGACAATTCTTCCGCGTCGTATTCAATTCTAACGGTTTTAGCGGATAAATCAACATTAACGTCTTTTGCGCCTTTAAGTGCTGTAATCGAGGAGGTAATGGCATGAACGCAATGGGAACAAGACATTCCCTCAACGTTGAGTACTTCTGTTTTCATTTAAAACCTTTCTTGGTCTTACTTTGACCTAATAACACCTTTATTCAACGACATTCACTGAACTGCGAATCATACCCATCCAACAGTTATAAGAGAGTTTACCCGTTTTTGTTGGGGTAAATTCAAGTACATTGTCGCCTTCTTCAAGTTGGTATTGAATACCCAATGCCTTGATTTCAAATCGATAATTACATCCTGATAATTGACCAACGCCAACATGAATCGTCCATTTGACTGGCACACCAACTTTAACAGTGATGGGTTCATAACTACCATTATAAACTTCGCTGGTGACAGTTTGCACTCCATCAACAACCTCAGCAACAACACCAGCGCCACTACCTCCACCAAAATTGAATAGATGACTTACCGAGAAGGATGGCAATTGAATCCCAGATACCGCTAACCCTGTTTGAAACATAGCGAATCCCAAAACGATAACCAATACCGCACTAACTTGCATCATTTTAGCAGTGAATTGTTTGCTTAAGAAAGAACTTAGAGCACCTAACCCAAACATCAAAGGAACAGTACCTAAACTAAAGACCAACATAGACAAGGCACCTTTTATTGGATCACCGGTTGAAAGTGCATATAACTGCATTGCTTGAAGGGGTCCACAGGGCATTAATCCATTCAGAAGTCCAACATAGAACGGGCGATTCTTACTCACACCTTTTTCTTTACCGATCAATCGGGCAAAGACCTTGGGCATTCTTGGATTGAATCTTCTTAAGCTAGGGAATATATTGAGCATATTGATTCCCATGATGACCATGAAGATACTGGCTCCGATGGCCACAATGCCCTTTGCAGGACCTGAGAAACTTACGACAGATCCTAAGGCACCAACAACACCACCAATAATTGTATAAGATACTACTCTACCAGCATTGTACAAAATACTTGGCATTAGATTATTAATCCCGCCTTTAGTGCCGGTTTCAACTTTTTGAGGAACACATTGGGATAAATTGATGCCGCCACACATGGCAACGCAATGAACCGAAGTCAAGATACCAATCACAAACAACACGCCAAAGCTCATACCGGCTTTAGCTTCCGGGAACACATTGAACACATTCAGTAATCCAAATTTATTGGCAATCATGTACAAGATATACAGGATGACAAAGATGGTTAAGATGTCGATTAGCTTTTCTTTGGTACTTACAGCTTTCTCGCCTTTTACAGAGGAGATATTCGAATCCCCTTTGACTTTGTACTCCAAGGATTCGATTGCCCTTTTTATTTCTCTTAGGCTAACAACATCATCGTGGTATGTCACTCGCACTGTATTTGTCGAGTAACTGGCTTTTACGCTGATGATCCCACCGGTTTTACGAAGTTTACTCTCTATACGGTTTTTTTTCTTTCGAACTTTTCCATCTCTTGCCTCCTTACAACACTCGCAATTTGGCACTTTGAGTGTGATCATTTTTATCTACTAATAAATTCTTATATAGCACTAATGACAACTCGGTTTTTCCTTTGAACCGTTTTCTTCCACTTGACCTTCACTGTGATGATCCTTCGATTTGTGCATTAGGGGCATCATCAGAAAGTGTGAAAGCGGACAAAGTAGAAACAGCGCATAAGGCAACAATTTAACAATTGAGGTACCCGATCCAGGAATCAATAACCAAGCAGCAAGACCTAAAATCGGAGCTCCGATACATATAATCAACAACCACTTTGGCATCCTTTGCCCACTGTGTTTATTCATAACTCTTCTTTCCTTAGTTTTACTAAACTAATTACCAATTTGGTGAAGACGCTTAATCGAGACAAACAAATCATCGATTGTTTGATCATCAACTGCACCTTGTCGATCCTTTAAACTGTGTTGAATATGGTTTTCCAAGATTAGTCTACCCACTGAATAGAGAGCGGCTTGTGCTGCGTTGACTTGTACTAAAATGTCATCGCAGCACTCTTCATTGACTACCATCTTGTTAATTCCTTTGATTTGACCTTCTATTTTGTTGAGTCTAAGTGTCAAATCTTGGCTGTTACATCGAGCACGACCTCCAGATTTTATCTTCATCTGAAATCTGGGGTCGCTTGTTTCGCTTTCTTTCATTTTTATTTTAAGTTGAAGGGTTTTAATAATTTTTCAACTTCTACTTTATTTCCAGAAGCATCCATGACTTCAACTTTGGCAAACACCCAGCCACTAACATTAGCTACATCAACACCGGCATCCGCAAATACAACCGGATCAAGCACAAATACAATGTCTTTATCATTGGCTGCCAAATCTTTGGCCCATTCAAATTTATTGCCATCACCCAAATCAATCCCATAGTGGGCGAGTGCCTCGTGGTATCCTAAGGTGACTCTGCTCAGTTTCACCAATTCTTTAAATGAGGCTTCTGGGGTTGCTTGGGCATTTGCCGAAAATTCTTGTTCTCCCAAAGCCTGTCCAACCATGATCATGCCATCAATAAACATTCCGGCTGGTAATTTAGTGACATCTAAACCAGCGTCAATAAACGGTTGGGCATCGATTTCGGCCATCACATCATGAGGAGCAGTCGTTTTGAAGTTGGTGCTGAACAAGAAGCGTGCTGAGCCATCTGGGGCACTCAAAGACCATGCGTTTAGCTCTGAATCAGCAGTGACATCACTCAGTTCAACAACTTCATTAAAAGATGAAATACCATACTTAGCCACGACATCCGTTTGGGTGCAACCTACTAATCCTGCTAAAACTAATGCTGAAACTCCAGAAACGATCGCTAACTTTTTCATTTTGTTTTTCCTTTTCTTCCTAGTTATAGGGTTTGAATGATTTTAGTCTTAATGCATTGGTTAATACAGATACAGAAGATAATGACATCGCTGCGGCTGCGAAGACGGGGTTTAATACTGGACCGCCAAAGATGTAAAGTGCGCCTGCAGCCAAGGGTATTCCCAAAACGTTGTAAGCAAAGGCCCAAAACAAATTCTGCTTGATATTACGGATTGTGCTCTTACTTAACTGTATGGCCGTAGGCACTTCCATCAAATCACTTCTCATCAAGACAATATCTGCGGATTCCATCGCGACATCTGTTCCAGATCCAATCGCAATTCCCACATTGGCTTGTACTAAAGCCGGAGCATCATTAATTCCATCACCGACCATCGCAACAATACGGCCTTCGTTTTGTATTTTCTTAACTTCAGAGGCTTTATCCTGAGGTAATACCTCAGACAATACACGATCGATCCCTACTTGTTTGGCAATTGCAGCAGCAGTCTTTTTGTTGTCACCTGTGATCATGATGGTTTGAATACCCATTTTATTGAGTTTCTGGATGGCTCTTGCACTGCTTGGTTTTACAACATCAGCGACAGCAATGATTCCGGCAAATCGTCCTTCAACCGCAATAAACATGGGTGTTTTCCCCTGATCTGCTAGGTCATCAGAGATTTTCTCAAATTCCTTAAGCTCGATGTTATTTTCACGGATTAATTTCTGATTTCCGAGTAACACAGAAAGTTGATTGATTTTTACTTTAATTCCATGACCTGGAATGGCTTCAAATGAATCAATACTTTGGAATTCAATTTTGTCTTGTTCAGCTCTTCTAACAATAGCCTGACCTAGAGGGTGTTCAGACCCCTTCTCAGCCGATGCAGCAATCTGAAGGATAAGCGCTTCAGACAAATATCCCGGCACAACCACAATGTCTGTGACCGCTGGTTTGCCTTCAGTAAGTGTTCCTGTTTTATCGAATACAATCGTATTAATTTTGTGGGCAGTTTCTAACGCTTCACCACCTTTAATCAAAATTCCATTCTCAGCCCCTTTACCGGTTCCAACCATGATTGCAGTCGGTGTTGCCAAACCAAGCGCACATGGGCATGCGATGACCAGAATGGCGATGAAGATTGACAATGAGAAGGTCAGGGTTTGGCCACTAAGAAACCAAATCGCAGCAACGAGAGTCGCAATAACAAAGACGATTGGCACAAAGTATCCGGAGACAATATCTGCCATCTGAGCGATCGGCGCTTTTGATCCTTGAGCATCCTCAACCAGTTTAATGATTTGAGCTAAGGCTGTGTCCGCCCCAACTTTTGTGGCTTTAAAATGAATCAAGCCATTAGTATTGATACTGGCTGCATAAACTACATCACCGATCTTCTTTTCAACTGGCATAGATTCTCCAGTTAACATGGATTCATCAATTGCGGTATATCCAACAGTGATTTGACCATCGACTGGAATCTTTTCACCTGGTTTAACGATTAGAACATCACCCACTTCAACTTCCTCTACTGGAATGATGACTTCTTCCCCGTTATGAATGACGAGTGCCGTTTTTGGTGCTAAGCCCATTAGTTTCTTGATCGCTTCAGAAGTTTTACCTTTAGAAACTGATTCCAGATATTTCCCTAACAAAATCAAGGAGATGATGACGCCTGCTGTTTCAAAATACATGTTTTCAACAGCCGAGAATGTTCCTATTGAGATAAGGTAGGTTGCATATAAACTGTAGAGCACAGCGGCGGTTGTCCCCATCGCGATCAAGGAATCCATATTGGGTGATCTTTGCCAAATTGCTTTGAATCCAACCACGAAGAACCGGTTTCCCGCAATCAATACAGGAATGACCAATGCAATCTGAGCGAAGGCAAAGACCAGCGGAAATGTCATTGGATCTAGGAATTCAGGAACCGGTAAGGATAACCACTTAATCATCGGCGCCATAGCGAGATAGAATAGTGGAATACTAAATACGGATGAAACAACGAATTTAATCCATAAGACTTTAATCGCTTTTTGCTTTCTAGCCTTATCTTCATCCACTTTATCAACACCAATACTCTCCAAAGGTTTGTATCCAATCTTGATGATTTCTGACTTTATCTGAGAAAGCCTGATCTTTGAAGGATCATAATGGATCGTTGCTTTTTCGGTCGCAAGATTTACATTTGCTGAACTTACCCCATTCAATTTTGAGACCGTCTTTTCTATTCTTTGAGCACAAGAGGCACAGGTCATCCCCTCAATGGGAATCGTGACTTGTTTTTCACTTTGTTCAATATGAAGTTCATAACCCGCTTTGCTGACTGCACTTTGAATGTCTGAATAATTAATCACTTTTTCATCAAAGTTAACCGTAAGTTTTTCTGTTGCGAAATTTACACTTGATTCAGAAACACCAACAAGTTTCCCCGTCACTTTCTCAATTCTCTGCGCACAAGCAGCGCAAGTCATTCCTGATATTCGAAGCGTTTGTTGCATATAATTCTTTCCCTCCGTTGTTCAATTTTGGTACCATACAGTCCTATGGTATCTGCTTAATGTGGTTCTCACCCTTGTTATTTTGGTAATGAACCACATTCATTTTTGTTGAAGACAGTATTAGTTTACAAATTAGTTATGGAGAACTTATGTAGAAGCGCGCACTAACCAATTAAAATGCGATGCATTATTTTTTGGAAGACAAAGACAAAAAGAAACCCACTCACGCAGGTTTCTTTTTGTCTTAAATTATGCTCACTTAATCAATTTTAAGTAATCTGGCATTTATTGAAACAATGATTGTACTGAGAGACATGAATACGGCACCCAATGCTGGGCTGATCAGAATCCCTTGATTATAAAGGACTCCGGCCGCTAAAGGCAAGGCAACAATATTGTAACCAGTCGCCCACAAAAGATTTTGGATCATCTTACGATAGGTCGCCTTAGATAATTTAAGGATATTCACAACATCCAACGGATTGCTTCTGACGAGGATAACATCTGCGGTTTCAATCGCAACATCTGTTCCAGCTCCGATAGCGATACCTAAGTCCGCCAAAGCAAGTGAAGGCGCATCATTAATGCCATCACCAGTCATTGCTACTCTCTTGCCAGATTTAATCAATTCATCGATTTTCTTTGCCTTGTCTTGGGGCAACACTTCGGCGATAATTTGATCGATACCAATCTTCTTCCCTACATAATTTGCGACTTTCGTATTGTCTCCGGTCAGCATGATGGATTCAATATTCATCTCTTTCAATGTCGCGACTGCTTCAATTGCCGAGTCTCTAATGATATCCGATAGCGCAATAAATCCGATTAACTTGCCCTCTTCAAGTGCGAAGATAACCGTTTTACCCTCAGCAGCCAGTTTTTCATAGGCGACTCTATCAAAATCGATTTTTTCTAAGGTCAAGTACCCAGGGCTTACAATTCTCATCTCTCTTCCTGCAACCTTTGCGATGAGACCTTTACCTGGCAAAGCTTGATAATCATTGACTTTGAGCGTCTCAAGATTACGCTTTTTACCTTCACTAACCAATCCTTTGGCAATAGGGTGTTCAGAATTTGATTCAACTGAATAAACTAAAGTTAGAAATTCTTTCTCGGTGTACTTGTTCGAGAAGATATCGGTAATTCCAAATTCGCCTTCTGTCAGTGTCCCTGTCTTATCGAACACTACCGCATTCAATCTCCGGGCATCTTCAAATGCCGCACGATTTCGGATCAATAATCCTTTTTTAGCACCAATGCTAGTTGAAACAGCCGTTACTAGTGGTGTAGCCAAGCCTAAGGCATGAGGGCAAGAGATAATGATGACGGTTACTGCGCGTTCGATCGCAAAACTCAAGTCTTTTCCTAATAATATCCATACTGTAAACGTGGTAATCCCGCCAACAACGGCTATGTAGAAGAGCCACTTCGCTGCTACATCGGCTAAGCGTTGAGTATTTGATTTTGAAGCTTGAGCTTCTCTAACAAGTTTAATGACTTGGGATAAGAATGTCGCTTCACCAACTCGAGAAACAGTAAATTTCAGGACGCCTTCTCCATTGATTGAACCGCCAATGATTTCGTCACCAGTAGTCTTTTCAACGGGGACGGATTCCCCGGTCATCATGGATTCGTTGACGGAAGAGATTCCTTCGTAGATGGTTCCATCGAGTGGTATCTTTTCACCTGGTTTTACCAACACATTGAATCCCACTTTAAAGTGTCCCACAGGATGATCCATGATCTCCCCATCATCGTGAATCATATGGGCAACATCCGGCATCAACTTAACCAGTTCTTCAAGTGCTCTGGAAGCACCTAAGATTGATTTCATTTCTATCCAATGTCCCAGTAACATGATCGTGATAAGGGTTGCTAATTCCCAGAAGAAATCACCACCTGTCAGGACAAAGACTGTCAATGCACTATAGATGTATGCGACCGAAATTGCGAGCGCAATCAGCATCATCATGGCTGGTGACTTCTTTTTAATTTCATCCACTGCACCTGTCAAAAAGGGTTTTCCTCCATAAATGAACAACACTGTGGATAAAGCAAACAAAATATATGTATCCCCTGCGAACCTCCAATCGACTTTCATAAACATCTGTATCATCGGAGATAGTAATAAAATAGGAATAGTAATAAAGAGTGATACAAAGAAACGTCGTTTGAAATCATTTACCATCATCAAATGATGATCATGATGATCCTCATGTCCCGCTTGGGCTTCAGTTTCGTGATCCAATGCACCATGGTCCATATTACTATGGTCCATTTTACTGTGATCCATTTTACTATGATCTGTCGGCTCGGTGAGTTTTGGCGGCTGCGGAGTATGATGTGCATGCTCCATCGTTTCTTGACCGGAATGACCCATTTTACTGTGGTCCATCTTACTGTGGACCGTCTCACTGTGTTCTGTCGGTTCGGTGAGTTTAGGTGTCTGTGGAGTATCATGCTCATGCTCCATCGTTCCATGATTGTGATGGTCCATTTTACTATGATCCATTTCAATATTCTTCGAATCTCTTATTTTGTCTTCCATTAATTTTCCTTTCCTAGATTATTGACATTAATAATCTAAATTCAATTTCCCTTCCAAGTTTGCTTAACACTTACATAATACAACATAGCATGCAATTCAACAATTTTTGACAATCTATGTCTTGGACGTTAAACTTTACCGTAAATTGTTTCGAGATGACGCAACTTGGATGTCCAGTAACTCAATAATATACCCCCCAAGGGTATTTATCAAGCAAATTTTTCAAATTTCACATTATTTACTATGATTTATGGGTATTCGAAAGATAAGTTATTTATGAATTCTAATGAGTTCAAACATTTCTCTGAAACAAACTTGGCCATCGGTAAATTGTGGTCTAAGTAATTTCCACAGTCTTTTGCTTCGGAACCCGGGATCACCTCATTAAAGTCGGCTATGAATGCAAACATACCACTGATTAACGTAAGAATTGATAAAGATTCGATTTCTCCAATCATTAAGAGATAAAAACCTGTTCGGCATCCCATCGGACCGAAGTAAAGTATTCGATCTTTAAATTCTTTATGATTCCTAAGATAAGTTGCACCGAGATGTTCAATCGTATGCACCTCGGCTGTATTCATTACTGGTTCAGAATTAGGTTTTGTTATTCTTAAATCATATGTGATTATTGGTATTCCGTTAACGAAGTCACGTCTGGATTCGTAGATTCCAGGTTCAAGATTTATATGATTAACCGTAAAACTTTTTATTTTTTCCATTTTAATTCCCGACGTTAAGTCGGTATCCTTTCTATTTGTATTTACTTCTTCTCCATAAAGATGTTTTGACTTAAATATCGCTCACCTCGATCGTAGAATATGGTTACTATGTTTCCACGTTCTAAAGTTTTTGCTAATTTGATTGCCGCTGCAAGATTCGCACCGGAAGAACTTCCCACAAATAATCCCGTTTTTGCAGCAATTTCTCGAACCATCGTAAAGGCTTGTGCATCGCTTACTTTGATTATTTGATCAACCAAAGAAAGATCCATAGTCTGTGGAATGAATCCATTTCCTATCCCTTCAATCGCATATTGTCCATGAATACCTCCACCAATAATCGATCCGTCGGGATCAGCCAAGACTCCAATAATCTTTCGATCCTGCTCTTTCAAGTATCGTGTTATTCCACTATACGTCCCACCCGAACCTGCTCCAGCTACAAAATACTGAATATCCCCTTCAAGATCCCGATATATTTCGGGACCCGTACTCAGGTAATGTGCATTTGGATTCTCAGGGTTGTCGAATTGGTTAATCGATAGACTTTCTGGAATACTTTTACGAATTTGCTTTGCCTTATCTATTGCTCCTTGCATGCCAAGATTCTCATCTGTGTTCACTACTTGCGCTCCCATTGCACGCAACAATTGCTGTTTCTCGATTGAAAACTTAGTTGGAATGACCAAGATCAAATTCACTCCAGTATTTACGAGTGCGAATGCCAATCCCAATCCGGTATTTCCAGCTGTAGCCTCAACAATCGTCATGCCTGGTTTTAATTTCTTTGTTTTGAAGAGTTGATTGACCATATGGATACCGATGCGGTCTTTAACTCCTCCTGCAGGGTTCTGTAATTCCAACTTTACATAGATATTAACGTTTTCATTCACTCTAAACGCTTCAAGCAACAACAACGGAGTGTCTTTGACAAGTTCCTTCGGATCTCTAAAGAGTGCCATTACAGTACACGCGCCAGCGCGAAAGCTTGCATCAAATCGTCAATTAAGTCCGAGTAATGTTCACAACCGACAGAAAGGCGAATCAGTTGATCGACTATCCCGATCGATGCTCGATACGCCGCAGGATAGCTGGCATGCGTCATGGATGCCGGATGGGAGATGAGTGATTCAATTCCGCCCAGGCTTTCTGCCAGACTTATTGTTTTAAGTGAAGATAAAAAGATATTGATATGGATGGAATCATCCAATACGAATGAGATCATTCCGACACTGCCCTTGGATTGGGTGTATGCTAAAATGTGATTTGGATGATCCAAAAGACTTGGATGATATATTTTAACCACATTTGGATTTGTCTGAAGAAATTCCAAGATCTCTTCTGTATTTTCAAGATGCCGATCCATCCGCATCGCCAGTGTCTTTATGCCTCGAATTAGGAGAAAAGAATCTTGTGGGCCGAGTATAGCACCCATTGCATAAGATCGCTATGTCCGCCTAGATATTTAGTTCCGCTATGAATGACGACATCAGCGCCTAATAATAGAGGCTTTTGGAGATAAGGCGTCATAAAAGTATTATCTACAATCAAAATTGAGTTGTGCATTTTGGCGATTCTTGATATGCCGGCGATATCACTGATTCCGAGTAAAGGATTCGTGGGTGATTCGATAAAAACCGCTTTATATGCAATGGAAAAAGCATTTTCAACATTGAGTAGATCACTTGTATCGATCATAGTGTAATTAATACCAAATCGTTTAAACACTTTATCGATGACACGATATGTCCCTCCATAAAGATTGTTTGAAATCAGGATTCGATCACCTTGACTAAACAAGGACAAAACCGTTGTGATCGCAGCCATCCCTGAACTGAATGCAAAACCTTCATCACCTTCTTCTAAATCCCTAATCAAGCTTTCCAATGCACTGCGAGTGGGATTTTTTGTACGTGCATATTCATAACCTGAATTGACACCCATGGATATTTGTCTAAACGTGGCGGTTTGATAAATCGGGGTATTAACCGATCCTGTTAGTTGATCGATTGTGTTACCTCCGTGAATAGTCATCGTTTCTATTTTCACGTGAGTTGATCTCCTTTTTTCGCGATTGCCATAAAAATGTGCGGTGTAATTGTTTCACCTTTAACACTTGTTGATACTGCGATATACCCAGTATCAATAACCGATGGTTCGATAAATCCAGCTTGTTTAATCCAACTCTCAATATCTTTTAAAGTAAAACCTAACCATTTATCGTGCATTTCGGTTTTAGCCCACTCGCCTTCATGTTCCATGACATCGCTTAATACGAAGGTTCCACCCGGTACCAACATTTGATATATTTCTTTTATCATATCTGCTGGATTTTCTATATGATGTAATGCCATGTTCATGGATACAATATCGATCTGCTCCTGTATAAGTACGCTATTACTCAAATCTGACTTTATGGCAAAGATGTTAGACAGTTTTTGAATTCTAGCCTTCCTAACCAAGTGATCGAGCATGTTTTGAGATTGGTCCAGTGCGAATACGATTTGTGCCTGGCGTGCTTCTTCCAATGCCAGATAACCTGTTCCGGACCCTAAATCCGCTACAATTCGGTTTTTAAAATCAACCTTCTCAAATATCAGCGGTCGGATATCCTCTTTAAAGTAATTTTGGCGGATCTGGTTCCACCTATGTGCAATCAAGTCAAAATAATGTTGTGAGTTCATGGTTCCTCCTGTTGCTGTGATAAAAATAAAAAGACTAAAGCCAATAAGAGGCGATAGTCTTTCCGCGGTTCCACTCTTTTTGGGTCAAATAAAAATTCAACCCATCTTTTCGGGTACAATCATACCCTAACGCTATAACAGGCGTACCTGCAGGCAACTACATTTTCGTTGCCTTTGCTCCAAGACGCATTCACATCACATCTACCAGAAGTCACTTTCAGCTAGCGGACTTCTCTCTGTTGGTTTCAGTGAAGCTACTATTTCTTTTCACAGCATTTTGTTCACAGAATCATTTTAAATTGATTTAAGACATTTGTCAATCATTATTGTATACATAACATACCTGTATAGTATGTTATGTATATTCATATTTTGTAATTCCTTCGTTTACACTACCATTATTTGTCCTTTTAAGTCAAGGGCAGTGTATGCACATCCTAGGTTTCTAGATTCGCACGAATTGATAATCTCGTTTGGCTCTCAATTGTCATTTCAAGGTCTCCATCACCAAACTCAATCCTCGCATCATTACTCATAATTCAAACACGTGTCTGACGAAATCCAAAGTCAATTAATAACTGCTCGGGTTGATCGATCATTTGAGTTTAGCAAGAGTAATTTTTCGCCATATCGGAATTGAGAGAACAAAAAAGCATAAGACTGTGTCTTTCAAATTTTAGACCAGGATCTGTTTGCTAAGTTTCTAATCTATTACTTAATTATTCGCTTCACGTAAAGTTCTTGCGTTCTCACTTTCCGAAATAGCTCTTAGACTTGGACGATAATCCAAAAGATCCTCATGATTGGATTCTTCAGCTATGAATTTAAGACCTTTTATGTGACGATTTCCTATACCTTTCAGCTCAATTCGTTAAAGCATACATATCAGCAGTTTAAAGGTTTCTGACGGAACAGACAAAACCTAGTTTTTCGATATGATGACATAATGTCAGATATTTTATTCAGTTACATATTCTACCGCTTCTTGATGTTCACTCTCAGGATACTTGGTAGATCTTGCGGTCACACCAGCCATTTTATCATCAAGAACATTATGAGCAACCTTCAGTTGAAACAACGAATCTATACTTGGCGAGTGTGCTCATCAAAATAACCAATCTCTTTCAAGTTGGTTCTCACAAGTTCAAACTTAGTTTCGATACCAAACATATGATTTTTTCTTTCAAATTTATATTTCGTAATCTTATAAAAGAGTAATCGGCTAACCCGACGAATACCGAGAAGCTTACCTAATTGTGCTTTTGATCCTTAGGAAAGAAAGATTTGATTCAGGCCATTATTATACAATTTGTTAACGATGTACCCACATAGAGCATAATATCAAGGACCTGCATGAGAGCCAATTTTGAACAAAACGGTAACAACATCATAATCGGTTGACTATTGAACTTTCTTACTAAGCTTTTGAGACTAATCTAACTCATTTTTCTTCGATTTCCGAATTCGGCATCCAAAGCATATGTAGTACTCATGAATAGCCGTTTGAAACAGAAATTAATTATTGGGCAATAACATATAAAAAAGTTCTGTTCTTAAAGTAGAGAATTCTTTGAAATTTCATCTCTACTATAATATACCATCGTTGTTTTATCGTAAATCACCACTTGATTTTTTCCTTGTTTTTTGGCGGTCAATAAAGCGAAATCACTTGCCTTAATTGTGTTTTCAATAGTTAAAGAATCTTCCGGCATTGAGGCGACACCTGCCGAAATCGTTATATTTGGATAAGACGAATCTCTTTCATCACGAATTTTCCCCACAACACTTTGTGCAATTTTATATGCTTCATTTTTGTTGCAACGGTTTAAAATTATTATGAATTCCTCACCGCCAAATCGGTATGCTTTGTCACTTTCCCTTATGCAACTTTTAATAATATTTGCACATCGGATAAGAACTTGATC
>WSYG01000037.1 GCA_009773735.1 Erysipelotrichaceae bacterium
CTAAAACTTCAATATTTCTCTCTCAAACAGCGATTTCGCTGTTTTTTTATACCCAAAAGAAAAGCACCTCTTATAAAAGGTGCAATTGTCATCAGTCTGTAAGCCTTCTGTTTCAGAAGGCTTTTATGATGTTAAAGGAGCAATATGAGCGTCGACTACAATAAATTACCGTCTAGAAAAAATACAAATAGTATCAAATGGGATGCGTTACCCAGCATATTCAACGTTGATCCACAAGCGGATGTCACTCCCTTTTGGGTTGCTGATATGGATTTTGAATGTCCAAGACCCATTATAGATGCCTTAAATAAAAGAGTAGATCATGGAATCTTTGGATATACGATGGTTTCTGATCGCTTTAGACAAAGTGTCAGTTCTTGGATGTTGAATCGACATCAAAGTCAAGTAGATATGTCTTGGGTAGAATTTAGCCCGGGTGTCCTTAAAGGCATCACCAATGCGATCTTGGCATTAAGTGAAGTCCAAGATCAAGTCATTATACAAACCCCGGTGTATTATCCTTTTAGAACCATCGTAGAGAATGTAACTCGCGTGATTGTTGAAAATCCTTTGATTGAAAAAGATGGGGCTTATATGATTGATTTTAATGATCTTGAACGTAAAGCTTCTGATCCTAAAACAAAACTGATGATCCTATGTCATCCGCATAATCCATTAGCTCGTGTATTTACTCAAGAGGAACTGATTCAGATCTCTGAAATCTGCTTAAGACATGATGTGGTGATCTTATCCGATGAGATCCATCAAGATATCGTCTATCCGCCCTATAAACACATCTCTGTGATGCATTTAGAAGATCGATTCACTAACAATGCCTTATGTTTCATTTCACCTTCGAAGACCTTTAATTTGGCTGGACTTCAAACATCTGCCGTCATCATCAAAGATCCGCTCAAACATGAAGCTTACAATCTAGCTGCTCAAAAGACCCACACCAATATGATCAATGTGTTTGGGGAAACAGCACTATGTGCTGCCTATGATCATTGTGGAAAGGATGTCGATGAATTGATTGTCTATCTTCAATCCAACATAGACTATGTAAGACATCAGTTACAAACTCGTTTTCCGCAACTCCAACTGTTTGAACCGCAAGGAACCTATTTATTGTGGATCGATTTTAGACAAAGTGGAGTTTTAGCAAAAGATCTGCCAGATTTCATGAGTCATAAGGTCAAGATCGCGGTCGATGATGGATCTTGGTTTGGGAAAAGTGGTGAGGGGTTTATCCGTCTCAATATTGCTTGTCCTCAAAGCATGCTAAAAGAAGCCTTTGATCGCTTAGAAAACGCATTTAAATCACTCAAGTAAAATGGCCGTAAGGCCATTTTAAGTTTTAATTTTTGTCTTAGGATCCCTAGATGCGGTAAAGACACCAACATCTTCACCTTCATTGTTTTTATACAATGAGGCATTGACCAAGACGGGAGTTTCTTTCCCTGTCTTGTGTTTGATGTTTAATTCATAGTTGTGTATTTCTTTATCTTTTTTTGCTTTATAAATCAATTGATCGGCTTTTTCTGGAGGTAAGAAATGGGTATTGAAATTTGTTCCCAAGGTCTTACTTCGACTAAGCCCTAAGCTTCTCAACATGGCCAAATTGACATCTTTGATTAGCCCATCTAATCCAACCATCGCAAATGAATCCAGGTTGGAATCCAAGACACTTTTAGTATATTCATGATACTTTTCTAGATTTAATCTTGCCTTTTCGATATTCCTGAGGGCAGTACGATATGACTTGTTTTGATGTTTCTTATGGGTTAATTCTTTGGCATGATCTTGGTTGACTTTCAACAATTCAGCGATCCGATTTGCTTTATCCTGGATTTCAATTGTCAACATTTTATTAGCTAAAAGAAGTTCAGCCACCTGTAATGTCTTAAGGTTGAGTTTAAAAGACAAGGAGGTAGTCACTTCGAGTAATTCCTGAGTTACTTCTTCTAAACTTAGTGTTACATCTTTTTCCATAGTTCAAGCTCCTTTAGTACGAACAAGGTTTAATCACATGATTTCCAAAATACTTTTACAAAGAGAATAAAAGTCAAAAGGGATCAAATGATCTTTTTTCCTATTCATATATATTTATGGCCGATGTAATCCACTTTGGATCAAAGGCTCTTGTACACGTTGGAGTGGTCAACACAATTATAAATGCTGGCACTTTAGTAAGTTTGAGTCTTGATCAGTGTGATCATAATCGATTGCTTATCATTTTCTCAAGATCTTACACCCACAGTATAGTCTTTTTAAACCATTAAACTTGCTTTATGCAAAAGTAGTTTGACAACTTAACACCAAATACCCTTAATCATGCTAAAAAAATGTCTATTAAAGCCATAATCACCGATTTTGTGAAATGACCCATAATTAATGATGATGTCTGATTTTATGGTCAGTCATCCCTTAATGGCAGATACTTTGATATAATAAACCCGTAACAACATGAACTTTCTCGAACATTTAAACCCTAACCAAGAAAAGGCTGTATTAGCCAGCAGTAAATATACCCGAATCATTGCCGGAGCAGGCAGCGGTAAGACTCGGGTTTTGATTTCGCGTGTGGCTCATTTGGTTGTCGATCTAGGAATTTTTCCAGGATCGATCGTTGCGATCACATTTACCAACAAAGCAGCCAATGAGATGAAAGAAAGATTGATCTCATATATTGGAGATCGCTCAGCTGGAGTCCATGTCTCAACGATCCACTCTTTATGTGTCAGGATCTTAAGAGAAGATGGACCTGCGATGAAACTGCCCAGAAACTTTACAGTGCTGGATCAAGATGACCAAAAGACCATCGTTAAAGAAGCTTATCGTGAACTAAATCTCGACAAACAAAAACACAACATCAATACTGACATCGATTATATCGGAGCCAATAAAGGGGCTGAGATTACACCGCAAAGGGCCATGGAACTGGCTGGTTTCCATTATGGTGAACAAGAGAAAGCCAAAGTCTATCAATATTATGTCGATCGGCAAAAGGCTTTGTATGCCCTAGATTTTGATGATCTGCTTTTGGTGACGGTAAAGATGTTTGATCTGTTTATTGACATATTACATAAGTGGCAAAGACGGTTCAATTTCATCCATGTCGATGAATTCCAAGACATCGATAATGTCCAATATAAATTGATCAAACAATTGGCTGGACCCACCAATCAAGTGTATGTGGTAGGGGATCCTGATCAAACGATCTATACGTGGCGAGGGGCCAATGTCAACATCATCATGGATTTTCCCAAAGATTATGTTGGGACTGAAACCATTGTGTTGAATGAGAATTATCGCTCAACGGATCATATCTTAGGGGCTGCGAATACTTTGATTAAGTTCAATCAATATCGTGAAGACAAGGATCTTTTTACCCAGCGTAAAAGCGATGATAAGGTCACGCATTGTACTTTCGCATCTGAGGAACATGAATCCAAATGGATCGCTGATAAAATCAAGAAACTGCATGCGAATTGTCTCTATAGAGACATCGCGATCTTGTATCGGGCATCCTATTTATCACGTTCGATAGAAAAAGGGATGTTGGATGCAAAGATTCCTTATGTGATCTATGGTGGGACGCGATTTTATGATCGTGCTGAAGTCAAGAATATGTTGGCGTATTTACGCATGATCGTTCATAACGATGATTTGGCCTTTAAACGGATCATCAATGAACCTAAACGAGGTTTAGGCGATAAAACGATTGAAACGATCTTTGATCTTGCTAAACAAAAAGGGGTGACGATGTATGAGATCACCAAGACTGAAAAGCCTTTTAGAGGCAAGATCCAATCGACCATCGATGATTTTGTAGAGATGGTTGAAAATTGGAAATCAAAAGTTTCTTCGATGAAACTAACGGATCTATTTGAACTGGTTGCCAATGAGAGTGGGATTCGCTTTTTGTATGAAGCCAACAATGAAACAGATCGACTAGAAAACATCAAAGAATTGATCAACGATATCGATCTGTTTCAAAATCAATATGTTGAAAGTGGTTTGGATGAATACTTGCAGATGGTTTCACTGTATGGTGAACGCAATGAAGTATCGGCCGGAGACTTTGTGACCTTGATGACGGTCCATGCCGCCAAAGGGCTTGAGTTTGGGACGGTTTTTGTGGTGGGGATGAGTGAAGGCATCTTTCCTAATGAAAGAGCCATGGCTGAAGGCAAACGGGGTCTTGAAGAAGAACGTCGCTTGGCATATGTGGCCTATACCCGAGCCAAGCATAAATTGTTCTTGTCAGAAACCAAGGGGTATAGTTTTATCTTAGGTTCAGCCCGAAGAATGAGCCGTTTCATTGAAGAGATCAATGATAAACACATCGATCATATTGGGGTCAATTATGATTATGAACATCCTAAAGAAATAAAACTTAACGTTAAAGAAAGAGATGTGACTGGATTTGGGGACAAGATGAGCAATGGACCTAGAACAGCATTCAAGGTAAAAGAATGGGTCTTGCATCCAGTGTATGGAGAAGGTCAAATCATCTCGCTCAATGGGAATTTGGCCGAGATCATGTTTGAGTTTCCGCATGGGATCAAAAAAATAATGGCTTCTCCTCAATATCTATCTAAAGTAGAGGTGCACAATGAGTAAAGCACGGATCGATCAACTTAGAGCTTTGATCAATCGTTATAATCATGAATATTATGTCAATAATGCATCTTCGGTGGATGATGCTGAATATGATCGTTTGATGTTAGAGTTGTGTGATCTTGAAAAGCAATTTCCGGAGTTTGATGATGTCTTATCGCCATCTCATCGGGTTGGTGGAGGGATCTCTGAAAGCTTTAAGAAAATCAAACATAAACGACAGATGCTGTCGTTAGGCAATGTTTATAATCAACAGGAAGTCACTGATTTTATCGATAAGATCCAAAGTGAATATGGTCCAGTAGAATTCTGTGTCGAGCTAAAAATCGACGGGTTAGCGATGAGCGTTGAATATCAAGAAGGACGTTTTCATCATGCGGTAACACGTGGCGATGGGGAAACAGGTGAAGATGTTTCAACCAATGTCAAAACCATACGCTCGATTCCTTTAGAAATCAGTGAAAAGCGGGAAATTGAAATCCGTGGTGAAGTGTTTATGCCAAAAAGAGCGCTTGAAAGTCTGAATCAACAAAAAGTAAAAAACAATGAAGAACCTTTTGCGAATCCTAGAAATGCAGCTGCAGGTAGTATTAGACAACTGGATTCTAAGATTGCTGCATCACGTGGACTAGATGCCTTTTGGTATTATTGGGTTGATGCGGAAAACTTTGGGATCACCCATCATTCAAAAGCACTTGCTCACTTAAAAACCATGGGAATTAAAACCAATCCTTACACAAAAACTGTGTCTTCTAAAGAAGAACTATGGGATCTGATCTTGAAATATACAGAGTTAAGATCAACTTTGCCTTATGAAATCGATGGGATCGTCATTAAAGTAGATGAACTTAGTCTTCAAAAACGTTTAGGTTTTACATCAAAGACGCCCAGATGGGCTGTAGCGTATAAATTTCCAGCCGAAGAAGTCACCACGAAGCTTCTGGATATTTTTATAACCGTTGGACGTACCGGAAAGATCACACCCAACGCAAAACTCGAACCAGTTCGTATCGCAGGTACTTCGGTGGCTTTTGCTCAACTTCATAATGAAGATTTTATCGCTTCAAAAGACATCCGAATCAACGACATCGTCATGGTTAGAAAAGCAGGAGAAATCATCCCGGAAGTTGTGATGGCACTTAGCGAAAGACGAGATGGCACACAAGTCACATATCGTTTCCCAACAAAGTGTCCAACATGCGGTGGACCTTTGGTTCGCGATGAAAATGAAGCAGCCCATTACTGTATCAATGTCAGTTGTCCATCACGCATCACAGAAGCTTTAGCGCATTTTACATCACGAAACGCCATGAACATCGAAGGCTTAGGCATCAAAACGATCCAAGCTTTGTATGATGCGAAATTGGTTGATTCGATCGATGACATCTATACCTTAACACTAGAAGATATCCTAAAAGTCCCTGGTTTTAAAGAAAAATCAGCTCTAAATCTGATGAATGCCATTCAAACATCTAAAGATAATTCACTGGAACGACTCATAACCGGTTTGGGCATACGTCAAGTCGGTGAAAAAGCAGCCAAGACCTTAACCATGAAATTTAAAAGTTTGGATAACTTAAGACAAGCCAGTGTTGATGAACTCAAATCTACGGATGATGTTGGAGACATAACCGCATCCCAAATCAAACAATATTTCAGTGAAACTCATAACTCTGAACTCTTGGATCACCTACAGACTTTAGGCCTCAATACTTTAAGTAAATTAACCCAAATCGAATCACCTTATCAAGGTAAAACGATCGTCGTGACTGGCAGTATCGAAGGTTATACTCGACAAGAAGTAGAAGCTTGGTTTGAAAAGCGTGGTGCGAAAGCAGCCGGATCTGTCTCCAAACTAACATCTTTGGTGATTGTTGGTGAAAATGCTGGCTCTAAAGCAGACAAAGCCAAGGAGCTTAATATCCCAATCCTTAGTGGACTGGATTGGCTGAAGGAAGTGAACTCATGAAAAAAATTGGAATCATCCTATGTTTGATCACCCTGTTAGGATCCTGTGCTGCCCCAATAGAAAGCCCAAAAGCTACCATCATAGAAAGCAAGGATCCCAAGGATTATGACATCTTGGTGCCTTTTGAAGCATCTTCTATTCGATATAATCACGGAATATATACGGGTGTCATCGATATGTTGGACATTGGCCTTCGTCTACAAGAACATGCTAAAAAAGTATTCAGTGTCGATGAATATCACTTGGCTGAAGGTCAGATCCTAGATATATATCGTGTCAATAATCTGCTTAAGCGCGAAGGAACCGATAATCCTTATGGACTTAATCCACCTAAAGGATCACAGTTTGAAACAGGCATTGGAAACATAAAGATACTTGATGCTGTTTTAGTGGCAGATATTTTTGAAATCAATTTCTATAAAGGATCAGCGAATAATCCAGTGCTAAGCGGGATAGGGTTTGCTTTGGTCTTCAATCAATCCATGGAAATCGATGGGGTAACAACCTTGATCAGCGATGAGAAACTAAAAGAATATGCTTTAACGGCTGGTCGTAAACTCGAACGCTACATTCGTACCATTCAAGGTCTAGAAACCCTCAATATCTATATGGCTTTATATTCAACCGAAAAAATCGATGCGACTTTACCAGGTCATTTCTTTGCGGAAGCGACATTCTCGGCGCGTGAAGGACAATTCGCTGACCTTGATGAAGAGTGGGTTTTCTTTCCTTCACAAGCAGCCTTGGTTAAGGATATTCCTAATTCTACTTCATTTGCGAAATTCAGAAATACGATCGTTGATTTCGTACCTGAAGCAATTGGTACGATTGGGGAAGGATTATATGTCGAAGGGGAACTCAGTCATTTAAAAATAACCGTTAATTTGCAAGCCAAAACCTATACTGAAGTCTATGCTTTGACTCAAACCATCATCAGTTTACTGGATGAATTCAACCATACAAAATATGATATTATAGTAAAGGTCGTATCTAATTTTCAAACCGTTGTCTTGATTAAACTATCGATAGACGACCAACTCAATGTCATCATTGCCCCTTAGGAGAACTCATGGAAAAACAATCAAAATCCTATTTTATACATTTGGCTCATCAACTACGTTTTGACCTTGGTGATAAAGAAGCCCAAGACATCACCGATGAATTTAACATATTGATTGACCAAATGGATCTTTTGAATAAGATCGATACTCAAGGTGTAGAACCCATGGTTTATCCGTTTGAAGAACCAACATCGTTTATGCGTGAAGATGTGGTCAACCATGTCTTAAGTGCTCTGGAAGCTTTAAAGAATGCCCCGTCTTCTAAGAATGGCTTTTTTGTGACAAAAAAGGTGGTTTTATAATGTCTTATCAATCCATTATGAAAAATATTTCTATCCATGATCGTGTTTTTGAAGCGCTAAAAAAAGCCCATGATGTTCAACCGAAGCTTAATGCCATGGTATCTTTCATTGATCCAACATCACAACTAGAAGCATTGAAGCCAAAGGATAACACCTTGCCTTTATATGGAATCCCCGTCGTTTTAAAAGATCTTGTGAATATGAAAGATACAATTACGACAGGCTCTTCTAAAATACTAGCCAATTATGTGTCTCCATATGATGCAACCATCGTCAAGAAATTAAAAGAAGCGGGAGCCATCATCATCGGTAAAGCATCTTGTGATACTTTTGGGATGGGTGGAACCAATAAGACAGCTGCGACGGGTCCAGTTTATAACCCTTATGATCTTTCTAGAATGTCTGGTGGATCTTCTGGTGGTTCTGCAGTATTGGTGGCCAGTGGTGTAGTTCCGATGGCCATTGGGACAGATACAGGGGACTCTGTTCGTAAACCAGCCGCCTATAGTGGGATCGTCGGAATTAAACCGACCTATGGTCGTATTTCACGTTATGGGATCATTCCTTATGCTTCATCACTAGATCATGTTGGTTTCTTTACCAACAATGTATTGGATGCTGCTTTAACGTTAGAAATCTTAGCTGGTCGTGATGACTTGGATATGACATCATCTCAACGTCCTGTCGAGAAATATACAGAAGCATGTGTAGGCAATGTATCAGGTCAACGATTTGGGATCATATCCAATGTGACCGATGCGATCCAGAATAAACAAACCATGCGTCAATTCGATGACTTATGTCAAAAGTTAAAAGATCAAGGTGCCATCATTACTAAGATTCATCTTAATGATGATCTTATGAAAGCAATGCTTCCAACATACTATGTCATTGCGAATGCAGAAGCGACAGCCAATCATTCCAATTTAGATAGTTTGCGTTTTGGCGTTCAAGTTGAAGGTAAAGACAATGAAGCCATCATGATGGCTTCACGAACTGAAGGCTTTGGACCTTTATTAAGAAAACGATTCGTTATTGGTTCGTATGCCTTGTTTACCGAAAATCAAGAAATCATCTTTAGAAAAGCTCAAAAAGTAAGAAGATTGATCGTAGAAGATGTTCAAAAAGCATTATCGAGTGTTGATTGTTTGATTGCCCCTGCTTCTGGTAATGGTGCACCACTGATTGAAGATTCACAGATCGATCTGTTGTCTTCAGAGTATTTGGTGGCTGAAAACTATATGGCTTTTGGTAACTTCTCTGGTTATCCTAGTATGACCGTACCTTTTGGTTTTGATGGGATCTTACCTTTAGGTGTCAATTTAACATGTCGTCCTTTTGAAGAAGGCAGGATGTTGAATCTTGCCCAAGGAATTGAAGACCTTACTGGTCTGAAAGATTTGATCTGTGAGGTAAAACCATGAAGTATGAAGTCGTCATTGGAATAGAGATCCATTGTGAACTAAAAACAAAGTCAAAGATGTTTTCAGGTGCTCCTGTTGTTTATGGCGCACAACCCAATACTTGCGTCAATGAGATCGATTTAGGTCATCCTGGGACTTTACCATCCCTTAATAAAGAAGCAGTGGTTAAGGCAATCCAAGCGTGTATGGCTTTACACTGTGAGATTGATCCTTTGGTTCGCTTTGATCGTAAGAACTATTATTATGCAGATCTTCCCAAAGGTTTTCAGATCACCCAACAATTTCATCCGATCGGTACTCATGGTTATCTAGACATAGAAACATCGGATGGGTTACAACGCATACGCATCAATCGTCTACATATGGAAGAAGATACGGCCAAACAATACCATGTGGAAGAAGAATCTTGGATCGATTTTAATCGTGCAGGTACACCTTTGATTGAGATCGTAACTGAAGCAGATATCCGTTCTGCCAAACAAGCCATGGCTTTTGTCGATAAACTTAGAAATATCTTGGTTTATCTTGATGTAACAGATGGAAAGATGGAAGAAGGATCACTAAGGTGTGATATCAACATCTCATTGCGTCCTGAAAACACAGATGCCTATGGAACCAAAACTGAAATCAAAAACATCAATTCCATTTCCAACATCGAAAAAGCCGTAGCGTCTGAAATAACGCGTCAGAGTGCTTTGCTTGAAGCTGGTGAAGAAGTTCAGCAAGCCACCCGTCGTTATGATGATGTTGCGAAAGATACCATTATGATGCGTTTGAAAGAAGGCTCAGTCGACTACAAATATTTCCCTGAACCCAATATCCCACCCATTCAACTCGCACAAAGTTGGATCGATCAAATCAAAGTTGATTTGCCTGAATTACCAGATGCCAGAGCTCAGCGTTACTCAAGTTTAGGTCTCAATGAGTACGACATCAAACAACTTGTCCAAAACAAAGCATTATCTGATTTCTTTGATATTTTAATTATAGGTGTTAAAAACATCAAATTGGCTGCGAATTGGTCATGTGGGGAAATCTTAGGCGCATTGTCTCAGAAACAACTTGAACAAAAATCATATGCTTTAAAAATCTCAGAATTAAGAGCCATGATTAATGCGTTAAGCGATCAAATCATTTCCTCTAAACAAGCCAAAGAAATATTCCCTTATTTACTAAAAGGGGAATCTTATGATCATGTCGTCACTTCACTCGATGTGAGCCAAGTCTCTGATGAGTCGATCCTTAAGCAGTTGGTTGAAGAAGTCTTAAATGAAAATTCGCAATCCATCATCGATTATCATGCGGGCAAAGATCGTGCTTTGGGTTTCCTGGTGGGTCAATTGATGAAAAAATCTAAAGGTCAAGCCAATCCTGCCTTAAGTTCGGCACTCCTGAAGACTGAATTGGACCACAGAAAACCATAAAATGAGGTATAATAAGGGAAACCTATGAAAAAAACATTCACAAAAGTAAAGAAATTTTTCAAAAAAATCACCATCGGTGGTTGGATATTGATCTTAAGTTTAACGATCGTCATCTCCTTTGGTGCTGTTTTCGTATGGTTCATTTATGACGCCTCCCTTTCAACTGGAACCATCATTTCTGGTAATCGATTCAAATTTGAATTAGAACCAAAAATAGAGGCAGCCAAATTAGAAGAATTAAGAACAGCCCTTGATAATGCAGACTATTCTGTAGAAAGCAGTATCAATCAAAGATCAGGATCCTTAAGGGTTACGGTGCTGGTTCGATCCGATATGACAGATGTCGAATTACAGACTGCGATTATAGCCATTAAAGATCTCATTAATACATCATTACCGATTGAGACCTATTTTACATCGACTGCAGACGTCAAGATGTATGATTTGGAGATCCATGTCTATAACTCCAAAGAACCGGTAAGTACTGAAACATTTAAATATCATTATTTTATCTTGGTCAAGAATTCGGTCATGAAATCTTGGTCCATACAAGAAGTATCTGTTCCAGTCAATCCTGAATTGGCAGCTTTACTAAGAGCCCAACTCAATCCAACCGACGATGAAACAGATGCAACCCCAACAGAATAAGGAAATCCATGAACAAAAACGATATCATATCCGTAGCCGCTAGTGATTATAATGAACAAGCCTATGCGGTGTGTAAACATGAAGGTTTTGTGGTGTTCGTCAAAGACATGATGATCGGTGAAGTTGCGGAAGTGCGCATCGAAAAAGTCAGTGAACGTCATGCTTATGGCCGAATCCACTCTTTAATTGAATCCAGTGTCAACAGAATTAATCCCAGATGTCCAATTGCTTCTAAATGCGGTGGATGTCAGATTCAACATATGGATCCTCAAGCTCAGCTCAAATTTAAAAAGAATCACGTTGTGAGTCTTTTTAAGCGTAATCTAAATATGGAAATCGATCCTGTGATCCATGGGATGGAAGATCCTTGGTTTTATAGAAACAAAACACAGGTACCTTTTGACATCACCAAACGTACCATCGATTATGGATTCTATCGATCACATACTCATGATATCTTGCCTTTTACGACCTGTTATATCCAATCTGATGACAGCAACACCATTTTATTTGACATTAAAACATTCTATGATGCCAGTGCCATCAAACCCACAGGCTTAAGAACAGTGCTCATCAAGAAAGCGTTCAGTAATGGGCAACTCATGGTTGTGTTTGTCAGTCGTAAAGATAGTTTACCCAATCAAAAACAATTGATCGAAGAACTTCAGCAAAAACATCCGATGATCAAATCCTTTGTTTTAAATATCAATACCAGAGAAGACAATGTCATCTTGGGTGATCGTTATATCGTATTAAGTGGTCAATCCAACATCACTGATCAGCTTTCTGATCTCAAGTTTGAAATATCTGCAGCATCTTTCTTTCAAGTCAATCCGATTCAAGCAGAGAAACTCTATGCTTCAGCTTTAGATATGGCTAAATTAAAATCCACAGATATTGTGATGGATCTGTATTGTGGAATCGGGACCATTGCTTTAATGGCAGCTTCAAAAGTTAAAGCTGTCATTGGGGTTGAAATCGTTGCGGATTCGATCGAAGATGCGAAAAGGAATGCAACACTAAATAACATTACGAATGTTTCATGGATGTGTATGGATGCGGCAAAAGCAGTGGATACCATCATTGAGAATAAAACGAAAGTAAGTGTGTTGATCGTTGATCCTCCACGCAAAGGTTTGGATGAGTCTTCACGCAACGCTATTTTGAAATTGAAACCAAAGAAAATAGTTTATGTGTCCTGTGATCCAGGTACTTTAGTTCGCGATCTCAAGATCTTCTCAGAATCCTATACCATTGAACACGTTGAACTTACGGATATGTTTCCACAGACTGTACATGTTGAGACGGTCTGCCTAATGAAAATCAAATAGAGATCAGCCTTGTTTGTAAAAGTATCGATGTTTTAAAGTTTTCCATCATACAAGTTTGTCTATTTATGTTGTTTGAGTCTACTCAAGGAGTAAGATTTATGCTTATAGAATCATTGATTTCCTTACACCAACACAAATCCATGCCCTAAGACCTCATTGATCTTTTACATATCCTGCTACTTGTGTCAGGAAATCTGTTGATTTCAAAATGCTAGAGTTCATACTACTCTGCATTGAATTCAAGGAGGATAGAAAATGATAAATACAACGTCACTAACTGTTGTTCAAATGAACGATAGTCATGCCTATTTTGATTTGCATCATGAGTTATTTTGGCAAGGAAACAAAGCTGTTTATCGCATGGCAGGGGGATATGCTCGTATTGCAACGCTGGTAAAGGAAATGCGCGAAACTTCTGGTGAGCGGTTTTTATTTTGTGATAATGGTGACACGCTCAATGGTACTTACCCTGCAATAAAAACTCAAGGAGCAGCTATGGTCCCTGTTTTGAATGCGTTGGGTCTTGATGCTATGTCAGTTCATTGGGAATTTGCATATGGTCCGTCAGTATTAAAGAAGCGTGCGACTGAGCTGAATTTCCCAGTTTTAGCCATTAATATTTTTGACAAGGAAACAAACGAGTTGTTATTTCCACCCTACATTGTAAAAGAGGTAGGTGGATTAAGGGTTGGTCTGATAGGAATAGCATCCAATATCGTCGACAAAACAATGCCGGCCTCCTATAGCGAGGGTGTGCGTTTTTCACTAGGTAGAGATGAACTGCCCGCAGTTATAGACAAGCTTCATTCACATGAGCATGTAGACCTGATCATACTTATATCTCATCTGGGTTTCCCTCAGGACATGAAGCTTCTATCAGAAATTCAAGGAGTAGACCTTTGTTTAAGTGGACATACTCACAATCGAATTACTCAGCCTGTTCGTCTAGGAAATACACTCATCATTCAATCTGGTTGCCATGGATCATTTCTTGGGCGAATAGATTTGGAGCTGACAAATGGCAAGATTACAGACTATAAACATCAATTGATTGAAGTTGAATCGAATATCATACCTGATCCTGCTATGACAAATATCATTGAGGATGTACTCACACCTTTTACTGCTGAACTTTCCAAGATTGTTGGTGAAACTGCAACAGCACTTAACCGTGTCACGATGCTAGAAGCAACTATGGATAATTTCCTCTTAGCATCTATATTAGAAGCTTCCGGAGCTGAATTAGCCTTCTCAAATGGTTGGAGATATGGAGCCCCAGTCATTGCGGGACCAGTTACACTCAACGATCTTTACAACATCATTCCTATGAATCCATTGATCGGTACAGTTGAATTAACTGGCAAAGAATTATTAGAAATGCTGGAAGAAAACCTAGAACGAACATTTGCAGCAGATCCCTATAACCAAATGGGTGGATACATCAAAAGAGCACTTGGACTTACAGTCTATATGAAAATCGAAAACCCAATCGGACATCGTATTCAAGAAGTGTTTATCGGAAACGAACCCATTGATCGATTGCGTACATACTTTGCTGCATTTGTAACCGATCAAGGAGT
>WSYG01000038.1 GCA_009773735.1 Erysipelotrichaceae bacterium
AAAACTTCAATATTTCTCTCTCAAACAGCGATTTCGCTGTTTTTTTATACCCAAAAGAAAAGCACCTCTTATAAAAGGTGCAATTGTCATCAGTCTGAAAAGAATCCTCACGGATTCTTTTTTCTTATTTAGTCAAGTTTGATGTGTTCTTTGACATTTTTGGCATATGCCTTCTATCTCCAGGCGATGACGTATGATCTTGTAGCCTTCTATGGTTTCATCTAAATGGATGGGACATTCACTTAGGATCATGGTTTTATTACAAACAACACACTTGATTGAATGATGTGTGTGTTCAGATTTAAGCACATAGTGTTTTTCTTTAGGTTGGAATTCATCACTGATTTCAATCAAACCATGGGCAACAAAGGCATCGATGACTCGATATAGTGTTGCGATGGGAATCTCAGGATGAGCCTTATACAGATCAGATACACTGACAGGATGATTTAATGTTTTAAAGGTTTCTAACAGTGCTAAACGAGCTGATGTTTTCTTAAGTTCATTAGGCCAGTGATTCATACTCTTCCCTTTCTAAGTGGCAATATCATAAGATATGTACCTACTGCCAACAACACAACTGCTCCGCCTGGTTTTACACCCGCGTAAAATGATATGAACAGTCCTCCAAGCATAAAGAATAGCGAGAATAAGAAAGCAATGACAAGTGTTGATTTATAGCTTTTTGACAATTGCATAGCGGTTGCGACAGGTAGGATCATCAATGATGATAGGATCAAACTGCCTACTGTTTTCGCAGCAATACTTAACGTTATCCCCAACATGATCATAAATATCGCATTGACCAGTTTCACATTGACTCCAGAATGCTGAGCCATGGTTTCATCAAAAGTCATCGCAAATATTTCCTTATAGAATATAAAGTAGACAATCACAACGATGATGACAACTCCTGTGATCATGATCACTTCAGTCTCACTGATGGCTACGATCGACCCAAATAAGAACGCTGAGAATCGATTCGTATCTCTGACAAACGAAGACAAGGTTCCTGCTAAACCAATGCCTAAAGACATAAGAATCGCTATCGCAACATCCGCATAATAAGGTAATCTTTGTCTTAACACATCCACTAGAAATACCCCAATCAAAGCCGCAACCATCGCACTGATCAAAGGATCAATATTAAGAATAAGTCCTATCGCAACTCCTGCTAAAGTTGTATGGGCAATCGCGTCTCCAACCATAGACATACGTTTCAACACTATGGTCTGTCCAATTAACGGAGACATGACAGCCACCAAAGCTCCAACCCATAATGCTCGATTCATAAACTCATAATTAAAGATGCTCATGAACACCTCCCATATGCGTATGACGATGAGCCAATTCTTCTTCGATCTGTGGTTCTTCTAAAAGTAAGATGTCACTTTCTCCTAAACAAAAGATGCGATCAGAAACAGTCTTGGCTAATGCTAAATCATGGGTAATCATAATAATGGCCATGCCTTGTGCTTGATATCGTTTTAGGATTGAAAATAACTTCAATGTGAATTGAGCATCTAGTGCACTGCTGGGTTCATCCAAAAGCAAAAGCTTAGGCTTCATCAGTAAAGCTTTTGCGATAAAGACACGTTGTCTTTGTCCACCAGACAGAGCTGATAATTGGGTATGAATTTCATCACCTAAGCCCATATCCGATAAAATAGCTTTAGCCGCCAACACATGTTTCTTTTGCGGACGTTTAAATAATCCCAGAATCGGTGTAAAGGCTCCAATCACGACTTCAAGAGCCGTTGCTGGGAAAGCTTCATGTTGACTAAACTCATGTTGACCAACATATACGCGTTCATACGGCTTTAAGGTTAAACCAGACTCTGGATCAAACAAAGAAACTTTCCCTTGTTGAGCTTTGATCAATTGAGCCAAAACCTTAAGTAATGTGGTTTTACCTGTACCATTGTTGCCGATGATCCCAATCCATTCATTTTGACTGACACTTAATGAAAAATCCGTAAAAAGAATTTTACCAGGATAAGCATAAGAGATTTTATCAGCAACCAATATGTTCATGTTAAGTCAGTGCTTTCTTGAGCCATTGTAAATTCTGTCTCATAATAGATAAGAAATCATCTCCATTTGCGATCTGTTTAACATTTAAGGATTCTCCAGGTCTCAACACTCCTGTCAAAGCCCCTGTTTCAGCAGCAATCGTATCTGCAACTTCAGTATCTGCATCATCTTCATATAGAATATAAGGAATATCATATTGCTTAACGATATCAATGATTTTAGCCATCATTGAAGCATTAGGTTGGGCATCAGGTTCTATTCCCATGATGGGAATCATATTGAGACCATAATCTTTTGCCAAGTAACCAAAAGCCGCGTGATTGACCACAAATTCATCTCTGACTCTGTTCTTCAACACTTCAATAAATTCTTGATCCAGAGTTTCAAATTCTGCTTTCGCAGCCTGATAATTGGCTTCGTATTCAATTTTGTGATCTGGATCAATCCGAATCAATTCATTTTTAATGGTGTTGAGCATCACAACATTGTTTCTTAAACTGGTCCATACATGAGGATCTATTTGATTTGTTGTAGAATTTACAATCGTCGGTATGCCTTGTGATACCACCAGGACTTCTTGTCTCTTATGATAAATCGTCTTTGATACATCATCAAACCAAGGTTCAAATTGATTACCTAAAATAAAAATATGATTTGCTTTGCTTAAAGTAACCATATCTTTTGTGGAAGGCTCATAATCATGAGGTTCTCCAGCAGTTGGCAATAAATTTGTGATACTAACAAACTCTCCTCCAATACGTTGCGTTAAATATTCCAATACATAAAAACTGACAACGATCTTTATCTTTTGGTCATCATCATTACTTTTTAAAGAACATCCACTCAAGGCACTGACTAAAATAAAGAGGATAAGAATTTTTTTCAATAGGAACTCCTAAATGATATTGATTATCATTTGCATTATAACCCTGAACTCAGTTTCTTACAAGTAAGGTACACTTATGAGATAATCAACCTTCGTATTTGAGTCACAATAATTTCAGAGTATTGTTCCACACGCATTAAGATCTTATTGGTAATCAATTTAATTGATTTTACGATTATTTTATTTAATTCTCGAGCATAAAGAGTACAATAAATTTATATGAATTTATTAACGGTTTGAAGATACGTTTTACTAGGGAGGCCATTTGTGGGGTTAAATGTAAATTTCGCTTTAAATGCATATTCAATCATCATTTTGTTTGTGCTATTATTTCATTCCATAAAACAAAGCGATAAGAATTCTCTACAATTTAAACTTTATTTCAGTATCATCACTATAACTCTATTAAGTTTAATCTTTGATTCGTTGGCTCGTTTGGATGGCCAACCCAATACCATATTGCCCATTCTTAATCATGTTGGTAATTTTACGATCTTTTTAGTTTCGCCAATATTGCCTTCCATCTGGATTCTATATATCCATGACGAGATTTTTCATGATGGCACAATGACTAAGCGATTGGTGATGCCTCTTTTCTTAGTGTTTGGAATTAATGCGATTTTTCTGATTATTTCTCAGTTTACCCATTGGTACTATTTCATTGATGCCCAAAACATTTATCAACGAGGTCCATTCTTTATTATATCCGCTTTGTTTACAATTCTGTTGATGTTGTTTGCCTTCCTTATGATTATTAAGAACAAGAAGAAAATAGATTCAAAGCACTATAATGCTCTTCTTTTATTTGCGGTTCCGCCTTTCTTAGCAATTTTCGTATCCTTGGTTTTCTACGGCATTTCATTAATGCTTAATAGTACTGTACTCTCCATTATGATCATAAGCCTCTATATCCAAAACCAGGATCTGAATACTGATTATTTGACTAAGGTCAATAATCGAAAACGCATTGACCAGTATATGGAAGAAAAGATCAGAATAAGTTCAAAAGGTAGAACCTTCGCAACCATCATGATCGATCTAGAAAACTTCAAAATAATCAACGATCATTTCGGTCATGATGCAGGAGATCAAGTCTTAAGAGAAGCAGCTCAATTATTAAAATCTTGTTTACGTTCGGTCGATTTTATTGGTCGTTATGGCGGTGATGAATTCTATATTGTGTTGGATGTATCACAGAGAAGTGAATTGATGACAGTCGTAGATCGTATCAATTCGAGGCTTAAAAAGTATAACTGTGAAAAAGCATTGCCTAATCCTTTGGTTATGAGTTTGGGCTATGATGTCTATGATGCTTCTTCAAAAATGACCTTGGAGGAATTTCAAAAACATATTGATCATCTGATGTATCGAGACAAAGAAGTAAGTCGCTCGAAGAATGTCAATTTTGCATCTGGCAGATAAATATACTTCAAGAAACAACTAAAGTCGATTCGCATCACTATTGTAGTGAATTCACAAAAGGCAACAATGCCTTTTTATGTTGAATGGTAAATTAATGGGTTTAAATCGATTGTGTGAAGCCGGTGTGAACTTAGCCGAAAGCAGTTTAAGTGGTGTGGAAGTGCTATGATGTGCCTAGGAGGTACTTATGATTCAAATAAGAGAACCCTCTACGTATACGTATTCGAATTCACACAACAGAGGAGAAAAAACTGTGAACAAAGCTAAAGATGTAATACATGATGCTTCCGCCAAGATTGAAAGTTCTACCACTCAATTGAAGGGTAAAATGAAACAAGCAAAAGGCAAGATTAAGATGGATATTGGTAAGATGACAGATAATCCTAAACTGCAGGCTGAAGGAATGGCTGATAAGGCTGTTGGCGTTGCAGAAGAAGTTAAAGGAAAGATTCAAGAATCCATCGCAGACGTCAAACACGATTTAAAGAAATAGCACTATTTTACTTTATAATTGCAAATAAACATTAAAAAGATTGAATCTGTACATGGTATAGATTCAATCTTTTTTATGATGATGTTAGCTTACTTATGATTGAATAAATGAAGCATTAATCAAAGCATTATTAAGCACTCAATCTAGAATGTCCCATGATGATAGATACTTCATGGGTCTTTCCGTCATCAGATAATTGAATCTGGTGACCAGCAATCAATTTACCATCTACAAATATCTTTCTGACCCCTTTGTTTAATCCAGCAGGGTTTTCTACTTTAACAATATAGGTCGCAGATTTATGTTTATAAGTCATCATATAACTATCCCAATAAGTAGGAATACACGGATCGATAAACAAGGATAACCCATTCTTTCTGAAACCTAGGATATTTTCTAGTCCGGCTCTGATCATCCAACCAGATGAACCTGTATACCATGTCCAACCGCCTTTACCGTTATGTGGGTAAACGGAATAAACATCCGCAGCCATGACATAAGGCTCAACTTTGTATCGTGAATAGTCTCTAAAATTACCAGTATGATTGATTGGATTGATCAAATCGTAGTTTTCTAGTGCTTTGTTTCCTTGGCCCATTTGAGCAAATGCGATGATAGCCCAAGCTGCCGCATGGGTATACTGACCTCCGTTTTCACGGACTCCAGGTAAATAACCTTTGATGTACCCTGGTTCGAATTCATCCGAATTGAAAGGTGGGGTCAACAGTTTTATCAATCCATTTTCTTTGTCGACTAAATAATCTTCTAGAGATTTAAGGGCTTGTTGAGCACGTAGTGGATCTCCAGCTTTTGAGATGACAGCCCAACTTTGCGCAATAGAATCGATCTTACACTCTGCGTTTTGGTTGGATCCTAGAACTTGTCCATTATCGAAATAAGCTCTACGATACCACTTCCCATCCCAGCCATCATGCTCAACGGATATTATAAGTTGTTTCCTAATTTGTTCGTATTTTTGGGCACGAATATGATCAGCTTGTTGTGTACAGATTGGGATAAACTGACCCAATACCGTTATTAAGAACCAAGCCAACCAAATGCTTTCGCCTTTGCCTTTGTGTCCAACTCTATTCATCCCATCATTCCAATCACCAGATCCCATTAAAGGTAAGCCATGAGGACCAAAATGCGATGCCTTTTCGATAGCTAAAACACAGTGATGATAGAGTGTGGCCTTGATGTGTGAAACTTCAGGTTGACTATATCTGTCATCTTCAGCATCACTTAACACAGGACCACTAATGAAACCAAGGTTCTCTTCCCAGATCGAATTGTCTCCTGAGATTCTATTGTATTCGCAACTGACATAAGGTAACCATAATAAGTCATCAGAGATGCGTGTACGTACTCCTACACCTTGCGGATCATGCCACCAATGCTGAACATCACCTTCTAGGTATTGATGCGCTGCATGCAACAGAATCTGCTTACGTGACAATTCTGGCCAGAAATGCGCAATCGACAAACTATCTTGAAGTTGATCTCTAAAGCCTGTGGCTCCACCGGATTGATAAAACCCAGATCTTGCCCACAATCGACACGCAATGGTTTGATACTGCAACCATCCATTCAACAACAGATCCATCGACATACTTGGGGTAACAACTTGAACTTGACTCAATTTATCTTTCCAGAAAGATTTGACCAATGTATAGGATTCAGTCGCCTTACCTTCTTTACGATAGTTATGACATAAGTCAATGGCTTCTTCATCTGTTGTCGCAATGCCCATCATAAATATGATTTCTTTGCTTTCATTGGGATCTAGGGTTACCTTAACTTGAAGTGCACCACACATATCAAAACCAGCTCCAATATTATTAGATAGTTGTGACTCTGATAAGCAATCTGGTGAAATCAAACCACCAAAACCAAAGAATTCGTTTCGATCTGTGCTCCAAGAACGCAACGTCGAAGATACATCGATAAAGACCTTCTTCCCATCAAATGAGACATTCTGAGGATTTTCGAGAATAAGGATATTTTGATCGATAAGTCTTGCCTTAACCATCAAATGATTGTTTTGATCACTATCTCCTAGAATCGGTTTGATCACAAAGGTTAAACTTAAGCTTCTTTTTTGATCACTGACATTCTTAAGATTCATGATGTTGAGCTTTATGGATTCACTTGTTGGGACAAACACTGTACTGCGCTGTTTGATGCCATGACTGGTATGCTCAAAAATGGAGTAACCAAATCCATGGGTTACTAAATAACCTTCTTCTTCGCGAATAGGAAGGGCTGTAGTAGTCCATGTTTCATTTGTTTCATCATCATGCAGATAAAGGATTTCTCCTGGTGTATCTGATACCGCATCATTTGACCAAGGTGTTAGCTTACTTTCATGACTGTTATCAGCCCATGTCGTAGATGAACCTGATTCTGAAATCAAGAATCCAAAGATAGGGTTCGCAATCACATTGATCCAAGGGGCTGGTGTATTCTGTCCTTTTTCCAAATGAATGATGTATTCATTGCCTTCTGGGTTAAAGCCACCAAGTCCATTATCTAAAACAAGATTAGGGACTTTAAATTGTGGTTGTTCATATTGAACAAGTGCTTTGAATTGTGGTTTGATCAGTTGTAAAGGTTCTTGTTCAAGTTGAGAAACTTGTTCTTTCATCGTTCTGCCATCACCAATTAAGATGACTCTTGAAGATGCATACAGGAGTGGGATATCTTCTGATTGAACTTTATTTCTGTCCAGGATGAAAATATCTCTGACATGATTTGGATTTTCACTGGTCATTGATGATTGGACAATGTCTACGATGATTTGATACAAAGGATTAGCATAACTATAATCTTCATCACTTAAGATGATCAAGTCAACTTTAAGATCCATCAAGCGCCAATAATCATGAGCCTTAAGGACTTCATTTAGGATCTGAGTCATACTTGTTTTATTTAGCACAACCAAGACTTGAGCTCGATCGCCTGATATTCCATATTTCCACAAGGCGGATTGCCCTCTTGTATTCTTTTGAAGCATGGCCATATGTTCAACACGTGAGTTTCCACCATACAACAACTCAGAAACCATATCTTGATAAAGTTCAAGTTCTGTTGAATCCAGATTTAGATATCTTGTCTCCATCTGACTTCTAACTTTAGCCAACCTAAAAGCTCCTTCTATAGAGTCAACAGTTGCATACTTATCAACAAGCGACATCATCAATTCTTCATTTTCACCAATGGCGCAAACAAATGATATTTCATTGGTCTTACCTGCTTCTACTTTAAAACGCACTCGATGACTCATGATTGGATCTAAGACAGGTCCTGTTGTGTTGGATAAAGGTTTATTGTCGCTAAAGACGATTGGCGATTTAAGATCATGGCCTCTTCCTATCATTTGATTGCGATCGGTTTCGATTTGAATGTTACCGATCGATTTTTCTTTTAATACGACAGAATTCGCAACCCACATCTTCTTTTCTTTATCTGATCTAGGACGTCTTATCGCAACCAAACAATGTTTATCCGCATTATAATCCGTTTCTATAAAAAGATTACTGAAAGCAGGATGAGCATTGTCTGTTTTTTGTTCAGCTAAAACCACTTCAAAGTAACTGGTCAATTCTAATATGACAGGTTGATCACTGTTATTTTTAACCGTGATCCTGCGAATCTCAACACTGTCTCCAGTCGCAACCATGACTTCTGTCTTGGTGTCGATTAAACCATCTTTGCGCTGAAAGACAGCACGATCAGAAGTGAACGTTACTGTATAAGATTGAGGCAACACATTAAGAGGCGCATAAGTCGATGACCATAAAGCACCTGTTTCGATATTTTTTAGATAGAAAAACATGCCTAATGGATCAAGTGTCCTATCTTCACGCCAACGACTTACCGCAATCATTTTATCTTTACTGTATCCTGTACCACGATCTGTAACCATGACAGAATAGTTCCCATTGGTTAAAACATGGGCTTTAGGTAATCCTTGTCTAGGATCATTGAAGGTTCTGATGGTCGTTCTTTCTTTCGCACGAGGTTCTTTTGCTGCAACGACTTTTTCTTGATGAGACTTTGTAATAACAAGATTGGTAGGAACCTTTTCTTGAAGCAACAATCGTGCCGCATTCATTTCAGGATCACTATGAAATCTGTTTTGCATGAGATTCCCATTAAGATAATTATCGATCGCAACTAAACTCATTCCTTGATGATGAGCCATAAAACTCTTAACGACTGTTCGTTTAGCTTCAAATGTCAAACGTTCAGCAGTATAATCTGCAGCTTCATAGTAACCATAAGGCCCATCTAATCCTTCTTCACTTAAGCGTTTAAGATTGGCTATAGCACCCTTAGGATCAACCATCAGAGCTAAGAATGTTGCGTATGGGGCAACAACCACATCTTCAACCAAACCTCGTTTTAAACCCAACCATGGGATTCCTATGGCTTTATACTGATACTCAAGATTCATTCCTAAAGCACTAAATCCAGATTCGGAAGTACCCCAAGGTGTTTCTCTTTGTTTCGCATATTTCTTTTGACTGTTGATGACGAAAGAATATGTTTCATCCAGCAGTGTGTGTTTATAAGTCTTCATGATCAATAAAGGCATCAAGTATTCAAACATCGTACCAGTCCAAGAAATCAAGCCTTTATGACGATCAACAATCGTTAAAACACGACCCAACTTAAACCAATGGGTAGGTAAAACTTCTCCTCTAGCAATACAGATATAACTGGTTTGTCTGGCTTCTGAGGTCAACAAATCATAATAAGAATTGGTTTGTTTATTGTCCGCAAGATTATATCCAATTGAAAACAATTGTTTCTTAATGTCATATAAAGGTGTAAACGACATCTCATCTAAGAGCTTTCCAATTCTTTGAATCAAGGTTTCTATAAACATTTCTTGGTTCTGTAAACGAAGATCAGATTCTTCAAGTGTCTTAACCAGCTTCTGTAGCCAATCCATCAATTCACTTGTTTCTGAATTTGATGTCTGTAGAGCTTCAATGAGTTGAGCTGAAAGGAGTTTGGCTTTTTGATGTTTAATCAAGAGCTGTGTCACTGAATCATTACCTGAAAGAAGTCTATTCAATTGATCTAGTTGTGCTAGAAGAGAAATCTCAGATTGTGCTGATAGATTAGATTTTGGACACTTGTCTAGCAACATAAGCTCAGGTCTATACTCTGTCAATTCTTGTTTAAAGCGATGAATCATCACATCAACTTTCATCATCCAAATTGGTTTCTTGTTGAGCGGTGCTTTTTCCTGTTCACTTAACATAGTAAGAAGTTGACTCCATTTATTCAAATCCAATGTTTGCGCCATATATTGATCATTGGCAGTTAATTTAGCGAGTGAATTTTGACCAGCTTTACCAGCACATACCAAAGTATCTTCAATCCCATCCATCATACGACGATCTATGAGTGGTTCATCCAGTGAAGCTTTAAGCGCTTGTCTAATGGTAATGAGATATCCCGCAAGATTTCCACTATCGACTGTAGAGACATAAAGTGGTTCCATGGGTTTAGCACTGCTTGTGTCATACCAATTAAAGAGATGCCCATTCCATTTATCCAAACCTTCCATGACAGTGATGGTTTTATCCATCAGTTGCGCCATATGAAAGGCACTAAAATAGCCTAAATCTTTTGCACTTAAAATAGACATCAGATTTAACCCTATGTTGGTTGGGGATGAGCGATAAGCCAATCCGGTAGGTGGATCTACTTGATAGTTATCAGGAATCAGATAATGACTGGCACTGTTTGAGAATTCCTCAAAATAACGCCATGTTTTTCTAGCTACCACACGTAACTTAAGCAAATCAGGTCGTGATATGCTTTCTACTTTTGGTTCATGTTCAACACTGATCCAATAGGCTACAAAAGGTGCACTGATCCATACCACCATCACAAAACAACTTGCGATAAACATTTTAGGCTTTAAGAAATATGACAGAAGTGGAATGATTGGGGCAATGATGAATGATGCCTTCATCTTTGACATATAACTGTCAAGTGTATTTTTTTGAGAACGTTCTAAATCAGCTGAAGTGACCCATTCCAATAAATTCTTACCTGTAATGAAAACTCTGATCAAAGTGATCACAATGGCTTTAAGCATCAACATGGCTTGATAAGGAATGAATACGATGGCAATTAAGATTTGAAGTGCTTCAGCTTCTAGATCTTCAAAAACAGGAAGATATGATCTTAAGCGAATCTTTGAATATCTTAAGGCAAAGAACTCTGATAGAATATGGACCGTAAAGGTAAAGTACTGAATGAATAAGAAAAGCAAGATCCATATATAACCATTACCTGGCAATACAGTAAACATCAGCACAACATAGATCAATAAAGACGGGGCTACTAGACTACGTCTTAAGTTGTCCCACATCTTCATTTTTGAAAGTAATGATAAAGGATTCTTAATGAGCTCTTTATTACCATTGATGATGGTGTTACGCAAGAAAGGCAAGAGTTGCCAATCTCCTCTGACCCAACGATAAAGTCGTGCTGCATAGGCGTTATAGCGAGTTGGATTGGAATCCACCAACGTAACATCTGTAATCAAACCACTCCGCACATATGAGCCTTCTAGTAAATCATGGCTTAATACCGCATTTTCAGGAATCGCATTTTTAAGTACTTCTTCAAATACTTGTAGATCATAAATGCCTTTTCCAGTAAAACTGCCTTCTTTGAACAGATCTTGATAGACATCAGATACCGCATTGGTATACGGATCTATGCCTTCTATGCCCCCAAAGATACGCGAGAAAACTGAAAAGTTTTGATTGGCGTTTTCAGTTTCGATCCTTGGTTGCAGTAATCCATAACCTTCTGTGACGATATGTTTAACAGGATCGATGATAGGTCTGTTTAATGGATGAGCCATTGCTCCAATCATCTTCTTAGCCATACCCATCGGCAGAATTGAATCACTATCTAACGTAATGATGTATCGTACATGTTCAAATGGAGGGTATTCACACGAAGAGTTGGCGAAATTATACTGAGAAGATCCAATGACCATCTCATTGAACTCCATCAATGCGCCTCGTTTACGTTCCCATCCAATCCACTTATCATTCTCATTATTAAATTGGCGATCACGATGAAAGAAGTAAAAGATATCTTGACCCTCTTTAGCATAAAGTGTATTAAGCTTTTTAATGCCTTCTAGCGTTGTATTAATGATACCTGGATCTGAAACCTTATTGGCTTCATCCCAGTCACCATAAGCCCCAAGTAAGACAAAGAACAGGTTTTCTTCTCGATTAGAAAGATAGTGACGTTCAAGATTACTTAATAACTGATGAGCTCGTTTCTTATCCGATAACATTGTAGGGATCGCAACGATCGTACTGAATTCAGTTGGGATGCCTTCAAGCAGTTCAAGTTTAGGGAATATGTAAGGTTTAACTGTTTTGGTGACAAGTCGATTGACGGATGCCAAACCAATCTCAGATGCTGGAATCATAACTGCCAGTCCGGCAATGATGGCCAATAAGAGTTGATTTGATAACGTTCTATTGTAGGCATAAACACCTGCCCCAATCATAAAGATCAAAGTAATCAAAATCATCGATCCTAGATACAATACCCCTGCTTTACGGGTATAGAAGTCAACGACATCAAAGCGCATTTTCTTCTTCTTGGCTTGAACCAAAGAAAGATCTTTTACACCTTTTCCAATCAAGTAGTATCCCACATGACAGGTTTTTAAATATACTGGATCACTACGATCTAGTCCTTGATCATAAGCTTTCGTTGCCAGTTTGATGGCTTGTCTTGCGATAAACAATTCAGATACGCCATGTTTAAGCGCCATCTCTTCGATTTCATTACGATAATGATTACGTGTCTGTAGATCCATTAATGGATAGGTACCATCCGGATCTTGTCTAAGGATCTGATCGACAAAACTAACCGCTTCAAACAATTCTGTCCAATCCATACTTGAGAAATATCGTAAACTTGAGAAACTGTTGCCCATGAGGACTGTATTCATCGATTGAGCATTATGTTCTTTTTGAGTAACAGATAAAGTAGTCGTTCCCAATTGAATCAATATTTCATCCATGATCTTCAACACATCAACATAACTATGGGTCGATCTGCGTAATCGATAAAACAGATGTTCAATGAATGATGAGTCTACTTCTTCAGTCTTAAGGAGACTTTCTCGAAGAGATTTCATAAAGCGATCTCTATCTTCACCTTCTTCATCTAACCATTGATTAAAAACACCATCTGCTTGATGCCATTGTTGTGTCGTCTGTTTGATGTCTTCACATAAGTGACGTACATTTTCAATCAAAGCCAAACGAATGACGCCTGGTAAAGCCCAGATTTCTTTATCTTGTAAAATATGATGCGATTGATAAGCTTTAAGATAATCCGCTAGATTCTTCTCATCTACTTGACCATTGGTATGTCCCACCAGTTCAATGGCAACCGCAAAGATTCTCGAGTAACCTTTTAATGGTCCTGAATTTAAAACAGGCAAAGATCGCATGTCCTTTTTCGTTAAGTCGCGACGTAAGTTTTTAACTTGTTCTTCAATGATGTAAAAATTATCAAGTAGCCACTCTGCAGATTCCGGGATCGCATGTTTCTTTTGGATCTCTTCGTTAAGGCTAATATAAACTGAAAGGATATAAGCAAAATTATCATTCATTCTAGGAATTGGCCAATAACTTAGTTTTTTAGGACTGGAAACACTATGTTCCAAAGCTGTTTTTTTGGCATGATCTTCAAGTTTCTCGCCCGAAAGTAAAGCATCATGCATATTAAGTTTACGACTGTTGATGTTTTTTGTGATTAGGAGTGCTGAAAGCACTACGACAAGCATTACTAAAACAACGCCTATTAATATTAAGCCAGTAAGAAGATCCACTTATTTACCTCTCCAGACAAGACTCCACAATCATTTTTCAATGATGACAGACAGAGTCATTGGGTTTCCGCACATGACAAACATGAGCTCATATTAGACTTGTTCTTATTCATACCTGATGGAGAATCAATATAAGAAACACAAACCGTTGACTCATCGTCACACTGCATCGGCTCACTCGCTTAACAGTTCAAGTTGATTGAATGTTTCTTTGTTAATACGTTGTGCTTGCCTTCATTATACTCTATTAAGGGTTTAATGTTTTTCGATGGTAGTATAAAATATCTTGTGTAAACGTACAAAGTAGAAAAGGACGAAATTTCTATGAATAGAGGAAGCACTCCGTGTAAAATATTGGTGTCAAATTGTTACCTGTTTTTATCAATTTTTATATGAATATCCAGCGTCTGTGTTGTTTTTAAATAATCTAGAGTCATATTATATTCATGATGTTTATATGTTGGCTTGTTAAAGCTGAGAACCACAATAAGGGCAATTCTTATAATCATGGGCTACTTCTTTACCGCAATGTGGACACTTTGGCTTTAATGTTGTTGCACAGTAAGGACAAACCGAAAATTCGGAAGATACTGCTTTACCACATGATGGACATTGTGGGCCTAAAGGAACAACTGGGATTGGAGATGTCGGTGGTGTTAGCGGAACAGGTTTTTTTGCACTAAGGTTACCAACCATTACTGACAAACCAAACACAAAGACAACAAGTGTTATAATTCTACCAAAGTCTGTTTTTGAGGCTGGTTCATTAGATAGAAAAGCCATAACCGCAAAAACCATGATCCCTAAACCAAACAATGTTCCGAATACCTTCTTGACGATCATGTGACCCCCAGTGATCCTTTTGGATCTAATTACATAAAGTTTAGCACTTTATGGATGTCACATCAATAATGTTTCGTGTCTAAATAAAATTGATTACACAGATCATTAATATTGACGATACATAGACTTTATATGCTGTCTTGATTTTCCTTAATCTAATAATGAAGTACTCAAAATCAAAAGAGAGTGACTAATATTGAACCTTAAATAAGCCAAATTCTTGGTTTTTTATGCTCATTCATCATTCCAAAATAAAAAGAGTTTTGGTCATAATCAACATATGTGTCAATTTTTAGAGTATAGTCTGGGTATACCACAGGAGAAAACATTTAAATCCCACAATCGTTAATCGATTAGAAAGCGTGGTATATGTCTAGATGATCATAATCATAAAATCAACAAAAACCACGAAAAATGCTGAAGATTGACTCAAACAACGACTAGTGTAAATGCACGAAAATGAATTGGCAAGTCACAGGAAATCAGCGGGAATAGCAAAGAATCAATATTTGATACAACATACAAACTAACAGAAATGTTAAGTTCATTTGTCGTCGATGTGATTCTTAAGAATACACAAACATGTACTTATATAAGTACGAAAGGACGATATATGGAAAAGAAATTTGAAACACGCAATACAGTCACAGAAGGTAATATGGGAAAAAGAATCGTTGTAGTTATATTCAGTTTTATTGAAGTTTTACTGGGTTTTAGATTTATATTTAAACTGATGGGTGCAAACCCAGGTAATGTATTTGTTAAGGGTCTGTACGATGTTACCCAATTGTTTGTTGGTATATTTCAAGGGATCTTCTCAAATTCAACAACAACTGGTGCCGAAACCAAAGCTGTCCTTGAACCTGGAACACTGATCGCAATTGTTGTGGTTGCACTGATTGCTTGGTTTGTTTTGAAATTGATGTCACAGAACTCAAGCAGCCAAGTTAAAAGAACTGAAGTCTCAGACAGTAACACAGATCATCTTACTTAAGTAAACGTTTAACAGAAACTATAAATAGAAATCTAGAAAAGACATTCTATTTAATTGTTTTATTCAATTCGAATGAAGTACTATTAAAAAGCTGATTCTATTACTGAATCAGCTTTTAATTTAGCATTTTGGAATTCATAAGCTCTCGTCATACACGTGTAATAAGATAAGCGTTTATAAACCTCAATATGGCTAGCCTATCAATTCTAAACAGACTCATCTCGACGTGAAAGACAATGTTTCCTTTTCAATGTTTCATTTTATTAGCAGATACTTGTATTTGCGCATCTGTTCAAAAATAAGATTCTTAACTCTATCTTTTATTTCCCTAGAATAGAAAACATTACGATCTACAATCTCCTCAACATCTTTTCTAGTAAAAGAAAAATGTACATTTTTACCATACAGTTTTTCAACAGCATCCAGTTGTACATCAAAATTATCAGAGAATGTTTTTGGTTTTACCTTTCTCATGAGTGAGAAAACATCTCTTGATAATGGGTAATCTAATTTTGTATCTGATAATAAGCTTGCACCATTATCAAAAATTGGACAGTAATGATAAACTCCTTTTTCATCCAGCAAGACTGCTATATTATGTGTATGTCTATCTTCATTTAGAAAAAAAGCATCTATCGTCATCAATACACTGAAATAGATTCCAAAGTCTTTCAAATTAGTCATTCTAATGGTTTGGTCGACGATAAATTTCGCTCTGTTTTCATAAGACTCGATTGAGTATATCCCACTATTTAAACTGTGACCATAGTAATTCATAAAAAGTCTTTCAAGAGTAATTAATTGCCAACCAACAGGCATAAAGTTCTTACTTTTACATCCAGCAAATTTGTTATCTTGGTATTCGATTTCTTCACACTCGTAATCAGTAAATTCAGTTTCCTTTAAATTTGAGAATTTTACCAATTTGGAGACTAAGTATTCAGAAAACCCTTCATAACCAACATAATCCGCTTTATACCAAACATTATTTAAAAACCACTTCATTTGATTTCCTTTTGAAGATTTTATCGTGTTGTCTTTTATGTCTTCATTTCTCAGTTTTATCATAGCTATTGTGCCTTTCCATTCTGATCCAAAACTCATCATCAGCCATTCTACCCAATGTTTTCTCAATAATCATGAGCGGTTCATAAAAAGGTATATCAAGCTCTCTTAAGTATGTTTTCAAATTATCCCTACTCTTTGGGAAGCATCTTGATTCTATAAAACCTTGGTACTCTTCATAATTCGGATATTCATTATGACCAAAAGCACGAAAGATCAGGTCATTCGTATAGTTGTAGATTTCGACTTTTCCATTTTTTTCATCAACATCAATAATTGTACAAATTTCATCTTTAAACATGTACCATAACCTTAAAGGGTATTTATTATCATGGATTCTAAAATTCATAATAAACTCTGGATATATATTCAGCATTTTGATCAACGTTACAATAGGACCCTTTATTTCCATATCGCTCATTTCCCATTTTTCTACTGTCTTAATAGAACTATTAATTAAATTTGCAAATTCCTTTTGGGTTACGTTCAATTTCCTTCTTATTTCCTTAACATCTGGACTTTTAATACTATTCCTTATTGCAAATGTTTTTTTGTTAGTCATATTTACTACCTCTATTTCAATAATACCCTAAATAATAGGGTATTTCAAGTATGTTATACCCTATTATTTAGGGTATATGTGTTTTTATGTAAGCATTAGTTTAAAAGTATATATTTTGTATTCTGATCAGAATATCATCGTTTCTCTTAAAGGCAGATTCGTCCAATAAGTACCTCTTTTTTAAGAGCATGACAATATGATCGGTTTTGCTTACCATAAAAAAATCCTTATTGAATAAGGATTTTTTTAAGATCGTTAGATCTTGAATTGTCACTGGTGCGCGTGAAGGGAGGGCAATTAGTTGGATTATTGATTGCGGTATAGTGCTTAAAACTGCCTAAATCTGCCATTTAACTACCAATATTGTACCTGGGGGAATCCAAAACTTCAAATAATCAAACGATCTATTCTTATTAAATATCAATAACTAACTCATTTTAGGTCTAATGCAATATGATGACATTTTGCATAATTACTTCGCACATTTTACACACCCAATTTTCACAAGGATTTGAATAGGGGAGGTGAGGCGTGCTGATCTTATCACATTGTTATATCCACATAATAATTGCTATCGTATAAAGACCATTTGTTAAGATTGACTAGGTTCTTCTCAAACAGAAGCCAGTGATCCAGCTAAGTCTATTTATTGTTTGATAAAAGTGCAAACTTCGGTCGGTTCATTCGCAATTGTTAACTTTTCACCATTATCCAAAATATTGATTTCCCTTAAGTAAGTGAACCCCATCGCCCATTCTGATCTTAAAAATTCAATGGTTACTTTGTTTAGCGTATCCGGCAGTTTTACCTCATCAACGATTTCGTATTTGTTTTTACCAATCAAGTTGATGACATAGTAATTGTTGTACATAGGTTCATTATATTCGGTTACCCCATAAATAAATATCACGCGGCTGGAAAGAAACTTGACCTTTTGAATGCCATAAGGATTATGACAGTCAAATTCACCATCCTTATACTTGTTGGTAAAGTCTTGGTCTGTCAGCAAATCCAGTTTACTGTACAGTTCTAGCGTCTTCGCATTCAGTTCATCAATCTTCAAATTTAGTTCATCGATCTTCTTTGTTTGGTCCTGTGAACAACCTACCAAACTAAAAGAAACAACTATCCACATAACAAACAATGAGATTTTTTTCATTTTGAATCCCCTATTTCTTATTGTACACATAAATAGCTGTAATGGTTTGGTATGATAGCAAAAATTGTGACAAAGTTACTCGATTGGCTCCAGGGTCATTAATCATAAAGTTGTTTACTTGAACGTCAATATAACCAGTATCATAAATTGTGCGAGTACCCTCTACACCTTTAACAACCACAAAATGCGTTGCCCCACTTGAACTTTTACCATAAACTATAACAATCTCTCCGCTTCTAACATAAGGTTCTATAAAAGCGACATCGGATATTGTCTTATATGACTTACCCGCTTGAGTTTTAGCTGAATCATATAATATTGAACTTGAATAAAAGCCCGCAAACGCAACTGGATTAAAAAGACAAGTCATTCCTTGACCAACCGCATCATTAGGAATCGTAGGGGTTGTGTCAAGCCCAATTTTATTATTAACAACTTCCGGAAAATGATTTACACCAGAGAAGTATGAAACAACCATGGAAATGAAACGAGATGACATCCAACCAAGCCTATAGTTTCCGAAGTTGCACATTGTGATATAGTTTTTCCTGTCCGATACAAAAGGTTATCTTTCCACGGAGTTGCTTGACCTAGTGGTTGAACGGGTAATGCGTCTAAATTGTTTGAAGTACTTTGCTTATATAGTGGAACTGTATAATTCACACTTCCAATGGTTTCTCTTACACACCCAAATTCCTCAATACATACAACATTCGGCATAACAACAAGATCTGAGTTTTGGCTAAAAGTCAGCAATCCGATTCCATCATCCCCTAGGGCTTTACTTGGAATAAATTCGAAATTCATTAATATGAATATGCTTAAAATCATAACAATAACTTTTTTCATTTATTTACCTTCTCCTTGTTTTTGCAATTTCTTGATTTTTGTAAGATTATAAATGTTTTGGTCGTAAATTGCAATATCAAGTCGTCCACTTTTTGAAATAAAAGAATCTGAGCTGAATTAAGTCTTTTGAATTTGATTGAAGTGCGTTAAGATGCAGTCGCAATAAAATTTGTCCCAGATCATTAGGTTTTTTCCTCTAAAAGAAATTGGACTACATTTTTATGGATGATTCCATTCTGCGAAAAGTTGACTTCATCCATTGAAAGGACAAATTTCGGATAGGAATCTGGTATACGTTGATACACACCGAATTCTCTTTCACGGGTCAGTGGTGACTCTAGTAAGTAAGCTACCTGATAGTACTCTCTTTGTTCATTTTTAGAAGCAATAAAATCAATTTCAAACTGATCAACTTTTCCGATAGTGACCTTATATCCTCTTCGAATAAGCTCAATGAATACAATATTCTCTAAAATGAGTTCAATCGAATTTGAATTTCTTCCTACCATTGCTTCTCTGAACCCATGATCTGCAATGAAGTACTTTTCTTCGGTTTTTAAGATTGCTTTCCCAATGACGTCTTGACGAGATGCTTTGTAAATCAAGAATGCATTGGTAAGGATGGTGATGTAGTGTAAAATAGTGTCAACTGTAACCGTGATATTTTGTGACTTTAGATATTTAGAAATTGATAAGGCTGAAAAGGTTTGGGAAGTGTTAGCACAGAGATAGATGATTAATTTTTCTAGCACAACCGTATTTCGGATTTCATAACGTTGAACGACGTCCTGCAAAACAGCTGATTGAAAACTATCTCGCAAGGCGGTCATTGATGATTCATAATCCAAATCAAAAACCGATATCGAAGGTAGTCCTCCAAATACGATATAATCAATAAACTTTGCCCTTGGATGAACTTGGATAAATTCTTTGTAAGAAAACGGATGAACGAGAATCTCAATGTATCGGCCTGCTAAAAATGTCGACAGATCTGAAGACAGAAGATCAGCATTAGAGCCAGTGATATAAAGATCAAATCTGTTTAGGGCGTGAAACCCATTGACGGCTTTCTCCCATCCTTTGACTCTGCCAATTTCATCCAGAAAAACATACAATGGTCCACTTTTTTCTTGTGACCAGTCTAAAACTTTGTCTGTAAGCTCTGTATAATTTGTAATTCGGAAGTTCTCTGGTAACTCAAAATTCAGCTTTAGTATATGTTGTTCATCAACGCCTTGTTGAATCAATTCTTGAATATAAAGGTCCAAAAGAACAGATTTACCGGAACGTCTAAGGCCGGTGATCACTTTAATGAACGGCTTATCTTTATATTTTTTGAGTTGATTTAAATAGTGTTCTCGTTTTATCATTATTTTACCTCCATTTCGATTATATTCGAAATAGAGTAAATAAGCAACTATTATTTCGACTATAGTCGAAATACATCCATTATTTATTCATATATTCGTGTGGGTATTAGTTTGGTGCGCAGTACCTTTTCGCAAACCTTTAATTTTACAAGTCGCATTAAACCTTATATACAAAGGACTTTTATTCTCACGAAAATATAGCAACACTCTTGATTCCCCATAAATTCCACCAATTTCGGGGGAATTTTGGGGGAATGATGATCTGACCAGTTTTAGTGACCATTAAAAAATCCTTATGGAATAAGGACTTTTTGAAGATCATAAGATCTTAAATTGTGACTGGTGCGCGTGAAGGGAGGGCAATTAGTTGGATTATTGATTGCGGTATAGTGCTTAAAACTGCCTAAATCTGCCATTTAACTACCAATATTGTACCT
>WSYG01000039.1 GCA_009773735.1 Erysipelotrichaceae bacterium
GATTCACGAAAGCAGAAAATGAATTATGTCTACTTTTTCAAACCGAAGATCACGAAGAAAGCTAACCCAGTTTACACAAGATTCTTGACACTACCAGAAGTTTTACTAGTTTTAAAAATAGTATAATGTTTTTATCTGAATGTTAACTAAGAAAAAGAGGAATCTAGTGGAAAAAAAGAACTTAAACCTATGTCCGCACTGCGGTTTTGAATATGAAAGTAATAAGGATGAGTATTGTCCAAAATGTCATTATGATGATATGAAAAGAAATATACTTGTTGATTTAAGCGAAGTTACCTTTCGTATGCCCTTTGGGGGCAAGCTCGCTATTTTATTGACATCTTGTTATTCGGTTATAAGGATCAGTGATATGCTTTTTCATTCTGTGATCAGTAATATCCTTTTAGTTGTGCTGTATCGCTATAATCTATTTCTGGTTAAAAAAGTTAGATGTCCTTGAGCGTCCAATCTGGTTTTTGGTTATGGTGTTGGCGTTAATAATACCTATCATGACCTTGATTGCACTGATTATATTACTATAGAATTCAAATCATCGAATTCTATAGTGATGGAACTAGTTTCAACGTGTTACAGAGTTTTAATGAAACTACTTTTGCTAATTTCAATCCAACTTCATTCGATCTTGTTTATCTGATTTTTTGACAAAATCAAATTGAATATCAATATTGAAATAGTTATAATGCGATTGAAGGAGGAAATAGTCATGTTGGATATCGTTGATTTTCTGGAGCCTTTGATACAAGGTAAATGGGAATATCTTGGAGGAATGGTTTTAGGTGTTCTAACTATAGGACTTGTCCGTGTTATCTACATGTTGTGGTTCGAAAGAGAAAGAGCAAAAGATAAAGAGTATATCCAGACTCATCAAGCTATTCCGGTAGAAAAACTACAAAGCAATGCATACAAAATCTTAGCAACCATTTTTGTTTTATTTCTTGCAGTATTTCCAGGAGTATTGTGGATTACTGTTGAAATTTTAAAAAGTATTGAATCGATCGATCCTGGAATTGCCTTGCTGTTTGTTTTCATAGTTTTCCTATTAATTATGATTCTTCTCATAGTTCAAGGTGTTCGATATAAAAGATTAACCCGTAGAATTAAGCTGATAAGAAGTAACTCTTAATTATATATTTTGTACTATTAATTGGAGTTCTTTGTGACAGTCGCAATGTTATAAATTTATGGAATCAAAAGCAATAGAAGACGTTGAGTTTCCTTTTAGTTTAGATTCGATCCGTTTCAATTTGATCAACTTCAACGAAAAGCTTCTTTTATGAACCTTTTTTTATGATTTAGGTGTATTTATGAATATTTGCAAATCTTTAGGATGTAGAATAGAGAAGATGAAATGTATGGGGTGAGGGCGTCTATGAAAAAGTTCAGTCAGATTAATTCAGTGACACTTAATGTGGCTATTGAGGGTCATATCATCAAGCGAAAAGTAAAGGATATTTTCAGTAAATCTACTTTTGCCCAAGAAAAATCCTCCAAAACTCTTGACTACTGTCTTTATAAACATCAATCTTTGATTCGTCGTCAATTGGGCGTTGTCGATTCACAACTTCAAGATAACAAGGCTATTAATTTGTCATTGGCATCTAAAGCCATTAACACCATTCTCATTAAACCGGGTGAAACTTTTTCATTATGGAAATTAGCTGGACGTCATAGTAAACGAAATGGATATAAAGTAGGATTGACTATTACTGGCAACAAACCAAGCCAAGGGATTGGTGGAGGTCTTTGTCAGTTAACAAACCTCATCCATTGGTTGGTACTACATAGTCCCTTAGAAATCGTTGAACATCATCATCACGATCAGTTCGATTTATTTCCTGATTATAATCGTCAAGTGCCTTTTGGGGTAGGGACGTCAATTCAATATAATTATTTGGATTATCGATTCAAGAATACGACAGATCAGACATTTCAACTGTGTCTATGGACTGATAATCGATATCTGTATGGGCAATTGATGTGTGAGTGTCCTTTAAACAGAAAATATCATATTGAAGCACTGGATGAATATTTTATGAAGGAAGACGATGATCTATTTCGCTATGGAAAGATTTATCGCAAGATAATCGATAAGAAGACAGGAACAACCTTAGATTATCATCTTGTCAAAGATAACAGAGCTATTGTTCTATATGATCACAATCATGTCCCATCAGAAAAGATTAAGACTTAGTTTAGTGGGTATACTCATCATATCAATATTATTGATGACAAAACTTTTACAAGCGTTATTTCAAACTCAAGGCACGACTATTATTCGATGAAGATGCCTTTTTCGGTTTTGTTTAGAAATCATCAAAACAACTCACGAAAAGATGTCCGTTTTGATACAATAGAGACAAGCGAGTTACCTCTATGAACCAGTTCGATCGAATCAAAGCCAATGTAAGGTCCTATGACCGTACTGAAATGCTGATCATGCCTAAACGCAATGATGCTGCTGTTTTCATGAGTGTGCATATTCATAATCCAAATCTAAGAACTTATCTAAAGGAAAAGAATCTACGATTCTTTTCACTTGTCTTATATGCATGTTTGATCACTGTTCAGCGTAACCCAGCGATGAAACGTTTTGTTATGGGTCAAAAGGTTTATGAACACAAACGTTTGTGGATTTCTACGGTCATCAAGAAAGATAAGACAGATGAAAATACAAATCATTTTGTGAAGTTTGAACTTAAAGAAGGCATGAAAGCAATGGATGTCCAGACTTTGATGGATGGGCTGATTTCAGAAACACGCTCAAGTAAGATCCATAATACAGATAAACTTATGAATTTCTTATCTCATTTACCGGGATTTATCTTTTCCATCGCGATCAAGATTGCCAGCTTTCTTGATCGGTTGGATCTATTACCTAATCCAATCATATCTTCAGATCCTTTGCATACTGGACTGGTCATCGCAAATCTAGGAAGTATCAAAGGTCAAAGTGTTTATCATCATCTGTTCAATTGGGGAACTTGTTCCTTAGTGTTGACGGTTGGTGAATTAAGCGCTGATGGTCACATCGACATCACATTTTCGATTGATGAAAGAATCGGAGAAGGGGTTGCCTTCTTTAAAGCCATTGATACTTTTAAAGCCGTCTTGGAGGATCCTTATGCCATCGATGAGTGATCGCGTCATTTCGATCGCAACTCAATATCCTCATGAAATCGCACTGTCCATCAATGATCAGCATTTTACCTATGAATGGTTCATTAGAGCCATTACTAAAGCCAAACAAAAATGTCTTGGCTTAGGCTTAAGAAGTGGTGATAGGGTAGCTTTAGTATTGCCTAACATAAGTGAGTGCGTGATCCTTTTTTATGCGCTGAATGCCCTAGGAATCACTGTTGTGATGCTTCATCCGCTAAGCTCTGGAAAAACCTTAAAAGAAAGATGTGGGTTTTTGTCTTGTGATGCTGTTTTTATTCTAGATCTATTAGAAAAGCGATATGAAAAGCACTTGGATGAATTTAAGACCATCGTGATATCAGCATCTGATAGCGTAAAAGGACCTTTAGCTTTAGGACTGAAACTTAAACAGGCTTTCTCATCATCCAAAGCCCATCGTTGGGATAAGGTACAACCAGACTTTAAACTTTATGAACCAAGTTCGCAACGTGATGCGGTCATCTTGTTTTCAAGTGGATCAAGTGGAAAACAAAAAGCCATAAGGCTTAGTGACGATGCCTTAAATGCTTTGGTCGATCAAATGGAAACAGTGATTAATCCAGAAAGAGGTATTGACTCCATGTTTTGTGTCTTGCCTTTCTTTCATGGATTTGGCTTAGGAATATCCATGCATACGGTGTTGACTTTGGGCGGACGCTGTATCTTAGTCCCTAGATTAACCAAAGATACGATCATAAAGACCTTCCTAAGAGAAAAACCAACTTATATTGCGGCAGTACCTTATCTGTTAAAAGTGTTTCTGAGTGACGCTCGTTTTACAAGTGCTGATCTATCTTATGTTAAACAGGTATTTGTTGGGGGAGAAAGTGTTTCTTTATCACTCATCCATGAGTTTAATAAAGTGTTAGAGAAACAAGGTTCAAAAGCTAAAGTTCAAGTTGGATATGGCTGTACAGAGACTGTTACTGCGGTGACATTGATGCCCACAACAGATTCTGGACAAACAGGAGTAGGTATTCCATTTAAAGGAAATTCAATCAAGATTCTAAAAGAAGATGGGACTTTCGCCAACGAAAATGAACCAGGAGAAATCCTGATCAGTGGACCAGTACTCATGAATGGGTACTATGACAATGATGAAGAAAACAAACGTGTCATGGTTCAAATGGATGGAGTTTTGGCATATCGAACGGGTGATATTGGTCATCTTGATCAACAAGGCATTCTGCATTTTCATCATCGATTGGATGATCTGATCAAAGTCAAAGGTTTCTTGATCAGTCCACACATCATCACCAACTGTTTGCTTCAGGTCAATGGGATACAAGAAGCCAGAGTACTTGTTGATGAACAGGATGTCTTAACTGCGATTTTGACTGTTAAAGAAAATAGTGATCTTAAAACCATACAAAAAGAAACCACCCAGGTTCTTAAAGAACTGGATGGTTGGTGTCAACCTAAACAGTTTTATATCATAAAAGCAATGCCCATCAATGAAATGCGTAAGATCGATATGAATGGTTTAAGAGATGGGATTAAGAACCGAGCGCTTCAATTTCTGTTGGAATGGTCCCTTTAAAATGCAGACCTTCTTTATCGATCTTAAAGCTTTGCATACTGAAGCCTGGTAAGGTTTGAAAGATACGATTCATTTCTGTTCCTAAAGCTGTTCCGTAATTATTGGCTTGATCAACAGGTAATGGGATATAACCAACTGAGATATTTGTAAATGTCGCTTCAAACGGCTTGCCTGAACCCTGAATCAATGTACCTTCGCCATAGATCGAACGTCCTTTTAGTGTCGTATCGATCCATCCTGAATAGTCTTTGGCAGCAGGAAACTTATCATAGACCATACTAAAATCACTACCAATTTGAGCTGATGCGATGTATTTGCCATCGGCAACAAACTTAACCCGGATGTTGGTTAAGATGCTGTTTCCATCCGCAACTTTATTAAGAATGGCTGTGGCTTCGGCACTGGTGATAACCCCGTCAACAGAACGAAGTCCTTTAGAAACATAATTCCCAAAAAAGATATCTTCGATACTGGCACTATTCTCATCTAGTGTAATGCCGCCTTTATCTAAATATGATTGAAGATCATTCTCAGTGTAAGCGACATTGACTGTTTTTGGGATAAAAAACAGTCCAATGCCTAGTGCAATCAGCAATACAATGACCAATAGAATATTACGTAAGATATGTCTCTTCTTCTTCATGATGATTCCTTTCCGCCTATGTGCGTTATGTCATCTAATTTAGACACATTCTAGCAAAATGCCAGTGTAAAAACAACAGGTCAAAACCTCTATTCAATAAGGAATTCTAGTTATTTTGCTTTAGTTGCAGCTATTTTTACCATTTGAGTATTTCATGTGTAAACCATAAAAAAGTAAATTGTTATCAATATTGATAAATATGGCTTATTATATTGAAAAGAATTATCGAATCCTGGTTCGATATTTACCACAATGATGTGGAAATAAACTTGACTTGTCTCTGCATCGAAATGCATGAGTTCACGATAGAATGAGTGTAAGGTAGAATTGCACGAAATAACGAATCGTGTGCATCGGCAAAGCGTACTTGAGTTAAACAAACAAGAGGAGCCTATGAACAGAAAAGAAGACATCGTTAAATTCATCCTGAATGAAAAGAATCTGGTCAGCGTTGACTTGATTGCGAAAGCTGTCAATAGTTCATCCAAGACTGTCCGCAATGAATTGAATCTGATAGAACCCATCCTTCAAGACCATCATTTAATTATGGTCAAGAAACCTGGTCAAGGCATCACCATCGAAGGGGACCCAAACGATAAACAACAATTGCTTTCAACGTTTAAGACGCGTCGTGAACCCAGTTATTTGACCCCTCAAGAAAGACAACGCTCCATCTTATCGAAACTGTTTGCGGAAAATCGACCCCTTATGATCAAAGAATTGGGTTTAGACTATTATGTCAGCCGTTCTACGATCACCAAAGACATCAGTGAACTTAATGTGATGTTGGCTGATTTTAATCTAGTTATTGAGTATCTAAAAGGTGAAGGCACCGTTATTGTAGGTGAAGAAAGTGCCAAGCGTAAAGCAATGGCTAAACTGGTTCCTTTTGAAGAAAACAAGAACCTTGTTTATTACATCAATGATGACAATGATCGCCATTCAAATTCATTCGTTAATCGTTTTGAAGAATCACTTCAACTGGATTATAAAAAAGTTGAAGAGATCGTTGCGGAATCAGAAATCAAACTGGGCTATTCCTTCTCAATGGAAGCCAGGATCAATCTGATCATCCACATCGCCATTGCGATCAGACGCACAAAACAAGGCAACAACATTCGTCTTACTGATGAATTGATCCACGCCTTGGATCATCAAGAAGAATACGCCATTGCCTTAGAAACCGCTCACCGCATCAATTCTGTCTTCAACGTTGCTTTGTCTGAGACAGAAACATATTATATCTTGCTGCACTTTATGGGAGCCAAACGCATCAAAGAAGGGCTCAATGTATTTAATTTCAAACTCTCATCGGATACACCAGTCTTAGAAGATCTCATCTTAAAATTCATCCAGAATGTACAAATGGAATTGAATTTATTTCTAGAAACAGATACACAACTCTTCAACAGTTTGATCCTACATCTTAAACCCACCATTAATCGCCTGCTTTATGGGCTATCTCTAGAGAATCCAATGTTTGAAGAGATTAAATTCTCATATCCTACGATCTATCAGGCCATTGCCAACCATGTGTCATTGTTTAAATCGATGTTTCACATTGAAATGCCACCCAATGAAATTGCTTATCTGGTCCTTCATTTTGCGGCAGCCAGAGAACGCAACATCAAACCCATTCGGACATTGGTTATGTGTGCCAGCGGACTTGGAACTTCTCAATTGATCGTCGCGAAATTGAAACGCGCCTTCAATAATCTAGAAATCGTCGATGTGACTTCTACGATGGATGTCCACAGTTACGATGAATCGAAGATTGATCTAATCATCTCAACGGTTGCGATTCAATCTAAAGTGAAAACAATCATCATCAATCCCTTATTGCCTCAATACGACATGAATGCTATTCGTGAAATCGTTGAAGGTAAAAAAATCCTACCGGCCACAAAAGCCATCATCACCAAAGATGACATTCATTTAAATGTTGATCTAAAAAACAAAGAGGATGTCTTATATTTCTTAAATCAGACTTTAAGTAAACGTAAATTGGTCACAGAAGGCTATCTCGCAAGTTTACACCAACGAGAAGCATTAGGACCAACTGTCATCTCATCGATGATCGCTATTCCTCATGGTGACTTCGCATGTGTCTTACGCAGTTGTATCCAAGTCGTTATCTTAACGCATCCTGTACTTTGGGAAAAAGATGTTGAAGTCAAAATGATCCTCAATGTAGTTTCTACCAAAGAAGATGCTTCAGACTATATCCCGTTTTTCAGCCATCTGGCTGACCATAGTGATGACTTAGCACTGTGGAATCGGATTTGTGCCATGAAAGACAAAGAAGAAGTGGCACAAGCCATCAGTGAAATCCTACTGAGCAGTTAAATTTCACGCTGTGAAAAGAATAAGTATCCAACAATCAGACATCAAAGAGAGGTAACTATGAAGGGCATCGTGAAATTTTACAGTTTGGTTAAAGGTGCCGGCGTCATTGTCGGTGAAGACCATAAAGAATATTCGTTTAAAATGACAGACATCACAGGAGTAGGCTTACGCAGACTCCATGAAAATCAGCCTGTTTCATTTACGCCCAGCGGTCTTAAGGCAACCTTGATCATCGCGGAAGAAGCATCCAAATGAGCGCATCTCTATTTAACTCAAGCGTCATCTTACTGAATATTGAAGCTCAAAATGCTGATGAAGCCTTGGTGATCTTAGCAAAGAAGTTACATGCAGAAGGTTATGTTAAGGATACATTCATTCAGGCGATCTTAGATCGAGAAGCAGAATTCTCAACTGGCTTACCAGGATTTGGCCGAGGTGTTGCGATCCCACATGCGGATCCTTGCTTCGTCAATACGTCTGTCTTAGCTGTTGCGACATTAAAAAATCCAGTTCAGTTTCGTATGATGGGGAATCATGATGAACTGATCGATGTTGAAGTCATGTTTATGCTTGCATTAAAAGAATCGCATTCGCATATGTCAGTCTTGCAAAGTTTAATGGACGTGATCCAAAACGAAAGCTTACTGACCCAAATTAAGGAAGCAGCCACTCCTGAAGCGCTTTATGCGCTGATGAGTGCTCATATTGCTTGATGAAAGAAAGGAGGTAGCGATGATTAAGAAAAGAGTACTGGTTGCTTGCGGTACAGGAGTTGCCACATCAGTGGCCGTAGCAAAAAAATTAGAGAATATCTTTAAAGATAGGGGCTATGGCGATCTCGTGGAGGTTTCGACCTGTACGGTTGCTGAGATGGAGTCTAAGGCTTCAAAATATGATTTGATCGTAACGACGGCACATAACAGCAAACCGATGCCGGTCAAAGTGATTATGGGTGTGGCTTTTCTAATCGGTCGGGGTACTGAACCAGTTCTACAAGACATACTTGAATCTTTAGGTCTTAAGTAGTTACACAAACACAAAAAGGAGAAAATTGTGGACATATTCTTTAATTCCATTATGGGCGGTATTAATTTCGTTGTTGGATTAGGTTCTTCAGTCATGATGCCGATCGTTATCACATTGATCGGACTTATCATGGGCGCAAAACCAGGCAAGGCCATTAGAGCCGGCTTAACGGTTGGCGTTGGTTTCATTGGTTTGAATCTAGTCATCGGTATGTTGGGCGGAAACTTGGGTCCTGCCGTTCAACAAATGGTTACAAGATATGGCTTAAGTTTAACGATTATTGATGTTGGGTGGCCTGCAGCTGCTGCAATCGCATTTGCGACCAATGTAGGGGCTTTGGTTATTCCAATTGCGTTGGCTGTTAACTTTGTTATGATCTTGACCAAGACGACTCAAACAGTCAATATTGACGTTTGGAACTTCTGGCATTATGCATTTACTGGTTCTTTGGTTTATTTTGCAACAAACGACTTGGTATTTGGTTTAGCAACTGCTGCAATTCAAGCTGCCATGACATTGATCTTGGCTGACTGGACTGCTAAAGGCGTTGAAGAATACTGTGGTTTACCTGGTGTTTCTATTCCTCATGGTTTATCTGTAGCGTTTGTTCCGGTGGCTTTGGTCATCAATAAAATCTTGGATTATATTCCTGGAATCAACAAAATCAATATGGATGCTGTTGCTATTCAGAAAAAGTTTGGGATCTTTGGAGAACCAATCTTGGTTGGAACGGTCTTAGGTGCCATTATCGGTGTCTTGGCTGGTTATGATCTTAAAGGCTTCTTGACTTTGGGTATCACCATGGGTGCTGCTTTGGTTCTTATTCCTAAGATGGCTGGCTTACTCATGGAAGGTTTGATTCCTATTTCTGATGCTGCTTCTGAATTCGTTGAAAAACATTTCAAATCCAACACAAAGATCTATATCGGATTGGATGCTGCTGTAGGGATCGGTCATCCGACTACCTTGGCTGTTTCTTTGATCCTTGTTCCGTTATCTGTTGCTATCGCAGCTATTTTGCCAGGCAATCAGTTCTTGCCATTTGCTGATTTGGCAGTCTTGCCTTTCTTGTTTGTCTTGGTTGTTCCAATCACCAAGGGCGATTTGTTCAGAACCTTGATCGTTGGGATCTTCATCGTAGTTACTGGCTTGTGGATTGCTACCGGTATTGCTCCGTTATTGACCGAAGCTGCTGTTGCTGCCAACTTCACATTGCCTAGCGGTGCTTCCTTGATTTCAAGTATTGCTGATGGTGCTTCACCTTTGAGCTGGGCTTTCGTTCAACTCATGAGTTTCAGATGGATTGGTTTAGGCATCTTGGCTGCCATCACTGGCGTCATGGGCTTCATCAACTTCAAACGTATCGCAAAACAAGCTTAATCATGCCTATGATTGAGTGCTGAAAGAGGACAACCTTGAACAAAGTCTATCAATATACAACACAGAGATCGATGTTTGGGATTTATGTCCCTACGATTCTTGCTGCTTTGGTCTTTCTGGTCATGATTTTCGAAGTTGTGACAAATAAGGCAACATCCACCAATGTGCCCATTGCCATATTGGCACTAATCATATTTTTGGATCATTACCTTGCTTTGTCTCATCCTGAAAAAGTTAAGACCACAGATCAATCGATTGAATTCTCTTGTTTCGGACGATCTCATCATTACACCTTTGATAACATCCATCGCATCAATATTCGCAAGACTGCTTTCTCAAAAAGCATCTATGTTAGAATCAATGGGGCTGGATTACTTAAGGGAAGATATTGGCTTCAAATTGAACAGTTTAGTCAAGGAACAGACTTACAAGTGTTCCTGGAAAGTTTGATTGAACTCAAGCATCCGATGATGAAAAACTTTAAACAACGCTCATTCGTCAAAACAAAATAAGTTAAGGTTGTCATTCACGACAGCCTTTTTTATTAGGTGAACTGAGGGTATTAGGGTATACTGTAGACACATGAACCTTTACCAACATTTCAAAAGTGTTACGATCATTGATCAACACGCCGAATTAGAAGACCAACTCCATAGAGATAAAACCTTAGCCAGTAACTTAAATCCACAAACCATGATTGTCCGTTTTTGGACTGCTCAGGGCGTTATTTTAGGTAAGATGGATACCTTGTTACCAGAATATGAAAAGGGGCTCAAAGTCTTTCAAAGCAGCGGTCATAAGACTTTGGTACGCAAAGCAGGAGGTTTGGCTGTGGTCTGTGATAGTGGAATATTGAACCTTACGATCATGTTTTCTAAAGAAAGCCCACTGATTGGCGGTTTAAATGAATCCTATGATTTTGGGATCCAATTGATGCGTCATTTAATGCATGATCTACATATGGATATCCAAGAAGGTGAAGTCAGCAACTCTTATTGCCCAGGTAAATATGATCTTTCAGTCAAAGGGAAAAAGATTGCAGGTATGGCTCAATATCGCAGTAAAGATACAGTCATGTTGATGGTGACCCTATGTGTCAGTGGTAATCAACAAAAACGTTGTGCGCTGATCAAAAACTTCTATGACGTAGCCAATCCTTTAAAAGATCCAAAGTATCCAGTCATTGATAACCAATCCATGGAAACCATCAGTGCCATAACCCATAGAGCGTATACAGTTGCCAATATAAAAGAGAACATGGTCCAAATCTTACATAAAAGCGGGATTCCAGTAAATAATCAGTAAGTAAACCTATCTATGTAACCATAAAAATCACGAAACTATCTCGTGATTTTTATAAATTTCATATACAAAGATCAACTTTTTTTACTTCATTGTGCGTGAGTATCTCAACTGAATAAGGTATGATACAATTGAAGAAAAAAAGAGATACATAGATACTTAATATAAATTGGAAATCTAAAAATCTAGTTCCTTAATCGCTTTGATTAGGACTAAGATTTCATAATAAACATTTAAAAAGGAGAAGAAATGAAACCTAAACTGCAGATTGCCTTAGATGTGGTAAGTATAAAGGAAGCACAGGATATCCTAAGCTTAAACAATCTTGTTGATGAAGTCGACATCATTGAAGCTGGAACAGTTCTTCTGGCTGCAGAAGGCGCATCAGCACCTCGTCGATTGAGAGAAACCTATCCTACAAAGATGCTGGTGGCTGATTTTAAGATTGCTGATGCGGTCAATACGATTGGATGGATGCTGTTTGATGCAGGGGCTAACTTAATTACTGTGATTGCTGCAGCTGATTTGGCTACGGTGAAAATTGCTGGACAGTTGGCTAAGAAATACAATCAACATATTCAGATTGAACTATATGGAAGATGGGATTTTGATTTAGCAAAAGAATGGTTTAAAGGCGGAGTAGATCATGTTATTTATCATCATTCTAGAGATGCCTCACAGGCATGGACTGTTTCAGACATTGAGAAGATAAAAGGATTGATTGGGATTGGTTTTCATGTCAGTGTAACAGGCGGATTGAAGCCTGAAGACATAGAGATGTTTAGAGGTTTAGAAATATTCTCGTTTATTGTTGGACGTTCATTGTATGAAGCGAAAGATCCAGTAGAAGTCGCACGAGCATTTAAACAAAGCATTGACGCATCTTTTTAGAACCAAAGAAACAAGAGGAGAAAGATATGGAACTATTTTTAAATGAATTGAAGAAAAGAAAGATATACAATCTAGAACAGCCTCGTTATATCGGAATGCCGGTTTATCCGCATCATCGTCCACATTATGATTATTTTATCTCAAGAGGTCATGTTGCTGGATATTTCCCAGACTCAAAAGGACCTCGTTCTACAGCCAACGGCTTCTTCATCATGAATGATCATTCTGGGACACATATGGATGCCTTATGCCATCAGGCACTGGATATGACCATGCATGGAGATGTTAAAGTCACTAACCTAATAGAAACTCCTAAAGGTTTTACAAGTCGCGGTGCTGAAGAATTAGAGCCCATTATGGCACGTGCTGTCATGTTGGATGTTGCAGCTTACAAAGGTGTAGATGTCTTGCCCAATCGTTATCCCATCACGTCTCAAGATTTGATTGAAACTGCAAAAGCTCAAAACGTAACCATACAAGAAGGTGATGCGATCATCGTTCGTACAGGTTATGATACCCTTTGGCATGATACAAAAGAATATCTAAAATATGCCGGTATCAACGGTGAAGCCAGCGCATGGGTCAGAACCTTCAAACCGATCGTGTTTGGGGTTGATCAGCTTTCTTGGGATATACCTGAAGAACTTGATCTAAAAACAGGATCGACCCATTGGGCTCATATCTATTTGTTTGTCATGGATGGGATCACCATGATTGAAAACATGAAACTAGATGAGTTGGCTAAAGATAAAGTTTATGTGTTTACTTTGATGTGTTACCCTATGAAATTTGTTGGTGCGACTGGAACACCAGTTGTCCCATTGGCAATCGTATAATGCTAGAAGAAATAAGTTTCTCGATATTCAATCACGATTGAATCCTGACGTTTGCTTTTACCACATTAATGTGGAAAGCAGTTTGACGCCACTAATGGTCAACAGGTTCAATAACCTTGTAAAATTAAAGTGTAGGAGCTTGCGGGGAATAATGACGATGTCCGCAGCAAATTGAATGCCTCATATCCGTTTTAATTGGAGACATTCAAGACGAAATCGTCAAAAAGCATTCGCCATTGCGTTGCTTACCCGTTTAAACTCTTGGAAGAATGAATCAAGAAGCATTTTGATTTGGTAGATAATTTATGTAAATGTCTCAAAAAACACTAAAGAGGAGAACACATGAACGCATTAGACACCGTCATTATTGGATCTGGTCCAGGGGGATATGTTGCAGCCATTAGAGCAGCTCAGCTTGGTCAACAAGTTACCCTCATCGAAAGAAACGTAATAGGAGGCACTTGCTTAAACGTTGGTTGTGTTCCATCCAAGGCTTTGTTACAAGCAGGGCATACTTATCAAGAGATGTTGCATGCTTCAAAATTTGGGATCAATGCGACAGCGACGTTGGATTTTGAAAAAACACAGACTTGGAAAAATACCCAAGTTGTTCAAAAACTAAGATCTGGTGTAACTCAATTGCTTAAGAAAAATAAGGTCACTGTTCTGTTTGGTGAAGCTAAATTCAGTTCTAAGAATTCAATCACAGTAAGCAGTGCTGATAAATCCGATGAATACAGTTTCAATCATGCGATCTTAGCCGTTGGCAGTCGTCCGATTGAAATCAAAGCAGCGCCTTTCTCCTCAATATCCCAGTGTTACCACAAAGCTTAAGTGTCATTGGGGCTGGTTATATCGGATGTGAATTGGCTGAAGCCTTTGCGGCATTTGGGACCAAAGTGACTTTGATAGAAGCTACTCCTGGCATATTGCCTGGGTTTAACACAAAACTTTCTGATTTGGTCAAACGTAATCTAACCAAACTTGGGGTCACCATTATCACCGATGCATTGGTTCTGTCATCAAAAGAAGATGAACTAAGTGTTAGCTTGACCTATAAAAAAGGCGATGTAGAAAACACTGTTGATTCTGAATATGCATTGGTATCGGTTGGACGACGTCCTAATATGGATCAGCTCAACATCAATGTCTCTGGGATTGAACTTGATCCCAAAGGTTTCGTTAAAGTCAATAAACAATCAAAAACCACCAATCCTAAAGTCTATGC
>WSYG01000040.1 GCA_009773735.1 Erysipelotrichaceae bacterium
CTGAAGAACTCATCGCCCAACATCCTTTAGCAGATCGCTCAGCATCACGCCTGATGGTTTTAAATCGCCAAAAAAGAACGATCAAACATGAAGTCTTTATCAATATATTGGATCATCTGCATAAAGGAGACGTGTTGGTTGTCAATGAATCCAGAGTCATGCCAGCTCGTTTATTTGGGATCAAAGAAGACACACATGCCCATATTGAATGTTTGATTCTTAAGATTGAACAAGATGAAGTGGAATGTCTCGTAAAAAAAGCCAAAGCTGTTAAAGTTGACACCATCATCGATTTTGGAGAAGGCATTCTGAAATTTAAGTGCATCGCACTGGGTGAAAGTGGTTTACGTCGCTTTCAAATCATCACGCAAGGCATCTTTTTAGAACTATTATCCAAATTAGGCACAATGCCTTTACCTCCATACATCAAGGAACGACTAGAAGATCCTGAGCGTTATCAAACTGTATATGCGAAAAATTTAGGATCTGCAGCAGCACCAACAGCAGGACTTCACTTTACCCCGGAACTTCTAAAACAAATTGAAGACAAAGGTGTAGAACTCATCAAAATAACACTACATGTTGGGTTAGGTACATTTAGACCAGTTGATGCTGATGATGTCAGTCATCATAAAATGCATGAAGAATTCTATGAAGTATCCCAAGCAGCAGCATCTCGTTTGAATCAAGCAAAATCTGATCATCAACGGATCATGAATCGACATGGAGAATTCATTGCTGAAACTTCCAGTACCGAGATTTTTATCACACCAGGTTATCAATTCAAGGCAGTGGATGCTCTGATCACCAACTTCCATTTACCAAAAAGTACCTTAGTGATGCTGGTAAGTGCACTATCTGATCGTGAATTTATCCTACAAGCTTATGAAAAAGCAGTACAATTAAAATACAGGTTCTTCTCCTTTGGAGATGCCATGTTTATCGAATGAACAAAAAAACAGATCATCATTGGGAAATTGAAAAATTAAATGAAATAAAAGCACTTGATAAAAAACCAAGTCTTTTGATGCATTCATGCTGTGCTGTATGCAATAGTTGGCCTTTAGAATACTTAGTGCCATATTTTAACATCACCTTATACTACAACAATTCTAACATTTACCCTGAATCTGAATTTGATCATCGCTTAAGTGAACTTAAAAACTATGTCGATTTATTTAACGAGAAACATGCGACTTCAATCACGATTATTGCTCAACCCTATGACTATCTAAATTATCATGCGACCTATCTATCAAAGCGAGCTGATGATAAAGAAGGTTATAAACGCTGTGGTATGTGTTATGCGTTACGAATCACAGAAACACTAAACTATGCTTCACAGAATGGTTTTGATTATGTCACGACAGTTATGACGATTTCTAGACAAAAAAATGCCGATAAGATCAATGGGATCGCTAAACGATTGGCCAGTGGTTATCCGAAAATCCAATACTTTTACTCCAACTTCAAGAAAAACAAAGGCATTGATTTTAGTGTCAATGTATCAAAGAACTTAGGAATCTATCGTCAAGAATATTGTGGGTGTGAATATTCCGTTCATAATCTTTATGATGAATGATTGACTCTTAATTGGCTTTTGACTATAATATTGACAACGACAAAGACCGAAGTCAAAACGTACATTGGACATCCAGAAAGTTTTGGGACGATGAAACAAAACCAAGATGTACGTATAAGTCCTTCGCTAGTCGATTCTCTGAACCACAGTAAGAAAATCCGGTGAACCCGTTACCTTCCAACGAGCACAGCAGTGAAACCAAGGTGGTACCACGTTAAACGTCCTTAGATGGCGTTTTTTTATTTCAAGGAGGAAATATGCTAGATCTGAGATTACCGACGATAGAAACAGAACGTTTTATCTTAAGACCGATCCGAGTTGAAGATGCCAAAGACATGTTTGAATATGCTGGAGATGCCCAAAACATACAGTTTGTTTGGTTTCCGCGCCATACAGATGTCGCATCAAGTGTTAAGGCCATTGAAGATCATTTCTTGACTCGAGTGGAAAGGGGAATCCCTGAGGCTTATTGTGTGGTGATCAAACCAGCCTTGAAAATGATTGGGACTGTAGATGTCCATACCGTAAGGTTCACCGATGTAGGTGAGATCGGTTATATCCTGAATAAACGATATTGGAATCAAGGCATTGCATCAGAAGCCGTACAGATCTTGATCTCTGTGATGTTTCATCATTGTGGATTCCAAAGAATTGAAATTCAGCACAACGCTGAAAATATCGCATCTTTAAGAATCATTGAAAAAGCTGGCTTCATTCGTGAAGGAACGTATAGAAAACGTAAATATGAGCCTGAACTGGGCCATCGCAGTGATTATCATTTTTATGGGATTAATCTAGATGATCAGATCGTTACAGAAAGGTATTCAAAGGAGCACTATGAGAAAACAATTAGACCCCAAATACGACCATAAAGCAGTCGAATCAAATCAGTATCAAACTTGGATCCATAACGGTTATTTTACTGCCGGAGATCTCAGTAAAAAACCATTTACGATCGTGATCCCACCACCTAACGTTACAGGTAAATTACATCTGGGGCATGCTTGGGACACTTCACTGCAAGACATCATTGCCCGTTTTAAACGCATGCAAGGCTTTGATATGCTTTGGTTACCGGGAATGGATCATGCGGGTATCGCAACTCAAGCGAAAGTCGATGCTCGATTAAGAGCCCAAGGGACCAATCGTTTTGAACTGGGAAGAGAAAAATTCTTGGAACAAGCGTGGGATTGGAAGGCAGAGTATGCCTCATTTATTCGGCAACAGTGGGCCACACTGGGACTTTCACTAGACTATACCAGAGAACGATTTACCCTTGATGAAGGGCTCAATAAAGCTGTCAATAAGGTATTTGTCGATCTATATCATGAAGGTTTGATCTATCAAGGTGAACGTATCATCAATTGGGATCCTTTAGCCAAGACGGCTTTATCCAACATAGAAGTTATTCATAAAGAAATAGAAGGTTCATTTTACACTTTTAGTTATGAGGTTGTTGAGACAGGCGAAAAGATCGCTGTTTCTACCACTCGACCAGAAACGATGTTTGGGGATGTCTGTGTCGTTGTTCATCCTGAAGATGAACGTTATCTACATCTGCATGGACACCACATCATCAATCCAGCAAATCATGAAGTATTGCCGATCATTACGGATCCTTATATCGATCGTGAATTTGGTACAGGTGCGATGAAATGTACCCCAGCTCATGATCCTAATGATTTCAACTTGTCTGAGAAGCACAATCTGCCTAAAATCATCTGTATGAATCCAGATGGAACGATGAATGAAAAAGCTGGTGACTATTGTGGTCTTGATCGTTTTGAATGCCGCAAACAACTGACACAACGCATCACGGATGAAGGCAATATGATCAAAATCGAAAAACATATTCATCAAGTTGGTCACTCCGAAAGAACGGATGTTATCGTTGAACCTTACTTATCAAAACAATGGTTTGTTAAGATGAAGCCTCTAGCACAAGCAGCCATTGATGCTCAAAGTACAGCTGACAAAGTCAATTTTATCCCTGAACGTTTCGAACATATCTTTACGCAATGGATGACCAACATTGAAGATTGGTGTATTTCTCGTCAACTTTGGTGGGGCCATCGAATTCCTGTTTGGTATCACAATGAAACCAAAGAGGTTTATGTTGGTCTAGATGCCCCAACTGATATTGAAAATTGGTCTCAAGATGAAGATGTCTTGGATACTTGGTTTTCAAGTGCACTGTGGCCTTTTAGTACCTTAGGATGGCCTGAAAAGACCGCAGATTTAGAACGTTATTATCCTACGGATGTCATGGTTACAGGATATGACATCATCTTCTTTTGGGCAGCCCGTATGATTTTCCAGGCTCGCTATTTTACCAAAAGCGTTCCTTTTAAAGATGCCTTCATCCATGGTTTGATTAGAGCAGATGATGGTCGTAAGATGAGCAAATCGTTAAGTAATGGGGTTGATCCGCTGGATGTGATCGATGAGTATGGAGCAGATGCGTTACGTTATTTTTTGACCACCAATTCAGCTCCTGGGCTTGATTTGCGTTATTCGACTGAGAAAGTAGAAGCTGCTTGGAACTTTATCAATAAACTATGGAATGCATCGCGCTTTGTTTTGATGAATATTCCGGATGAATTTATTGAAGAAGATCTTAAAACTTTGACCTTGTCTTCACCTGATCGTTGGATCATGGAAAGATTTGATGTCACACTCGATAAAGTCACGTCCGCGATGGAAAAATATGACTTTGCTTTAGCAGGTTCATTCCTATATGAGTTTGTTTGGGATGATTATTGTTCATGGTATATTGAGCTTAGTAAGTCCAATCTGAATTCTAGTGATGAAGCTACTGTTAAAGCCAGTCGTAACACGTTAGTCGCAGTCTTAAAAGGCATCTTAAAACTGATCCATCCAACCATGCCTTTTGTAACTGAAAAGATTTATTCTTGTTTTGAAGAGCAAGCCTTATGTGTCTCACAATGGCCTATTCCTTTTGGTAATCTTGATGAAGAAGCACTTACTCAAACAGGACAACTCATTTCGATCATCTCGCAGATCAGATCAATAAGAACGGAATATAATGTTAAACCTTCGATCCCATTATCAATTGAACTTTCCTTTACTCTCAATGACATTCAAACCGATACGTTGATTAAAATGGTTAAAACCACACTTATTGAAAAACTCGATGGCGAAACGATGACTCGTCCTATATTAGGGGGTACATTATCGATTTCACTGGCTCAACTAGTGGATGTTGAAGCAGAAAAGATTCGTTTGTCAAAAGAAAAAGAAAAGCTTGAAGCAGAGATCAGTAGAGGAGAAAGCATGTTGAGTAATCTACGCTTTATCTCAGCGGCTCCTGCACCTAAAGTCGAAGCAGAAAAAAAGAAACTGGCAGAATATAAGCGTCAATACGATTTAGTAAATGAACAGTTGAATAACTTAAATAAGTAGATTGGCAAAACAGGGACTTATCTTGTATAATTAACCTGTTATTTGGCGAAAGCCATGGGAGGAACTATGACCACAAAATATGTGTATCTGTTCTCTGAAGCTGACGGTAAAATGAAGAACCTCTTGGGAGGAAAAGGCGCTAATTTGGCAGAAATGACCAAGTTGGGGATGCCTGTCCCTCAAGGATTTACCATCACTACGGAAGCTTGTACTCGTTACTATGACGATAACGAAAGCATCCATCCGGAGATCGAGAAAGAAATCTTTGAATACTTAGCAAAATTAGAGCTTACCACAGGTAAGCAATTTGGTTCTAAAACCAATCCTTTGCTTGTTTCCGTTCGTTCAGGATCTCGTGCATCCATGCCGGGAATGATGGACACCATCTTAAATTTAGGCTTAAACGATGAAGTCGTAGAAGGGTTCTCTGAACTGACCCAAAACCCACGTTTTGCTTATGATTCTTACCGTCGTTTCATTCAGATGTTTTCTGATGTCGTCATGGAACTTTCAAAAAAGAACTTTGAAGTCATCATCGATGAGATGAAAGAAGAAAAACACATCCAATTAGATACTGAATTTACACCAGATGATCTAAAAGAAATGGTCAAACGTTTTAAAGCATACTATAAGAAAAACAAAGGGGTAGATTTCCCTCAAGATCCACGAATTCAATTGATTGAATCCGTTAAGGCTGTCTTTAGATCTTGGAACAATCCTAGAGCTGTTTATTATCGTCGTTTAAATGAAATCCCGCATTCATGGGGAACCGCTGTCAACATTCAATCCATGGTCTTTGGGAACATGGGCGATACATCAGGAACAGGCGTTGCGTTTACTCGTAATGCAGCAACTGGCGAAAAGAAACTCTTTGGTGAATTCTTAATGAATGCCCAAGGTGAAGACGTCGTAGCCGGGATCAGAACACCGATGACAATCGATAAGCTCCAACAAGTCATGCCTCATGTATATGATGAATTTGTCGTGATTTGTGATCGTTTAGAAGCTCACTATAAAGACATGCAAGATATGGAATTTACCATTGAAAAAGGTAAACTCTTTATGCTTCAGACACGTAATGGAAAACGTACTGCTGCAGCTGCTTTGAAGATCGCTGTTGACCTTGTGGCCGAAGGCATGATCAGCAAAGACGATGCCATCTTACAAGTCGATCCTAAACAACTTGATGCTTTATTGCATCCGCAATTTGATCCTGCTGCCCTAAAAGCTGCTGAAGTCGTAGGCAGTGCATTACCTGCTTCACCAGGTGCTGCCAGTGGTAAAGTCGTATTTACCGCAGCAGATGCGGTTGAATGGAAAGAACGTGGAGAAAAAGTCATCTTGGTTCGTTTAGAGACTTCTCCTGAAGACATTGAAGGCATGCATGTATCACAAGGTATCTTGACGGCTCGTGGTGGGATGACCTCACATGCGGCTGTTGTGGCTCGTGGTATGGGTACTTGCTGTGTATCAGGATGTGGAGACATTAAATTTACAGGACCTAAATCCTTTACCTTAGGCAAATATAGCTTTAAAGAAGGCGATGCGATTTCTTTGGATGGATCAACGGGTAAGATCTATGGAGCTGCCATCAAGACTGTTCCTGCCCTTATTACCGGTGATTTCAAGATATTGATGGGTTGGGCAGATGAAGTTCGTACTTTAAAAGTCAGAACCAATGCGGATACACCTAAAGATGCAGCTCAAGCGGTTATCTTTGGGGCTGAAGGGATTGGTTTGGTTCGCACTGAACATATGTTCTTTGAAGGCGATCGTATCAAAGCTATGCGCGAAATGATTGTTTCTAAAACTGAAGAACAACGTCGTAAAGCATTAGCAAAACTCTTGCCTATGCAAAGAAGTGATTTTGAAGGCATCTATGAAGCCATGGAATTTAGACCAGTAACCATCCGTTACCTAGATCCACCACTTCATGAATTCCTGCCTACCGATGAAGAAGATATCGTTAATTTGGCTAAAGAAATGAATTTAGAAGTCGCTGAATTGAAAAACATCATTACGTCACTTCATGAATTCAACCCTATGATGGGTCACCGTGGTTGTCGTTTGGCTGTTTCCTATCCGGAAATCGCTGAAATGCAAACCCAAGCAGTCATCGAAGCCGCCATCAACGTTGCTAAGAAACATCCAGATTGGCACATCAAACCAGAAATCATGATTCCTTTAGTTGGTGAAATCAAAGAATTGAAATATGTCAAAGACATCGTTGTTAGAGTTGCTGATGAAATCATTGCCAAGAGCGGAATCGATTTGCACTACATGGTAGGAACCATGATCGAAATCCCAAGAGCTGCTTTATTGGCTGATGAAATTGCCACCGAAGCTGAATTCTTCTCCTTTGGTACCAATGACTTAACCCAAATGACCTTTGGATTCTCCAGAGATGATGCAGGAGCTTTCCTGAATCATTACTATGATAAGAAGATCTATGAACAGGATCCTTTTGCCAGACTTGATCAACATGGAGTTGGCAAATTGGTTGAAATGTCTTGTAGATTAGGTAAACAAACACGTCCTGACATCAAGTTAGGGGTATGTGGTGAACACGGAGGCGATCCTAGTTCTGTAGAATTCTTCCACAGAATTGGGTTATCCTATGTGTCTTGCTCACCTTTCAGAGTACCGATAGCGCGTCTTGCTGCTGCACACGCCGCCATCAAAACAAAGAGAGCTAAAGTTTAAAGCGGGGTAAAACCCGCTTTTTCTTTGCTATAATAGAAGTACATAGGAGATCGTATGAAAATCATTTTTGGAACGTATACAAAACGTATCAGTGAAGGCATCTATACTGTTTCATTTAATCAAGGTATCATCAGTGATCTAAAACTTAGTTATCCTTTAAATAATCCTACCTACTTTATATATAAAAATCCTGTACTGTTTGCGGTGAGTCAAAAAGATAAGCAGGGAGGTATTGCTTGTTTTGAAAACAATCAATTCGTCAATGAAGTCATGCAAGAAGGGTCAACACCTTGTTTTGTTGACTATGTCAAAGAAAAGCAACTTGTTTTATCGGCCAATTATCATTTAGGCAACATCATCAGTTATGCGTATACTCCCAAAAAGGGTATCCGACTCATTCAAAAAATACAGTATGGTAGTGGCTCTCATGCCCATTTTGCGAGATACTTCAAACAATTGGATGAAGTTTTAGTATGTGATTTAGGACTAGATAAGATCATGGCTTACTCGGTAGATCCTTATCTGATGCTACATCCTAAATATACCTTTAATACCAAAGAGGGACAGGGTCCAAGACATTTGATCGCACACCCTGTAAAACCAATCATCTATGTGTTTGCGGAATTAACAAGTGAACTCTTGGTTTTAGCCCATGATGGTTTTGGGTTGAGACAAACTCAATGTATCAGTACTTTACCTGCAACTGAACAGGACATCAAAAGTGGGGCAGCCATTCGTATCGATCAAAAAGGTAAATTTATTTATGTCTCCAATCGTGGACATGACTCCATCAGTGTCTTCAAAGTGGATGACAGTGCCAAACATGTCGATATGATTCAAAACATCAAAACTCAAGGCATTTATCCAAGAGACTTCAACATCAGTCCAGATGGTAAATATCTGGTGGTCGTTCATAAAGACAGCGACAATGCATCCGTATTTGCGATCGATCATGATCATGGTAAGTTAAGTCATCTCAATCATGATTTCATTGTTCCAGAAGCAGTGTGCGTTCAATTCAGTGAATAATAGACCCAAGGTCTTTAAATAAAGGAGAAATATATGAAAGTCGGATGTGTCAAAGAAATCAAAGCGCAGGAGTATCGAGTCGGACTGGTTCCAATGCATGTGAAAAGTTATCTTCAAGCAGGTCATAGTGTCTTGATTGAAACACAAGCAGGAGCTGGTTCAGGGTTTTCAGATGAAGAATATGTGAATGCGGGAGCCATGATCATTGAAAAGGCGGCCGATGTTTGGGCTCAATCTGATATGATCGTCAAGGTCAAAGAACCTTTAGAATCTGAATATCCTTTGATGAAAGCAGGCTTGATTCTATATACCTATCTGCATCTAGCGGCCAATGAAAAATTGACCCTTGAACTGATGAATAGAAAAGTAACTGGGATTGCTTATGAGACCATCGACGTTAATGGGGCCTTACCATTACTTAAACCAATGAGTGAAGTTGCGGGTCGCTTAAGCATTCAAGAAGCTGCCAAGTATCTAGAAAAACCGTTTGGGGGCAGAGGTGTACTCTTAGGTGGAGTTCCTGGTGTTACAAAAGGTTATGTCGTGATCGTTGGTGGTGGAACGGTTGGAACAAACGCAGCCATCATGGCTTTAGGCATGGGAGCCAAAGTAACGATCTTGGATACCAACTTAATTCGTTTGGAAGAACTAGATCAACTATTTGAAGGCAAAGTTCAAACCTTGTATTCAACGCCAGCTGTTTTACATGAAGAAATCTCAAAAGCCGATGCGGTCATTGGAGCTGTTTTGATTCCAGGCGCAAAAGCACCTCATTTGATCAAACGCGAAGATTTGAAATTGATGAAGAAGGGCTCTGTCATGGTCGATGTGGCGGTCGATCAGGGCGGTTGCTTTGAAACGACTCATCCTACGACCCACAATAATCCTACCTATGAAGTTGATGGGATTGTACATTATTGTGTTGCCAATATGCCTGGAGCTGTGCCTTATACATCCACTTTGGCTTTGACCAATGCGACTCTAAAGTTTGCTTTGCTGATCTCCAATAACTCACTAGATAATGCAATCTTGAAAAATAGATCTCTGCTTTCTGGAATCAATACCTATAATGGTTATTTAACCAACGAATTTGTCGCAGCAGCTTTTAATATGACCTATACTCCATTTGATCAGGCACGCTAATGTATCATGTCAGTGATGTCTTAAAACACGGATTTTGCCCAAAGCTTTTTTGGTACATCCGTCAAGAAGGCTCAAGGTCTCCTCTAAAGTTTATTCAAATGACCCAATCCTTATCGGACATCCTGCTTAAGAAAGTTGGATTGACCGAAGTCTTTGAATCCTATCGTTCCATAGATCCAAAAGATGTGTTTGAAGGACTCAAAACAAAGAAAGCCGTTCTTAACGGTCGTTTTGAGCATCATAACTTACGGGTCAAGATTCCTCTGGTACACTTGACTCAGGAAGGACTTGATGTTTACTTCACGACGCTATCGGTCAATGCGCGAGTTGAAGACCAACGTTATCTTTCGATGCATATCTATGTTTTGGAAAGTTTAGGTTTTCCCATCCACAAGATACGTGTGATGAGTTTCAATCCAGATTATGTTAGAGAAAGTGAACTCGACATCGACGCTTGCTTTGTGTTTAGAGATCAGTTTATCCGACAAAACGGAAAGACAGCTGGAAACATTACCGAAGTCTTATTGAGCCGTAAAACCGATTTTGGAAGTGAACTCAACATGATGGATGAAGTCATGGGCAACGAAGCGCTGAAGATGACGATCGATCAATGTCCAGCACTTAATCGCTGCGAATACTTTGAAGTCTGTTTCCAAAAACAATTTGACTTGTCTCAAAATTCTGTCTTCTTCTTGACTCAAAGCGCCAATAAACGTGCTTTCATTAATGAAGGTTTACTTAAGCTAGATCAATTACCCCTGGATCGACTAGAAGGCACAGCGCTTCAGTTTGCGCAAATCATGGCTGATCGAAATGGTGGACAATTTGCGGATAAACTTGTTTTAAAGCACTGGTTGAATGGCTTGAATCAACCTTTGATCTTCATGGATTTTGAATGGGATACACATGGGATTCCCCCGTATCATGGAATGAAACCCATGGATGTCTTATGTTTCCAATACTCTTTACATATCTTAAGAGACCAAGATTTGGCTCATTATGAGTTCTTAGAATCAGGCGATTGCCGAGAACGTTTCATCCAATCTTTGATTCACAATACACCTAAAGAAGGTTCAATCATTGCCTATAATGCCTTTGGGGCTGAAGCCATACGCTTAAATGAACTTGGCGAACAATTCCCGCAATATAAAGCTGAACTCGATCAGATGATAGAAAGAATGGTCGATTTAGCAGTCTTGTTTACGGAAGGCATCGTGTATCTTAGTGCTATGAAAGGATCCTTCACTTTAAAAAACATCATCCAGGTGATCAATCCAGAATTGAATTATGCGCAGTTAAGTATTGGTCATGGTTTAGAAGCGGTCAAACATTATCGGACCCTACAAAACAATGACGATGAAGATGACATCAAAGATGCTTTATTGAAGTACTGTAAGATGGATACCTTAGCCATGGTGGAAATTCTTGGCTATCTGAAATCCATCGTTTAGGAGGAAACATGCCTAACATCATCACCCACGCATTATTAGCCCAGGATGCGATCGAATCGATCGAATGTCCCACTTTATCTGCTTTGATTGCGAAATATCCCAGAGTTTATGCCTTAGGATCCAGCGGTCCAGATTTCTTGTTTTACTATAAGATCTTACCTTGGGAAAAACCGGATCCAACAGTAAGAGTCAAAGAAATCGGGAATAAAATTCATTCCAGTCAAGTCAACGATTTCTACCAAAATGCCATAGAAGTCATCCAAGCGACTGTAGATGAGACACAGCGAAGCATCATGACTGTCTTTTTAGCTGGACATTTGACCCATTGGGCACTGGATACAAGTGCTCATCCCTATATTTTTGCCAAAACAGGAGAAATTGGAAAAGGGGCTACCAAATATTGGCACTTTAGATTTGAATCAATGCTGGATACATTGATGGTCACTCAAGTCAAAGGCTTCAAGATCGAAAACATTCATATGCCTGAATTTGTAAGTTCTAATAAAGAAACACGCCATGTCATCTCAAAATTCTATCAACAGATCGTATTGAACTGTTTTGAAGTCAATATCCCTTTATCAATCTATGATACCTGTTTAAGATCGATGGCTTCCACTGCTAAATTACTTTATGATCCATACACATTAAAGTTTCCATCCATCCAGTTGGCTGAAAAAGCAGCGGGTAGATTATGGGAATTCACTGGGCATATGGTTATTGGTGAAGTGGATACCAAGCACGATATTTTAAACATAGCTCATAAACAATGGAGTCATCCTTGTAATCAAAACATGGTGTCAACTGAAAGCTTCTTAGATTTGTATCTAAAGGCCAAAGACAGGGCTATGGCAGCACTTTATACCTTGGAAGGTATTATGAATGCTACTCAGCCTAAAGCTTCGCTCAACTTGATTACACGTGATCTAAACTATGACACAGGCTTAAGTAATCCTCCTGCCATGCAGTTTTACGATCCAATCTACTAATATGAAAATATTTGATTGTCATGCGGATATTGGGATGGATGTATTAGATAAACATCTTAAGGGTCAAACCAATATCTTAAAAACAGATCATATTGAAAAATGGCTTACAGGTGATGTAAGAGGTGTTGGGATGGCTTCATTCTTTAAAGGGGATGAAACACTTGATACAGCCAAAGCCATGGTTAGACAACTCAAGATCGAAATCGATCAGAATTCAGATAGAATGCATTGTTATTTAAATGGAGATCTTCATCAAGAAAAGATCAATGCTTTATTGACTCTAGAAGGCATGTGTTATATCAAAGAAGAACCTGAAGTTGTTTTAGATTGGATGTTTGCACAGGGCATTCGAATTGGTTCTTTAACATGGAACGATGAGAATGCTTTAGCAACCGGCGTATCTGGAAATCCTTTACGTGGTTTGACAGATTTAGGTAAACGCGCAATTGCGCATATGAATCATTTAAAGATGATCATCGATGTATCCCATACCAATGAGAAAAGCTTCTGGGATATCTTTGAAGCATCCAATCGACCTGTTATGGCGACTCATTCTAATGCACGTGCCTTGTCTCAAGTTGATCGTAATTTAACGGATCAACAAATCAAAGCAATCGCCTTAAAAGGCGGACTTATTGGATTGGTAAGTGCCAAAAGGTTTATCTCGCTGATTGAAGGTGAAAATACAGCCCTAAACTTAGCGAAACATGCCTTGTATATCAAGAATCTGGTTGGGATACAACATCTTTGTATTGGTTTTGATTATATGGACTTCTTATCTGGCTTTCATAAAAACGGCATCGATTTAGATAACGCATCAGACTCTCAAAACTTTGTGATCGCCCTTAAAGAGACAGGTTTTTCGCAAAGTGAGATCCAACAGATCTGTTGGGAAAATATTTCAACTTTTCTTAAACAACAACTTTAAAAACTTTCCCATATTTTAAGTTAATTATTCACAAAATTGTCATGCTTGAAAAATGACAAGACAGAGTTCCAAGCGTATAATATAAATAAGGAGGAAGTGTTTATGAAACTTCATATCCATGGTCAGAATTTAAGCATAACCGAAGGGATGCTTCAGAAGACCGAAAAGAAACTTTCATTCTTAGAAAAGTTCATTTTGGTAGATGAAGATACCAACGCCAACGTTCAGGTCAAAATCAAACCGAACACGCTCAAGGTAGAGATTACGATCTTGACAAAAGTTGGCATCATCAGAGCAGAGGTAGAGCATGCAGATTATTATGCCGCGATCGATTTGGCCATCGACAAGCTGGAAGAACAGCTGCGTAAACTAAAGACCAGACTCAATCGCAAACACCGTGAAAAGCTATCTAAAGCCTTCATGATGAATGAACAAGCGGTAGCTGATGAACCCAAAGCAAAGGTCGTGAAGACGAAAACAGTAGTCGCAGAAGAGATGACATTAGATGATGCCATCATGCGTATGGAAATGCTAGGTCACTCATTCTTCATCTATACCGATGAAGAACATAAAGACATCGCAGTGGTCTACAAAAGACTAGATGGTGGTTATGGCTTATTAGAGACTCAAAAAATCTAAATCATAAGGAGTTCTAAGGAACTCCTTTTCTTTTGTCAACTTATGCAATGTGTTATAATGAACACAGGTTGGTGAAAACATGAAATGGTATGAAAAAGTAAAGAATTTTGTAGCTCCTGTTGAGGAGAATCTAGAATTAGATGGAGAAGATGCAAAGAAATTCAGTGAATATGAACAACCCACAAACAAGGCCTTCAGTAAGGTCAATCCTGATACGAAGATGGTCTTATTTGAACCACGTTCATTTGATGAAGCTGAAGACATTGCTCGTTATCTCAAAGACAAGAAGGCCGCAGTGGTCAATCTGCATCGCTTAAACCGTGATTATGCCCAAAGATCGATCGATTTCCTTACTGGTGTCATATTTGCACTAGATGGCTCAATTCAAAAGATTGGACATAATGTGATCTTGTGTACACCAAAAAGCATTGGAGTTCACGGAAAGATAAGTTTCGAACAAGATCAAGAAGAAGAATAGTGTAGACTTGTAAATGATGTGAGACAAAATAAGAGAAGCATTTAATTAAAGATTGGGAGAATAAAGTGGAGATTTATTTAGAAAGGGTATGAAAC
>WSYG01000041.1 GCA_009773735.1 Erysipelotrichaceae bacterium
ATGGTCATTGTGTTATAATATGACCATGTCATTTACCCCTGGAAATTGGATTGATTATGAACTCATCGATGTTGGAGAAGGCGAAAAACTTGAACGTTTTGGGACCTTTGTTTTAAGACGACCTGATGTCAATGCTTTGGATTATGTCAGCGATATGAAATCTCATCATTGGATGAGTGCTGATGGTGTTTATCAATCTGGTAACTCAATTGGTCAGTGGACTTTTAGAAAAGTAATCCCGTCTTCTTGGATCATACATTATCAAGATCTAAGCTTTAAGATCTCCCCTACCTTATACAAACATACTGGACTTTTTCCTGAACAAGCCAGCAATTGGGATTGGATGAGAAAGCTCATCAAAGACGCGAAGCGACCCATATCTGTATTGAATCTATTTGCCTATACCGGTGCCGCAAGTTTAGCATGTGCCAAAGAAGGAGCAGAGGTCGTTCATGTGGATGCTTCCAAAGGCATGGTTCAATGGGCCAAAGAAAATGCCCAATTGAGTGATTTAAGCGATGCTAAAATAAGATACATCGTCGATGATGTGTTGAAGTTTGTGCAACGGGAAATTCGCAGAGGTCATACCTATGATGCGATCATCATGGATCCTCCGACATTTGGAAGAGGTCCTAAAGGTGAGCTCTGGAAATTCGATGATAAACTTCAAGAGTTGATTGAACTCTGTAAACAGCTTTTATCAGTAAAACCTTTATTCTTTTTAGTGTCGACATACAGTGCCAATTTTGATCTGCATGATTTAAAAACCTTGATGCATGAACAGTTTCCACTTGAAAAAGCAGAGACACAATGCGCCAATCTGATTTTACCCATAAAACATAAAAACATTCCTTTAGAGTGTGGAAACAGTGCCAGAGTCATCTTCAAATGAAGATCATCTATGAAGACAATCACTTACTTGTGATTGAAAAACCCATCAATATCCCTATGCAGGAAGATGAATCTAAAGATAAGGACCTCTTAAGCCTATGTAAAGCTTACCTAAAGGAAAAGTATCATAAGCCAGGTAATGTCTATTGTGGAATGGTTCATCGTTTAGATCGACCTGTAGGCGGTGTGGCAGTGTTTGCGAAGACGTCTAAAGCGGCTTCACGATTATCAGAATCGATAAGAACAGATCAGTTCAATAAGGTCTATAAAGCCATATTGGTTGGACAACTTCCTAAAGAAAGAACCCTGATCGATCATCTGATCAAAGATGAAAAAACCAATACTTCTAAAGTTACGTCAAGTACACTTGGTAAATATAGTGAATTGCGATTTAAAGTATTAAACAGTAAAGAAACCATGCATATGGTTGAGATACAACTGATCACAGGCAGATCTCATCAAATCAGAGTCCAATTTTCTAGCCGATCATGTCCCATATGGGGTGATGCACGATATAACCCAAATGCTAGACCTGGTCAGCAACTGGCGTTATGGGCAACTTCATTGAGCTTTCCTCATCCCATTACTCAAGAAATCATGCATTTTAAATGTGAACTGCCTCGCAGTAATCCTTGGGATCAATTTGAATAAACAAGCCAACCGAATTCGGTTGGCTTTTACGATATAAAAAGACAATTGTTTTTAAATACTCCAATCATTAAATGACCATCATTTGCCATCAAACGGTGAAATAAAGTCAACGTTTTAAAAGACTTGTTAAGATGTTTCCATGGCCTACGACTTTATGATGGTCGTCTGTGGTATAGTCGGTTTTGGGATCATAATAACCCAAGATGCGATGATGATCATCACTTAAGGTCTGATGGCCATTGGGTTTGGTTTCCACATAACCTAAAATACGATGATGTTCATCTTTTAGCGGGACTCTATTCATGAGGGCTCTCCTTTTTGATCAGCTCATCGATGATCAGACAGTATTGTTTGATCTGATCTGTTACGTTTTCAATCAGATTCTTGTCTTTCTTAGTGAATTCTGTTTTAGCGACTTGGAGTAAAGTCGATGAAGGAATAATGGCTTTGCTTAATAGGGCTTGTTCAAACTGAGCCTTGCCTTGCTTTATCCGATCTTTGATCTTTATCCCATATCTTTTGATTAACTTCAAATCAGAGAGATAAGGGTTGGGTTCATAGTTGATGCACACAGAGATCTTTTTATTGTTGATGACCTTAATGATCAACTTTGAGAATGGATAATCAACATTGTTGTTTGACTTTAGTAACTCATCAACAGATGTTCCACAAGGTACAGACAATAAAACATCCTCGATGGAAGGACTTTCCCAATCTTTACAGGACATGATCAATTGACGTGTTCCCAGGACTGTAACAAATTCGATTTGTATACCAGTGTGATCTTTCAGAAGTTCTTGGATCGGCCACAGTTGATCAAAATAGGCAAACAAGAGATAATCCTTATCTAGTAGGAAATGCTTGCTGCTGTGACGTAAAAAAGCATCTATGCTTTGATCTGCTTTAGTATCGATGATTTCTTTTCTAAGGATGGGGTATGAAACAAAACGTTCTTTCATCTGAACCAATATCGATCTTAAAGGTTCATCGAAATCGTCAAATTCAACAAAAACAGCTTCGATCAAATCACTCCAAGTGATGCTCATAAAAGCTTCGTTATAAGCGCGATCCCCATTGATGGTCATATAGAATAAACTCTGATCTGCTTTGGATGTACATCTATGCGCATTTAATCGTGCATGATCTAATCTCAAAGAAACAAGTTTCTTATCTTTTCTGATCGACTCAAGAAAATAAGGATCTCCATATCTTTCTGTTTGATACGAACCTTCAGGGGCAAATAGTTTTGACTCGATGATACAGATCTTATCTTGTGTCACAAGGGTCAAATCAGGAATCTGACGATGATGGCGATGATGATCTTCGCTTACTTTTTCATCTTTACTTATTTTACGTTTAGAAATCTTACTTTCAAAGGTAAAAGGATGTCTTATAAGTAACTTTGCTTTTGGATCCGCTTGCGCCCCAAAAAATGCACAAAAGCGATCTCTAAAAGATTCGCTTTCATTAAAGGCATAATGAATCAAAGACGTATAAATGTCTTCCTTATCTGCCGATTTTAGATAATCAAATACGTCTTTTGTCTTGGTCATGTTGAAACTTACTTATTATTATAAATCTTGAGAATCCTTGGGATTACGTAATGAAAATTCATGAGCCAGACTGAGCCAACTCATAAAAAGTTCGTCTATTTCTTCGGGTTTTGAGATCAACACATGATGCATCCAACGTTGGGGATAAGGCTGATTGACTTCAACGATACGTGGATCTTTAAGTTCATGATCTAAACCAAAAGAGACGATCAAATAGACAGGTGGTCGATCTTTGATTTCGATGATGGGCAACCATATAGCGGTATAAGGTTTTTTGGAAACCAAAGCAATCTGTGTCTTTTGAACTTTGACTGTGGTATTAGGAAAGCGCTGTAAAGCATCGATGACCAATGTATCAAAAAGAGGTTTAGCGAAAGGCGATTTTTCAAAGAATGCGTTGATGGGAGTAAGCATCATGGTTTACCTGCCTTTATTGAACAATATTAGTTGTTTAGAAAAAAGAAAACAGAGCGTTTTCTTAATGTGTTATGCTTTGAAAAAGTCAAAGATTTCAGTTTTACGCAATTCACAGTCTGATTTGCCCATTTCGAAGAGGTCATTGACCTGTTCATATGTGGCAGAGAAGCGTGTGGCACCCGAGTCTTTGGTTGGACGCATATGTATGGCTTTACCTTGTGTAACCAGATCTTTAACTTGACCCATTTCACGATAATACACTTCTTTACGATCTCTGAATTCTTTCAATAGTTTTTTATGTTTGAAATACAGGACATCCAGTAAGAATTGAACCATGGGTGAATTGTCTTTACGCACGAAATTATCAGCTTTGGTGGTAACGATCATCAACTTATCAACGTCATGGGTCAATGTTTGATCCAGCGGGATCATCGTTCTAACACCCGCATCCATATAATATTGCTTATCGATTAAGACATTGCGTCCTGCGATGGGAAGAACACAAGCTGCTTTTAGCCACTGTAGGTTTTCTTTAAGATCGCTCTGATTTTTCCATAAAACATCTTCATTTTTTAAATCATAGACCCCAAATTCAACCAAAGGTTTTATGGTTTGGATCCGCGAAGGGATCAGATTGACTTTGATCGGCAAGACAACTTTAAACAGATAGTCATAACCAACAGGTTGTCCTTCCAATAAGAAAGGCTGTAAGCCAAAGTTGCGTTTAGCAACAGAATAGGTGGTTGCGCAATCATGAAGCATATCGATGTCTTTAAGACCGGTACAGATGGCAAACAAGGCTCCTGATGAGATTCCGCAAAGAAGATCGAATTCGACCCCGTTTTCAATTAGCCAAGCGCATACGCCTGCTGTATATGCACCGCGTAAACCGCCGCCTTCTAATACCAATGCTTTTTTCATAAGGCCTCCTTATAAAACACTGCTGAAAACATTCAGCAACATTCTGCCCATTCTAACCAAAGGATGAACCTTTAAGGCAGATTCATAGGTGATTTCTTGCGAGACTTCCAGGCTTGCTAAGAAATCTTTCTTCATATCCATCAGACACTTAGAATATGTAATCAATGCTCCACATTCAAAATGCATGTAGTAGCTTCTAAAATCAAGATTACTGGTTCCTACAATGGCCATGACATCATCGACCAGCATGACTTTCCCATGGACAAAGCCAGGCGTATATTCATAGATCATAACCCCAGCTTTGGTCAACTCTTCATAATTGGAGCGTGTTACCTGATGAACATACCATTTATCCGGAATATGCGGAACTAAGATTCTCACATCGACGCCGCTTTTGGCAGCTAAGGTCAAAGCGGTCATCATGGTATGACTGACTACCAAATAAGGGGTCATGATATATAAATATTTTTCAGCTTCGTTGATGAGACTGAGATGCGCATTTTCAGAGACCAATTCTTCATCTGTTGGTGAATCCGAAAACATCTGGACAAAGCCTTCATCCAGGTATTCTGGATTTTCTACTTTATAATCTAGGAAATGGATGTCTTGCTTACTAAGATGGCGATAAAAATGTAGAAACATGATGGTGAGTGAAAAAACCGCATTGCCTTCAATTTTAATGGCTGTATCTTTCCAATGCCCAAATCTCTTGATCTTATTGATGTATTCATCCGCAATATTGATGCCTCCGATAAAACCGATCTTACCATCGATGACTGCGATCTTTCTGTGATCACGATTGTTCATATAGATGGCTAAGAGTGGTCTGACTGGATTGAAGAAATACAATGAGATCCCCGCTTCTTTCATTTCGGCTCTAAATGATTTTGGTAATTTTAGGGCTCCAAAATCATCAAAGATGATCTTGATTTCGACCCCAGCCTTGGCTTTCTCAATCAAGATTTTTTTGATCGAACTGAGCATAAACCCTTCGACGACGATAAAGTACTCTAAGAAGATAAACTTCTCAGCCCCTCTTAACGCTTCCATCAAAGCTTTATATTTGGTTTCACCAGTTGGATAATAGGTGACCTTAGAATCATGATTGACCGTAAAATCTGTTGCCTTAAAAATATAGTTTGAGATCTTAAATGAACGAGGACATACTTCATACAAAGATTGCATGGGTTCTTTATCTTGTAGGAGGATGGGCTGTTTGTTTAAAGACAGTTGATTGATGCCTGTTCTTAAGTCTTTGGGAACTTTTCTTCCCCCAAACATCAGATAGGTCGTGACCCCAATCAAAGGTACCGTCAAAATCAAAAAGATCCAGGATAATTTGTATGAAGGATTCATTTTTGTATTGATGATGATGACTGATAAAACAATCCCTGCCCCAGCCACAAAGAAATAGACCACCGGCACATAATTAGATAAGGAATACATAAACAGGTAAACCAAAAAGAGTTGAAACAAGACCAGAATACTGATAACGTAAGCCTTTGAGGTGATCTTCTTAAAGATGGATTTCATGGTTAGAACCGATAGTTTTCAACGATGTTTAAAGGAATACCGTGGATGATTTTATTGATCGTTATGATGCGATCATCTTCGAGTAATGTGGTTGGATGATGCGCATCATAGCCATAGACACAAATCGTGTCATACTGAGCCACAATTTCCCAAAAGGGACGATAAGGATAGACATAGGCTAAACCTGCTTTGTAGGGTTTATGACCGTGCCGTATGCCATTTAAATTCAGTTCTAATGGATATTTTAGTTCTGCAGCTTTTTTAGAAATCTTATGGGCTGCTGCAATACAGGTTTCATTCCAATGACGTCTTCCCATCATAAAATAATCAGGATGTGCAATATAGGAAAAGAGTCCACTTTCCATGGCTTGAACCAATGCTTCAGCGAATTTTTCGACATCATCATCACTGGCATAACAATCCAGATCATCTTTTAAGTAAGTAACATTATGTTGACCCAAGACCAGGTAATCACAACGTGTGAGTAAATATTTGTAATAATCGATGTATTGGGGATAGAATTCGACTTCAAATCCAGAAAGGATCTTGATTTTATCTTGATATTTTTCTTTTAGGTTATTGATAGATGCGAGATAATTATCAATTTGATCATAATCCATGCGATCGTATGGGGCATGTATCCCCTCATAAGGGACATGGTCAGAAAAACCTAAGATCTTAAAGCCGGCATCGATCGCAGCTCTGACATATTGTTCATCACCGCCAGTGGCATGACCGCAGCGGCTTGTGTGTGTGTGGTAGTTGGCATCCATAGTTTTATTATACTAAAAAAGCACTATAAGTGCTTGATGAATAGTGCTTTTTCACGATCGCCTTGAAGATAGAGTTCATGATCAAGTGGAACAGGTTTGGTTCCGATATAGGTACACCCACATAACTCACAAGTCCGATAGGATGCGATGTTGTCGGTATTACAAGTAATGAGGATTTCATCCATGCCCATGTGTTTGGCTTGTTTAAACAGCAATAAACAGGCTTTGGCAGCATAATGATGACCTCGATATGGCAAATAAACAGAATAGCCGATATGACCTGCATAATCAATGGTTGTCCCTGAACCAATCCTTAAGTCACAACGGCCTACGATTTTGTCCAACACAACGATGTCATAGATAAAAGAGGTCCCCCATCCGTTTTTCTTAGGGTCAACATGTTTACCGGCAAATTGGAGACGAATTTCTCCGTCATCTAGTTTTAAGGGACGTTTAAACAGCATATCTACTTTAAGTATACCAAATAAATCAAGGCAAACTAAAACAGGCACTGCCTGTATGTGTTTTATGATGCTAAAGCTGACTCCAATACTTTTCTGACATCTTCTTTGGCCATGATGCCTTCAAAGAGCTTGGTTTTTCCTAAATAGAATGTAGGAACCAAATAGTAATCATAACTATTGGCCAAAACTCGGTTTTGACTTTCATCGATTAGATCGATTTCAACAGCGTTGTATTTTGGATCTTCAGTTTGAAGTTCTTTGAGATATTTTCGTGCTTTGACACAATAAGGACAAAAATCTAAGACAAATAAGGTTAATTTAGGCATACATAACTCCCTTTCTTGTGGGATAGTGTAACAGATATAATGCACTGTGACTTGTCATTTGACTACAAAAACTAATCATTTATCGAACTGATCATCTGTCTTTGATGGCTTTATAAAGCGCAATAGCAATTAAATAGATGATAAAGAAAACAATGAAGCCATAGATCCCATAAACGATATCCGCAAACTCCATTCTACCTGTTGCGCTTTTCCATTGACCAAGTTCGATCGCAAAGGCAATCATGACCCCTATCGTCAAGGTATAAATGAAAGAGATGGAAGATAATTTCCATTTGGCCAGTCTTTTAAAGATGAATTGTACAAAGAGAAAAATAAACATACACAGCAGTCCAATGATGACAAAGTGAAGCTGTTTGTCATTAAGACCCAAATTTAGTTTGGTGCTTAATCTACTAAAAAAGGCACTAAACCGTGTAAATAAATCGATGATAAAATAAAGTAATTCTTTCATGGTTTACCTCTTAAAACTAACCTATAAGCTTAACATGATGGGGTGTCCATCAACGCACACATTATAGCAACTTATCTTTAAATGATTTGAAGATTCAGTTTATCATCAAATATGTTGTGGTTTAGTGTGAACTTTTCTATAATGCCTGTGGGAGAACTTTATGAAACTTGAACTGTATGAATCACCTGGCTTTAATCCCTATGAGAACTTAGGAGCTGAAGCTTATCTACTAGAAACATGTCCTTTGGATACATTACGCTTTTACTTATGGCAAAATGCTCATACCGTCGTTATCGGTAAGAATCAGCATGCCCCTTCTGAAGTCTTTATCGAAAATTTAGCTCAAGACCATGGTACATTAGCCAGACGTTCATCGGGTGGTGGAGCTGTTTATCATGATTTGGGCAATTTAAACTTTACATTTATTGCGACTACTGGTTTATTTGACATCCAAAAACAGATGGAAATGATTGCCTTGGCTTTAAGACAAGCAGGTGTCAATGCACAGGTCAGTGGTCGCAATGACATCGAAATAGATGGGGCCAAAGTATCAGGCAATGCCTTTGCGCATAGTTCAAACAAGCATCTTCATCATGGAACACTATTGGTCAACGTCGATAAATCAAAACTGGCTAAATATCTCAATGTAAACCCCAAGAAATTAAAACGTAAGAATGTTAATTCTGTGGTAGCTCGAATCGTCAACTTAAAAGAACTGATCGACATCGATATCCCAAGCTTAAAAGTTTTACTGTTTAAAGCTGTTGAAGCTTATACTTTGACCAAAGGAACCATGATGCCTTTTCCTATTGAAAAAGCACGTGATTATATGAAGCAATATGCATCACAAGATTGGTTGTTTCCTAATCCAGCGAAAGAGAATCTTGTCTTTGAGGAAGCTTTTGATTTTGGAGTCTTAAAATGGTTCTTTGAGATCAAAGATGGACACATTATAAAAAGTTCTTTATGGTCAGATGCGATGGATTCCTTATGGATCGAAGCTTTAGAAAGACATGTATTAGGTGCAGAAGCCAATGAAACAGCGATTGCACAACGCTTAGAAACATTTGAAACAACAGAGCATTTGAATGATATGAAACAGATCATAGATTGCCTAATTAGCATAAATAAGCAATAAATTCCTCAAGAAAGTAAAATAAACCCTTAGTTCAATTTGGAAATTTTTGAAGCTTACTAATAATTCGTAAATCTCAATGGGAAGCCGTCCACTTTTGGAAATAAAGAAATCTGAGCAGAACCAAGTCATTTGAATTTGACTGAAGTGAATTTCGACAGAGTCTGTAGGCGTTTGACAATTGGGAATCTTACGAGTCAAATGGGTCATCCTATAGATCATCTAATAGAGCCTTCATATCTAAACCAAAGAATTTGACAGGATGACACCACCAACACAAAGTACATTGATTGATTGATTTTATCCTGGAAACGGTTAGAATAGGCATGAGGAGAATACAATGAAAAAATTCCTATTAGTATTATGTTTGATCTCGCTAGCTGCTTGTTCACCTGTCATCAATAAACCCGATGATGATAATACACCAGTTGAGGAAGAGGAAGAAGAAGAGGAAGAAGAAGTCGTAGTTCCTGAAACTTTCACTAATATTTATACTGGTTTAAAAGCAGATGCAAAGACGACCAAAGCCATTGCGGTCATGATTGGAAATACAGCTTCAGCCCGACCTCAGTCTGGTTTAAGTCAAGCTGATGTTGTTTACGAAATCCGAGTTGAAGGGGGCATCCTCCGTTTATTGGCCATCTTCTCCACTCAATTTCCGGAAAAAGTTGGACCCGTCCGCAGTGCTCGTATTCCCTTTGTTCAGAAAGTAGATGAATGGGATGTTGGTCTTGCACACTACGGAGCAGCGGGAACCGGGCTTGGTGATGCTGACAGTTTACTGGCACAAACCAAACCAGTTATACGTTTTGATGGCGTCAAAGCCATCAATAACGAATTCTTCTACAGGACAACTGATCGTAATGCGCCTCACAACGCTTATATTCGCTTAAATGAGGCTTTAGGTAAAGCCCCACTCATGAATCTTAAACCAATGTTTCAATTCGATACTGATTTGCCTGTTAGTGGATCGGATTCTTTGAATTTCGATGTCAGTTTCGATAAAGGCTATGTCATCAATTATGCTTATGACCCCATCACGCTGAAATACACACGATCACTTAATAAAGAAGTCCAAATTGATACCAATAACAACCAACCCATTCAAATCAAAAATGTCATCATTCAATACGTAACCCATCGAGTCGTTGAAAGTACGGGTTATATCTTGGTTGATTTCACTTCCAATGGGGTTTGCCATTTCTTCATTCAAGGTAAGCACGTCATAGGAACATGGAAATATAACCCTGATACCAAGATTACAGATTATTTTGATGGAGCTGGACTCGCAATGAAATTAAAGCCTGGAAACACTTGGATAACCGTTGCGCTCAATACAACAACCATCACACTGAAATAAACAAAGATTAAAAAACTTCAGCCAGGCATTAAACCATGACTTCACCTCTTTGATTTATTGATAAGACAATCAGTCCTAGCCTATTAACCAAAAGAAAATCCCCTTGATGACATTGTATCAAGGGGATTTTTATGATGATTCATGAGAAATATTTACCATGGTCAGTGCGATTGCACTTTGACTCTCCCTTTTAAGAATTGTTTCCCAAACATGTCGGTGACAAGTCTTTGTTGAATGAAATGGATTAAGTAGAATTTCGGAGTTTATTATCGAACTTATACAGTTTTGCTATATTCTCCATTCAAGTCAAATTCTTCATTACGGATGATCCTGACAAACAGGACTTCCCCATCGACTTGATCCTGATTTCATTTTACCTGTTCATTGCTAAGCAAGATTTCAGTTATCCAATTCTCAATATAATACTTTTCATAAATATCTGCATCTAGTAATTGGTATTCACGTTCAAAAAAATCAAGTGAAAAGTCAGGATTCTCCCTAGAAATTATTTGAATATTAGTAGGGTCATAAAAATCATAGTTCGCAATATCTTTGTTAGTCGTCATTATTTTTTTCTTCATTCCGATCATTTCAATTGTTCTCATTGTGAGCCCATTTTGTTTAGGATGCTCGATATCTAAAATTACCTTTGAATTGTTTACTATATTAGTAATATCTTCCAAATTCATTTTTTCAAAAGAGAAATCAGTGATTCTAGTTTCTCGAAATTCCTTTTTCAAAATTTTGAAAACATAATAGACAAACTTGCTTTGTAGATATTGAAAGGTGAAAAAACGAACATTGTGCTCATTGCATATTTTTCTTAGTTTCTTAATTATTGAATATCTGTCTGAATGAATTGTTCCTAAAAAGCACAAATCAAATTTATGTTCATATAGACTGTTAGTATCATTATCTTTCCTAAACTCGTCCAAAAAAAATAATGGTCTAAAACTAATTCTTTTGAATTTATTCGAATCATTTCTATCAAATGATAAAATAGTATCAAAATAACTAAATTTACTTTCGATTCCGGGGATATTGCTTATTGAATCCCATAAGTACAAACAAAATTTTGCATCTTCGAAATCCTGTTTCATCCGTTGTAAAATTTGACCAGTTAACATTTCGCATTTTATTACAAAAATGAAATCGTATTTTTTTCCTTTATTTTCATTAAGAATTTTATCGTAATACTTATTTGTCCTTTTTATAAATAGATTCGGTAGAAACTTAAGGATTGCCTTTGCCGCTGCACTAGAGACAGATCTTTCATCATAAAAGTCTACAAGTGCTCCCATATCCTCCATTTTTGATTTAACTTTTAGTTCATATCCAAAAAATGAAGGCGCCAATAAAAGTATTTTCTTTCCATTTATTGACTTTTTTTCATTAACCATTATTTGTACAACCCCTTATCTTTCATCTCCTGAATTGATTTATCATACTGATCAGATTCGATTTCTTGAAGTTCGACCCAATCAATAAACTTAGAGATCCCTTCTTTAAAGGAAACTTTTGGAGTATAACCTAGTCTCTCGTTAATAAATTTTATATCTCCCAAGTTGTGTCTAATATCTCCTAAGCGATAGTTACCTGTAACCTTTATTTGAATATCAGCTTTGTATTTATCTTTTAAAGTGTTTGCTACAGCTAAAACATCAGTCTTCTCACCTGAACCAACATTGAAAGATTCATAATTGGAATTTTCATTTTCCAAACCTAAAATGATTGCGTCGGTAACATCATCTATATATACAAAATCTCTTGTTTCGAGTCCATCTTCGAAAACACTGACATCGTTACCGTTTTTAATTCTTGTTGAAAAAATCGATAAAATCCCTGTATAAGGATTCTTTAGTGATTGGCCAGGACCATATACATTTTGAAATCTAAAGGCAACAACTGGTAAATTGATCGACTTACCTACAATCATACAAAGTTGTTCTTGAGCTTGTTTTGTAAATCCATAAACCGATGTAGGATGAAGAACTGATTTTTCATCTGTAGGCATCATAATTACATTTTCTTGGCAAATAGGACACTTTACTTCGAAGTCTCCTTTTGACATGTCTTTATTTAACCGTGATTCTGGATAAACATTACCATGTTTTTTGCATATAAACTTACCTTCTCCGTATACTGCCCTAGATGCTGCCAAAACTAGTTTCTCAACTTTATGTTGTTGTTTTGTTAGTAGTTCAAGCATTTTTGCCGTCCCTCCAATATTTGAATCAATATATTTATTGATTTCATACATGGATTGACCAGTTCCTGTTTCAGCTGCTAAATGAACAACTATATTTACATCTTCTAATGCGATTAACCAATCATTTGTATTATTAACATCACCTTTAATAAATTCTACTTTATCTTTGATCATGTTATAGGTGAATGATTTTTCAGGGTTTTCACCGTGAATCTGAGCGTTGAGATTATCAAGTACAGCAACTTTATATCCCTTATCCAACAATTTTATTGCTAGATTACTCCCTATAAACCCTGCACCACCTGTTATTAATACTTTTTTCATGTTTTTACCTTCTTTATTCAGCAATATCTAACCAAATCAGATTTTTGATTCTATTCATTTCGGAACCTTTCAATATTCAGCGCTCCTTAAGTAAGAAAGCTTGTCCTTACGATAAAGTAGTCGCCGAAACGATCTTAAAGCTCATCAAGACAGAATTCACTAAACGCAGACAATTCATGTCTTTGGATCAGTTAATATCGGATCTTGCCTTCAGCAACACGTTTTAGATGATCACCGTATGGAGACTTTCCGTACCGGGCAGCCGATTCTAAAAGTTTCTCCTTATTGATCCACCCCTTAAGATACGAGATTTCCTCCAACGCGGAGATTGTGATCCCCTGACGTTTTCCCAAGGTACGGACAAACTCGGCCGCATCGACTAAACTATCCATGGTTCCGGTATCCAACCAAGCGAATCCGCGTCCCAAAAGTTGAACGTTTAATAAGCCTTCTTCCAAGAATACACGATTCAAGTCCGTGATTTCCAATTCGCCACGTTTCGACGGTTTGAGCACTTTCGCTTTCTTTACCACAGAGTTGTCGTAGAAATAAAGTCCGGTGATACAGTAGTTCGATTTCGGCTGCTGCGGTTTTTCTTCAACAGAAATGACATTTCCTTGCGCACCGAACTCGACAATCCCAAAACGTTCGGGATCATTGACATAATATCCAAAAATCGTAGCTTTGCCTTCTTCGGTCGATTTGGTAGCTTCGGCAAGGATCTTACTAAAACCACTGCCATAGAAAATATTGTCTCCCAGCACCATCGCACAACTATCGTCGCCGATGAACT
>WSYG01000042.1 GCA_009773735.1 Erysipelotrichaceae bacterium
CTTTTAACTACCAAACCGTTAAAATTTGCAGGATTTTGGGCATAAGTACTGCGTCCATAACCACTTTCTAAAGCCCCCATGCTGAAAATCATCAAAGCATTCATACCATATGTGTTTTGTGCATTGACAAATATATCGCCTGTATTGGTCATGGTACTCGCATTTGGGTCTTGTTTGTTGACAACCTGATAATAGTCAAGATAAGAATTAATTTCAGCTCCAGTATAATTGGATTTAGATCTCAAATTGGTAAAGGCATAATAGTTATAGAATTTTCCAATGGATGTCCCATTGAGGACAGGATTCTTTAGGTCTACATCAGTAAAGAAATAGATGCCATCTGGACTATAGTAGGTACCTATTGGTAACCAGTCAGGAGCCAATCCAATTTCATAAGAACTGTTAAAAGTAGAGATAAAATTCAAAATTAACTTCAGTTGTTTAAATTTCTTGATTCCATTGATTGTCTGTTTATCTTCTTCAACCACAATATAGTAAGCTTGCTTAACAGCAAGAGATTTGACACCAGTATCAATATCGAAATTATAGGTCCACCCATTGTCCATATAGATAAGGGGAATAATTTGAATTTGATTGACATTAACATATCCTTTTGCGCCATTAACTGATATCAGAGCTGAAAGATTAGAAGGTGTTATATTGCCTGTACCTGAAAATCGAGTCGTACTATAGTAGTATAGTGGATTTCTATCATCCATGTAGGTGTAGGTAGTGGTTAGAGCTGAATTTGCATAAATATTCATGGTTGGACTGTTGGTGTAAACTAAATTTTGCGAATAAGCCATTGCCCGGTCAGCCGCAACAATCTTCGAAAAATCAGTCTCGACGACGGTTGTTGTGTTTGGATTATCACCAAAGTAAGTAATGGTCACATTTTTAAGTGCATCAGTTAAATTACCGTCTTGGTTAGGGTCAGTTATTGAAAGTGTAAGTAAATTGGCAGCCCCATCATAGTCAGTCAAAGCAAAACACCCCAAAGACAATTTTTCGGTTTGGGAGATGATTTGATCTACACTATAACGATCACCAATACAATCAATTGCACGAACTGCTTTATATGGTAATCCAGAGATCAACGAAAGTGTAAGTAAAAAAACGAGTAAACTTTTTCTCATTGAGAAGTCCCCATAAACAAGACTTCAATAAAACTGTTTTTATTCGCTAATTTGATTAAGACATGAATTTTTTCGTTAGGTGTAGCATATAAATCTATTGCTTCATCGGTTATGTCCATAAATAAGTAACCACTTTTCATACCCGAGATTTCAACACCAAAAATCGAAATCTCATCATCAATAACGAATGTGGGATCAACCATTTGGAAAGTGCCTTTCCCATCTATGGTCAGATAAGCACTTTCAATTTTAATTGGAGTCGTTGTGTTGTTTTCTAGTGTGATTTGAAAGCCGAATACTTGAGACTTGGCACTAAAGAGTGCTTCTTCGCGATCTCCATCATTATTGACTGTATAAAAGGAACGTTTACTGATTAATTTTTTATCGATGGTGGTGGCAATGAAATCAGGTCGCGGCTCTTCTATGCCTAACATTTCACGTGTACCGCTATGTGCGATATCGTTGATATTGAAGGATATGTTATAAATTCGATTGATGTTGACTTTTAAAATCAAATCATTGAGTGAACGATTCACCACCGGAATAAACAAACAATAAGTGTTGGCCATCAACGATTCTGAGGCAGGTAACGGACATTTCAAATCAAAACCTTGACCGCTAAGATAGTTCGTATATTCTGATATATTGGCTAAATTGATGTTTTCTGAAGTCGTGAAAGGATTTTGAGGAAGAGTCAATTCACGATTACTGGTAATCGTAATATTGGCCATGATGAAATCATATTGAACATCCATGAACTGATACACTTTATAATCGTCGAGCGTGACGGTATAGGTTTGATCTGGTAAAGGATTATCGATGGGGTCATCTTTTAGGTTTTCAATAACGGCTCGTACATAAAACCCAAAGCTCAAGATAGACACAAGTAAAACACTGATAAACCCAATCTTGATAAAAGAACTTTTTTGTCTCTTTGCTTTTTTCATTATCATTATTCTACCATAATCAGAAAAATCAAGTGTGTTTTCAATCAAATAAGGAAATTTGAGCAGCCTGACTCTTCCAATTAAGATCGATTTGTTTAAGATTCCTGAAGTCTTCTAAGAGATCAGCACCGTCATCAATGTATTTCTGAAGATAGGCTTCAGGGATAAAAAGGGGAACACGATTGTGAAGTTTTCTGAAGTCTCCCTCTGCTTCATCTGTCAATATGGCGAAAGTTGGAATTTCTGTACTGTCATCATAGACGCCTGCCATATAAATCGATTTTTGTTCATCTTGATGGACAATATTCTTTTGTTTATTTTTGTCCCATTCAAAAAAGGCCTCAGCTTTAATCAAGCAGCGACGCATCGCCAGATGTTCCTTAAAGAAAGGAGATTCTTTGATGCTTTCGCTTCTCGCATTGATGATGAGTCCTTTATCATCCCATTTTTTTAGTCCCCAACGCATGATGGCTGGCGAATCAGGTGCTTTTAAAACTATGGTCTTTTGAGAAGGGAAAATCTCTCCCAATGAAAGATCGCTTACATCGCTCAAGTTGAGTTGTTGGACCCAATCGTGAAGTTCTTCATCTTCATTTTGTTTAAATAGGTATCTTCCGCACATGTCAATTTCCTTTGCTTTCGATGAACCATCGATCTTCTTCTAAAAACAGATAACGGGCTTGACCTTGAATGTAACAGGTATAGCGTATTCCTGTACCACCGGCAATCGTTGAGGCCGCTCTGGTGATTTGGGTGACCTTATCTATTGAATATTTTACACCATTAGCCCAAACGATGGCCAAGGGTTTGATTTGTCCTTCTTTATTATGATGCAATATGACATCTACATATATTTTTTTAGCCATAGAAATCATCCTTTAAAGTAAGATTCAGGAAAAATAACATGTTCTTGCTTGGGGTTAAATTGAGAAAGCAGGGGATCTTCTTTCATCATCAGCCGTTGGACGCTGCCAAAACCATAACGTTCTCGGATCACATCTAAAGTGTTCTCCAAATCTAAAGAACGCTGATGTGCTTTTTGATCGGTAAACAAATCGAGTTGGATTGGCGTTTCCATCACGCTGAGATCACTGGTTTTGACGCCTATGCTGCGTAGTGGGGTCGAAAAATCGACATTCTTTTCAAACAGATCCATCGCAGCTTGGGCAATATCATCGCTAAGATGGGTAGGCTGGCTCAGTTTGATCTGCCGAGTATAGCCTTTGAGGTTGATGTCTCGAACCCCGATACTGATGACCTGAGCCACCAAATGGGCTTCTTTAAGGCGAGCAGCTACACTTTCGGCCAAAACATAGGTGACAATCTTAACATCTTGAAGATTGCGTAAATCTCTGGGACAAGTGGTCGAGTTTCCAATCGATTTGACCATAGGTTCAAAATTTTGAACCATGACGGGACTGTTGTCCATTCCGTTGGCAAAACGCCATAAATAGTCGCCCCATTTGCCCAAACGTCGCTTTAAGACAGCGGGTTCTATTGTGGCACAGTCACCGATAGTATAGATCCCTAATAAATGAAGTTTCTGGGCAGTTGCTCGACCAACATAAAGGAGATCTTCAATGGGTAAGGGCCAAACGATCTGTTCCATATTGGCACGCGTGATCTCAGTCGTTGCATCGGGTTTCTTATAGTCTGAGCCCAGTTTCGCAAAGACCTTATTGAAACTGACCCCAATCGAAATCGTAACGCCCAGTTCAAGTTTGACGCGTTCACGGATCATATCGGCGAGTTCTTTAGGGGTTCCAAAAAGATGAACGCTTTCAGTGACGTCGATCCAAACCTCATCGATCCCAAACGATTCTATTTTATCGCTGTATTCTGAATATATTTCTCTGACCATTCTGGAAAAACGTAGATATTGAGAAAAATTAGGTTTGACCAAGACAAGATTGGGGCATTTTTGTAGAGCTTGCCATAACGCTTCGCCAGTGGTGACACCAGCTTTCTTAGCCAACTGATTTTTTGCAAGAATGATGCCATGGCGTTTTTCAACATCGCCGCCGACCGCCATGGGGATATTACGATATTCAGGATGATGCAAACATTCAACCGAAGCATAGAAACTATTCAGATCGCAGTGGAGTATGACTCTGTCCATGGTGGTCTCCTTATACCTATATTTTACTTGAAAATAATTCAAGTATCAAGTCTTACTTGAAAATAATTCAAGTTTGTTTTATACTAGAAAGTGTTATGATCAGCCTGCACGAAAAGTTGAAGCAGCTTCGAAAAGACAGGGGTCTTTCTCAACAAGACCTGGCTTTTCAATTTGGTTATAAATCATTTACGACCATTCAAAAATGGGAAGATGGTTCTTCCTTGCCACCAACTCGCATTTTGACTCAATTGGCTGATTTTTATCATGTGTCCGTTGAAGAACTGATGAGCACCCAACGAAAAGTAGCCATTCCGATCTTAGGTACGGTTCGAGGTGGTCCTTTGCATTATGCTTCACAAGAATTCAAAGGCATCGAATATGTCAATGAAAACGAAGGCTCTTCTGAAGAATACTTTTATTTGGAGGTCATCGGTGATTCGATGATCAATGCCAGAATTCATCCTGGAGATTTGGTGTATGTCCATCGTCAAAATAGCATCGAAAACGGAGAGATCGCTGTGGTATTAGATGGAGAAGATGCGACCATTAAGCGTGTCTATTATGAAAATGACAAACTGATCTTAAGACCTGAAAACACCAAGTATTCAGACATTGTTTATACTCAAGAAGAATGCGAAACCAAGCCGATCAAGATTTTGGGAAAAGTCATTCACTGTAAAATAAAACTGTAAGTGCGTGTAAGCACTTCTTTTTTGACCATATTTAGTCTATAATTATCTAATGACAATGGAGGTCCGCCGTGTTTTTAAAGCGAATTGAAATCCAAGGATTTAAATCATTTGCGGATAAGGTCAATATTACCTTTGACAGCAACATCAGCGGCATCGTTGGACCCAATGGTTGTGGTAAAAGCAACATTGCCGATGCGATCCGTTGGGTTTTAGGCGAACAAAGTGTCAAATCGCTTCGTGGTTCAAGTATGACCGATGTCATCTTTACCGGAAGTGAATCCAGACGGCGTGTCAACTTAGCTGAAGTCACACTGGTTTTTGACAATACTGAACGTATTTTTGAATTGCCTTATGATGAAGTCGAAATCACGCGTCGTCTGCACCGAGAAAATGCAGAAGGGGAATATTTGATCAATAAGGCCCCTTGTCGTTTAAGAGACATCCTTGATTTAACAATGGACAGTGGCATCGGAAGAGATTCATTAAGCATTATTTCGCAAGGATCCATTACAGAATTTGCGGAAGCTAAACCTGAAGATCTGCGCAGTACCTTTGAGGAAGCTGCAGGTGTATCCAAATATAAGAAGCGTAAAAAAGAAGCACTCAATAAATTAGAACATACGCAAACCAATCTTGAACGTATGAACGATATATTTTTAGAACTGCAAAAACAAGTCCTTCCTTTAAAGAAGGCAGCTCAAAAAGCAGTCATCTTTGCGGAAAAGAAGCAACGTCTACAAGAAATCGAGATCACGGTTTTAACCACGATGATTTCTCGTTTTAAGAAGTTGGATGAAGATGCCAGTAAAGAATTATTCAATCTTCAATCTAAAGAAGCAGTATTAGAAGCATCCTTACAGATCAATGAGAATAGTACTCTTTTAGCTAAGACTGAACTTCATCAATTGGATCATCAGATCCATAATGCTCAAGAGGATTTATTAAAACTCATCAATGAGATTCAAACATTAGAGACACGAAAGATCGAAATCGATGAAAAACGTAAATATACGGTTGAAGTTGGTAATTCTCAACAAAAAACCATAGAGTTGACCCAGTTGCTTCAAGAAGCCAAACAAGAATTTGAAGATCGTCAACATCGATATGATGCGTTGGTTTTAGACATGGAAGCCTTGAATAAACATAATCTTGAACTAAATCGTCAACTGATTGAACAAAACGCTTTGGTTGATGAAAGTACGGTTGTAACTCAACGTTTGAAGAATCGTCTAGAAGTCGTTAAGAATCTGCAAGCACGACCTTTTATGAGCCAACAAGGCGTTCAAGCGATCTTGAATGCCCAACAGAGCCTGGCTGGAGTATACGGCGTTGTATCGCAATTATTGACCCCCCACAACGGCTATGAAGAAGCCATCAGCGTTGCCTTAGGCGGAGCCATGTTCAACATCATCACCAAAGATGAAAGTTCAGCCAGACATGCGATTGGTTTCTTAAAGAAAAACGAATCAGGTAGAGCGACTTTCTTACCGATGACAGTTCTACAAAGTCGAGGTTTACGCAAAGAAGATGAAGTCATTTGTCAAAACACCAAAGGATTCTTAGGAGTAGCCAGTGCTTTTATTGACACTCAAGATAAATATAAACCTGTCAGTATGGGCCTTTTAAACAATGTTATCGTCGTGGAAAATTTAGAAGTTGGGAATCATTTGGCATCCTTATTAAATTATGCCTATAAATTGGTTACCTTAGAAGGTGATGTCATTCATAAAGGCGGATCCATGACTGGTGGTAAACAAAAAGACACTGGTTCACCTTTAACTTTACTAAAAGAATTCAATGAATTAAGTGCTCAAGTCGCTTCGGGTTCACAACTCTTGGCATCACGCACTCAACTTCAGCAAGAAATGATCCTTAAGAAATCCGATAATGAAGTTCAATTGGTCGACAAACGCATTGCAATGGCTTCGCTTGAACCTGTTTTAGACGCCAAAAGGGCTAAGTATGAACGTTTAAGAAGTGACTTAGACACTTTGGTTCCCAATGGTTCTTCTCAAGAAGCCCCACAAGATGACTTGATTACGATGCTTAACAAAGCATATTCAGCCCGTGACAGCATCAACCTTCAATTACGTACCCATCGTGAATCACGCTTAAAAGTTGGCACTGAGAGCGAACGTAAAGATCAACAAATGCGTCAACAACGCCGTGAACTCAATACCTTACAAATTCAAAAGCGCGACATAGAGCTCGAATTGGCTCGTAATTCAACCAACATCGAAAACTTGATGTTAAGACTCAGTCAAGAATATCAATTGACCTATGAGTTTGCTTTACAGACGCATAAAGAAAGCGATATCGATGCTGCTAAAGAAGAAGTTAAACAATTACGACAAGACATCGATGGTCTAGGGAACATCAATATGGATGCCCCGGCTGAATATGACGAAGTCAATACACGTTACGAATTCATCAAGAAACAATATGATGAATTATCAGAAAGCCGCGATAAGATCTTAAAACTTATTTCGGAACTTGATGAAATCATGGTAACTCAATTCAGTGCCATGATGGATAAGATCAATAAAGAACTCCCAGGTGTATTCTCAACCATGTTTGGGGGAGGTAGTGCATCATTATCGCTTGAGGATCCTAATGATCTACTCAATTCAGGGATCGATATTCATGTTCAACCTCCAGGAAAAGCCATTAAAAACATTCGCTTATTCTCAGGTGGTGAAAAGAGTTTGATCGCCATCAGTGTTTTGTTTGCGATCTTAAAGGCAAGACATGTTCCGATGTGTATCTTTGATGAGATCGAAGCTGCACTAGATCAAACCAATGTCGATCGTTTTGCACGATATCTCAAGCAATTCAGTAAAGAAACCCAATTCTTGGTAGTTACCCATCGACCTGGAACCATGGCTCAATGTGATCTGTTGTATGGGGTCACCATGGGTAATTCAGGCGTTTCTCAGATGTTGAAAGTTAAACTGACGGATGCGGTGAAAATGGTTGAAGAGGAAAAGAAATCATGAGTTTCTTCAGTACTCTAAAAGATAAACTACTACCTAAAAACCCGGATCAATATGTCAGCGGTTTTGAAAAAACACAAGCTTCTTTTGTTTCAAAAATCAAAGCTTTGCTGATCAATTCGCCGATCGTCGATGAACGATTCTATGCCCAAATCAATGATGTTTTGCTGAAAAGCGATGTTGGGGTAGAAACAGCATCCTATTTGATCATAGCGTTAAAAAAGAAGGCTTCAGCATATCCGTTTTGTAGTGCCGATGAGCTAATCGATATGTTGGCTCAATTGATGCGCGCTTCATTCAACGATTATGAGTTGACTTTAAAAGATGGAACCAATGTATTTTTGATCGTAGGAGTTAATGGTGCAGGTAAAACCACCAGTATCGCAAAATTGGGTTATTATTTCAAAACTCAAGGCAAGTCAGTCGTTACGATTGCAGCGGATACCTTTAGAGCAGCAGCAGTACAACAACTTCAAACATGGTCTGATCGATTGGGTATCCCATGTATTTATGGTAAAGAAAATGCAGATCCCAGCAGCGTCGTTGTTGATGGACTTAGATATGCCCAAGAACACAATATCGATATTGTACTGATCGATACCGCAGGACGCTTACAAAACAAGGTCAATTTAATGGAAGAATTGGCCAAAATCAATCGAGTCATTACTAAAGTTCATGGAACACCACCAGATTTTACATGGATGGTTTTGGATGGATCAACTGGCCAACATGCGCTTAAGCAAGCCGAAAGCTTTAAAGATCTCATCAACATCAATGGTATCTTATGTACCAAATTAGATGGAACAGCTAAAGGCGGGATGTTGATTGCTTTATCGAGAATTTTGAATGTTCCGATTCCGTTTATCGGTTTAGGAGAAAAACCTGAAGACTTGGTTCCCTTTGATCCTGATGCATTTATCTACAGCATCACTAAGGAATTGATATGATTAAGACGGATCGAATGAACTATCTCCTGGATTTCTATAAAGATTTATTGACTGACCATCAAAAGTCGATCGCTGAATTGCATTTCTATGAGGATCTCTCCTTATCCGAAATCACAGATCATACTCAAAATAGCCGTGCAGCCGTGCATGAAACACTGAAACGGGTGGAAAGTTTACTTGAAGAATATGAATCTAAATTGCATCTGGTCGATAAGTATCTAAAAAGAAAGATTTGTCTTGACGAATTACGAGCATTAAAGAATGAACAAGTATCCCATATTGCACAAGCAATCGACGATTTGGATCAAAAGGAGCCCCAATGACAAAAATTATTTCAGTAAATGCAGGTAGCAGTTCACTTAAATTTCAGTTGTTTATGATGCCAGAAGAAACGGTATTATGTAGTGGCATCATCGAACGTATCGGTTTATCCGATGGTATCTTTACCGTTAAATTCAACGGTGAAAAAGAAACACTCACACAATCGATCCCTGATCATAAAGTTGCTGTTGAATTGGTGCTGGATGCCTTGATCAAACATAAGATCGTTGATTCGCTTGAGGAAATCAAAGGGGTAGGGCACCGTGTCGTTCATGGTGGTGAAGTTTATGCTGCTTCCATAGAAATCGACGAAGATGTTGAAAAAACAGTTGAAGCTTTATCGGATTTAGCTCCTTTACATAATCCCGCTAATTTAGTTGGTTATAGAGCCTTCAAAAAAGAATTGCCCAATGCCCGTCATGTGGCTGTTTTTGATACTGCATTCCATCAGACCATGAAGGATGATATTTATATCTATCCGATGCCTTATGAATACTATGAAAACTATAAGATTCGTCGCTATGGATTCCATGGAACTTCGCATTATTATGTTTCCCGTCGAGTTGCTCAATTAATGGGCAAAAACATCGAAGACATCAACATCATTACGTGTCATTTGGGCAATGGGGCTTCGATCGCAGCTGTTAAAGCCGGTAAATCCGTCAATACTTCTATGGGATTTACACCATTAGCTGGCATCATGATGGGTACACGTTCTGGCGATATCGATCCTGCCATCATTACTTTCTTAATGGCGAAATTAAATAAAAATGCAGAAACCATCATCGACATCCTTAATAAAAAATCAGGAATGCTAGGCGTTAGCGGAATATCAAGCGATGCCCGCGACATCGAAAACGGTATTCTAGCTGGTAATCCTAGAGCGATCTTGACTCGCAATCTTTATGCGAATCGTGTTGCGCAAACCATAGGCAGTTATTTTGTACAATTAGGCCATGTTGATGCGATGGTATTTACCGGAGGTTTGGGTGAAAATGATGTCAAAGTCAGAGAAGCCATCATTGACCGAGTCAGTGAAGCCATGAACATTACCCTTAAGCGTGAATTAAATTTAACCATCAGAGGCAAAGAAACTTGTCTCAGTGAAGATCAAAGCAGGACTTCAGTATGGGTCGTCCCAACCAATGAAGAATTGATCATTGCTCAAGATACTCAAAGAATTCTAGGATTATAGAATATGTCCTTGTTTTATGAGTTGATTCATCAATATGATCAAATCACTGTATTTCGGCATCAAAATCCTGATCCAGATGCATTAGGAGCCCAATGGGGTTTGGTCAACTGGCTAAAAGAAACTTTTCCCAACAAGCATATATATGCCTTGGGTCAACACATCGGTGTCAAACCGCATCTTTTTGAAGCCTATGATCACATCGATGATGAACAAGTAAATTCATCTTTGGCCATCATTTTAGATACGTCAAATGCGGATCGAATTGATGATCAACGATACAAAACAGCGAAGATGAGTCTTAAGATCGATCATCATCCGTTTGGCGAAAACTATGCCCAACATGAGATTGTCTATGAAGGTGCATCAAGTACTTGCGAAATCGTAACAGGGTTGATAAAGACATTTATGCTCAATGAACCCATCAGTCAAAAATCTGCTAAATACCTGTATATGGGTATCTTGACCGATTCACTGAATTTCTCGACATCTAATGTAACGCATACAACGTTAGAAAATGCAGCTTACTTAGCTCAAAGTCATTTGGATCTACCAAAAATCAATGAAGAGCTTTACTTGATCGATGAGAATGAATATAAATTCGTAAACATGTTAAGAAATTCTGCGATCGTACAAGGTGCTCTTATCTATGCGATCGTGACCAAAGCATTGGTCGATCAATGCGGTATTACTTTAAATTTAGCCAAAGAACATGTGAATGATTTAGGATCAGTCAAAGAGTATGAAATATGGGTCTTGTTTATTCAGCAAGAATCCAATCCATCCCTGTATAATGGGTCCATACGATCAAGAAATTTTACTGTAAATGATATCGCAAGAAAATACAATGGAGGTGGCCATCGTTTGGCTGCTGCAGTTAAGAGTTTAAGTTTAGGCGACATAGAGAGTGTCATCAATGACCTCAAAGGAAGAATAAATGACCAGAAAAACAGCTAATCCGTATTATGTGAATATGAAAAAACAAAGAACTGGACCCGTCAAAGGATTGGCTACAGCTTTGTTTGTGACTTTGATTTTTGCGGCAGTCATGGATTATGTGACTTTACCAGCGTATAACATTCATTCGATTGAAACCTTATTCTTATTCGCATTTTATTTTGGATTCTTTGCCTTTTTAAGCATCTTTTTTACCGGTAGATTTACAAAGTTTGCCTTAGGAGCACTAGGTGCTGCAGGATTGATCGTTGCTTTTGTGGCAGTCATGTCGCTATTAGGCTCAGAGATTTTAAATGCTAGATCCTTTAGAAATCAAATCAAGATTACAGAATCAGGCGATTTCTCAAATGATTTTGATCTGATCCAATACAATGAAGTCCCGTTGGTTGACTATGAAACTGCCAGACAACTTGGCGATAAACAAATGGGCAAGATCCAAGGTTTAGGTTCTCAATACAACATCAACATTGATTACACTTTGATCAGTGTCGACAATGGAGTTTATCGGGTAGCCCCACTAGAATATCAAGACATCTTCAAATGGCTTGAAAACAAGAGTGAAGGCATACCGGGTTACGTCAAAGTCAATGTTCGCGATGTCAATGATGTCAGCTTAGTTACCTTGACAGAAGGTATAAAATATTCACCATCTGCATTCTTTGATCAAGATTTATTAAGACATGTGCGGTTTGCGTATCGTACCGATATTCTCAATGATTTTTCTTTTGAGATCGATGATGCTGGTCACCCGTATTATGTCATTTCGATCATTGAAGCTGAAGTAGGTTTCTTTAGTGGTTGGGATGCCCAAGGGGTCATCGTTGTTGATGCGGTCAGCGGTGAAATGAATAAGTATGGTCTTGATGATATCCCATCTTGGGTCGATCGTGTACAACCCGTTGATCTAGCTTGGTATCAAGTTGATAACTGGGGCTATTATGTCAATGGTTGGTTCAATACGATCTTTGGACGTAAAGATGTCATTCAAACAACAGATGGGTTTAACTATGTATCGATCAATGGTCAAACTCATGTATTCTCAGGGATGACTTCTGTAGGTGCAGATCAGTCCATCGTTGGTTTTTCACTCATCAACTTAAAAACCAAAGAAGCATCGTTTTATCGAGTAGGTGGAGCGGATGAATCGTCTGCGATGAGTTCTGCTCAAGGTGCGGTTCAACATTTAGGTTACATTTCAACTTTCCCCGTTTTATTGAATGTGGAAGGGGAACCTAGTTATTTCATGTCTTTGAAAGATCAAGAAGGTTTGGTTAAGATGTTTGCCTTGGTTTCTGTTACAGATTATTCAGTTGTTGGGGTTGGAACCACGCTTAATGAAACACGGGCCAACTACATCAAGAAATTAATCGAAGCTGGGATATTGGAATCCGCGGTCGAACTCGAAAAGACCATCACAGCCCAAGTAACTAAAATCGCATCAGCGATCGTAGATGGGGATACTCAGTTCTATATGACGGTCCAAGGTGATGCTCACTTATTTGTGGTACCTCTAGGTTTGAGCCCTGAAACGGTATTGACACAGGTTGGAGATCTAATCACCATTACCTATTATGAAAGCAGTGCGAAGACAATTGTTGCGATAGAATTTGATAATACCCTCTATGATTACTAAGAACAGTTCATCTGTTCTTTTTTTTAAGGACTAATGTATAATGAAAGTACATTTATGAGCACTCATTTGATGGTTCGCAGTGCCTACTCACTGCTTCAAGGGTCTATGGGGATTGCCCAATTGGTCCACCAAGCGAAAACTCTAGGTTATAAGTCTGTTGCCTTAACCGATCGTTTAAGCATGTCTGGAGTCCCAGAATTCATCATAGAAGCACAAAAATCAGGTATACATCCCATTATTGGGCTTGAACTTGATTTTTTGTATCATGATACTGTACTCAATTTAGTGTGTTTGGCTAAGAATCAAAATGGCTACAAAGGTCTGATCAAATTCTCAAGCAACCAAAATACAATCAAAACACCACTATCAATTACAGAACTTATCGCTATGCAAGAAGACATCATTTT
>WSYG01000043.1 GCA_009773735.1 Erysipelotrichaceae bacterium
AGCTGGAGAAGGTTATGTCCGCTTCTCTTACTCTTACTCCCTTCAACACATCAAAGAAGCCCTCGATCGACTCGAAGCCTTCATGAATGAAATCAAACACAAAAAATAAGTGCAAGGCGCTTATTTTATGAGATTCTGATTTTGATACGTTCTTAAGACAAAGACAGTTTGAATAATTGATTCCATATTTTTAACTTCAATGACGGCCCGTGTCGCATATTGAGCAGCAAAATTAAGTTCAGATGGGATATTTAGATCTCCATCCCCAAAGGATTGATGATCAAATTTCTCTTTACAATCATGGACATGCATATGTCGAATTCGATCCGCATGTTTCTGTATAAAATCCCAATCCACATTATCATAGCGATGATTGTGTCCACAGTCATAGGTCAAACCAAAGACAGGACTTTCAAGTAAACATTCAATGCCTTCTCTCATATGTGGAAGAAACCCAGTCACATTTTCAATATTGATACTGATCTTTGAATCTTTGATTGCTTGTGTGACACGATCTCTAAAGTTACGTATTCTGTCTAAATAATAATCTCTATATTTTTCATACACATACACTTTCTTATCTGGCAAAGTAAACACAACGCCACTGAGTAAATGTAGTGTCAGACTTTCAATTTTAGCTTGTTTGGCAAATTCAATCGATTCCAATACACTTAGAATATATGCTTCAGAAATCTTTAGATTGGGATCTGTAATCGACATCATTATAATCCAAGAAAGTCTGCGGATCCATCTTATCGACTTGAAACTCGGGGACATTACAGTTGATTTCGACAAAACTCAAGCCTAGTTCTAGTGCCAGTTTTACATTACCATCTAGATCCAGTTCCAATAACGTTGGCATTCCATATTCCATAGTTTTCTCCATGTTTTTAATAGTTTACTTAACTCAGCCTCTTAAGTCAAGAAAGAACGCATAGGCGTTCTTTTAATCTCGATCATCTTTTAAGATATACTGAACAGCCACACAACCTGGTCCACCTTGAGTCACCATAACAGGTGATAAGGGTAGTATTTCAATCTCGATCGAATCGAAATGCTTCTTGATTCGGTCAACCATCAATTGGGCAACTTCACCATTTAAGGCATGTGACACATAGATTTTATGCGTTAAGCTAACGCCTTGTTTGACCATATGCGAAATGATGTCATCAGCCGCATTGCGCCAAGTTCTGGCAACCCCAAACTTCTCAAGTTTCTGTGAACCTTCGACTTGGGTTACGATCGGTTTGAGATGCAGGAAACCACTTAATGTGGCCGCCATTGGACTTAATCTTCCACCACGTTTCAAGAAGTTAAAGTCGACAGGAACCAAAAATGATTGGCAAGAAGCCAAACACGTTTCCATTCGGTCAACGATTTCTTGGACGTTGTGTTTTTGAGATAAACGCACAGCCAATTCTACCAGATATTTCTGTGTACCAGCCAACGTTTTTGAGTTAAATAATGTAATATGCTTAGCATTCATTTGATTCCAAACACCCATAGCAGAGTCATAGGTCGAACTTAGACCTTTAGTCATGGCGATATGTAGTGCTTCTTGTGGATTCTCATATTCAGCCATAACTTCACCTATCGCTGGTTGTGAAGAATTAGGAACTGCAGATCGAATCATCTCAACAAATTCTTCTGTCTTAAGTTCAAAATAATCGCGGAAATTTTTACCGTTGACTTCAACCTGAAGTGGAAGAAGGGTTATATTCAAAGATTTAGCCTGTTCTTGACTCATGAGTGAGCCTGTATCCGTAATTATTCTCATGGGGTACCTCCTCCATATTGTATCACGCTAAGATTGTGAAGATTTTAATAATGAGTGTATAAGGTTTCCTACAAACGCGTCAAAATCAATATGCTTAGTGTACTGACGATAACAGACAAACTGATGCCCCAAGCCAAGTCAACGATGGTGATGATCAATGGCCAATCCTTAAGGGTTGCCAAATTAGTTAAATCATAGGTCGCATATGTCACCAAACCAAATAGGGCAGCCATAAAGATCCCTTGTGTCAAGGACTCTGCAGCCAGTGCTGGTTGAATAACAAACACCAATAAACCTAGAATAAAAATCAAATAGAACACAAAAGCCGCAATCCAATTGACTTTTGGTGCCATTAAAAAACCCAATTTTTTTGCATAAAAGTTTTTAGCGATCAAGCCTAACCAAATCATGTCGATCGCAAAGAATATTACTAAAACAATCCCATACTGTATTAGAAACTTAGTCATATGCTCCTTTTAAGCAACACTTTGGTTGCCTGTTCTTCATTCATTTTAATGTTTAACCCAAAGTTATTCATTCATCATGACTGAATAGTTAATCGTTAGTTATATCTCCGTCGGAATCCAAAGATATTGGATCCCCTAAATAGGTTGGTTTTGGACTGATCATGAGATAAAAGAACTCTTTTGTCCTTGCCAGATACTCGCGAATATCACTACTCCATTGACTACTGTAATCTTTTGGATCAGAAGCTACCCCAATCGCATCCAGTCCTATAGCTTTCGCAATATATAAAGCACGAGGCAAATGTTCTTTTTGAGATACGATGATCACCTTTTTGACTCCAAAGACTTTTTTAGCTCGAACTATGCTTTCATAGGTTGAAAAACCCGCATGATCCATAAATATATCTGATGAATTGAGTCCTTTATCAATGGCATATCTTTTCATCACATTGACTTCATCATAGTCATCCTGACCATGATCTCCACTCATCAGTAATGTGGTTTCTATCCCTGCCTTAGATATTTGAATTGCTTTGTTTAAACGATCTTGAAGCATTGGACTGGCGATGTTGCCACGCCACACCCCTGCCCCCAAAACCAAAACACAATCCGGATCGAAATCTCCCAAATCATCGATCTTAAACATCTTATCTTTGGCTTGCTCAATCATCCATATGTTGATTAGTAAAGATCCTACCCCAATCAATAAACCCGAGGTAATGCTCAGTTTCAATCCTTTTATAAAATAACGCTTAACTTTCTTGCTCATGATTTTTCGATCTACTCATTTTCTACTTCTATTATACGCTATTGGTTTATCTCATCTATCAAAAAATAAGCACCATTTAGTGCTTATTGAGTAGGTGCCTGAATTGGCTTAGGATCTTCTTGAGACATAAGCTTCCATATCCCTTTATTTCCAAAAATGGGCAAGATCGCAAAGAATGACAATGAGGTACCGATAATAGCCAAGACACTCAAATCATAAATCTCTGCAAGGAAACCATATCCTAGCATCGATAAAGCTACACCAGCAATCGAAAATGATGAAACAAAACCAAAGACAGTCGCTCTTTTATCTCTTGGGATCGCAAGGATCATGGTTGCGTTAAGCAAGGCATTTCCTATGACCATCATAAAGTCTCCCAGGAAGAAAAACACGGTCAGCCAAACAAAACCTTTACCTAATAACCCAACAATCACGAAGATCGTATTCAACACGAAGGCTCCGATAAATATCGGCATCTTGTGTTTGGGTTTGATTTTAAAAATACCCAAGATGGCCAAAGCCAATACAGCAGCCAATGAACTTAATCCGATAAACATTCCATATTCTGTTAGACTCATTCCTTTCATGGTCGCTAAAGGTAACATAAGAGCTGAATATCCTGACCCAACAAAATTTGCGATCAGAGCTGAAATCAAAAGTACATTTAAACCTGGTGTCGCCATGGCATCTTTAGCGCCTTGAGCAACATCACCTAAGATTCGTTTGACAGTGATCGTCTGGTTGAGCTCTTGTTTAAGTGTTTTAGGTACCTTAATAAAGGTTTCTGTAAAAGCTGAAATTAAGAAAGACAGTCCATTAAGCAAGATCATTGGACCTACGCCAAAGAAGGTCAACAAGGCACCAGAAATACCTTTCCCAAAGAAATCGATTAAGCTTATGGTGCCATGAGTCAACGACTGAGCACGAACCAATTCTGATGCGGGTACCAAATCAACAAAAACAGTCGTCGTAGCAGGTTGAAACATAACATTGCATATCGCAGCGATGAACGCTGTAAATAAGACCATTTCCACACTCAAATGACCTTTAAGTGCCATGAAACCAACAACAATCATCAAGATTCCTCTAAGTGCATCCATCCCAACAATGACACTCTTACGATTGATACGATCTACGATTGCCCCAGTAAATGGATTGAGAAACATCGCAACAAACATACTGATCGAAGACATGGTCCCCATTAAAGCGGTAGAACCAGTCTCACGATAAACCCAATAACCAATGGCGATACTATATAAAACATCCCCAAAGACACTGACTGCAGTTCCTTGCCAGAGTAAAATAAAGTCCTTATTCCATAGTTTTTTTGGATTTATAGTCATTTTTGTGTCCCCTTCTTCTTATTCTTGTAGAATATAGTTGAATATTATATCTATTTATTAATATTGTCAATATATTTATGAATATTATTAATATTTATATTCATTTATTCAAATTGACTTTTCTACTTTTATCAATATGATCCTAACAAAATTATTATAAACCCTTCTGAGTTCATCGCAAACCCCTATATATGTTATGTAACTTATCGTGTGCAGACTCAAAGTTTTCTCTTTGTGTCCGTTTTTGTGGACGATATTGTTTATCTTCAATAAAAAGTGTTAACTTGTTAATTGTGGCAAAATTGACACAAAAACTATCAATTTTATTCCCTAAAAGTATAAAAATACCCTATAAAAGGTGTCTCCAAACTCTTGCATTATTAAAATAGTGCTATAATAAATTTAGGTAAGTAAAAATATCTTGGTAAACCAGTTCGAAAGACTGGGGCACAAAGTTCGACGTCTAAAGTTCTTAGGAACCATGATCGGTCAATTGCGTAATTGAGTTTCTTTGGTGTATGAGGAAAGGCTTAGGGGTTTACCAGATCACATGATCAAAACCAAGTTGGGGATGACCTTTGTTGAAGTGATCGTAGCGATGGCAATTTTCGCTATTTTAATTGTTGCAATATTCCCTGCTTTCATGCTTGGTATAAAGCTTAATGCCGTATCAAAAATACAAGTCGAAACAGCAACTGCATCACAATCAGTTATGGAAGAAATATATGCATACTCTGTTGCCAATAATTTAGCGGATTCTATTACTGCCCTATCAGCAACTTATCCTAGTCCTGTAACTGTAGGTTCTGTGACAACCTTAACAAAAACAACAGCCGATTATACCATCGTCATCGTATTGACTGCAGATTCACCATCAATTGGAATGACAAACGCTAAAGTAAATGTAACCAAACTTGACAACCCTTATGGGGCACAACCAGGGCAGGCTGAAACAATCCTGATTTTTAGGTAACTCTATGAGAAATAAAAAAGGATTTACCCTTATTGAATTAATTCTCGTTATGGCAGTCACGACTATCCTTTTAGGAACCATAGTCACCATCTTTTTACAAAGCATAGACATGTATAAAACAGATGAGACGAAATCAGCCAATCAATCTAGTCTAAATATGGTTTCATCTAAAATAGATGCATCACTTAGAAAAGCTTCTAATGTGTATGTTGATGGATCTGGATGTCATATCGTCCACAGCACCTCTGAAGAAGTGTTTAGTTTAAACACCACTTCAAAAGTAATCTCAATCAATGGAGCATATCTGACTGATCGAATCACAGATTTTACATGCTCAAATAACGCTAATGTGATTACTGTCTTTGTCAGGACCATCAATGACAGTAAAGGAAGTTATTTGACTTATAATTCGACCATCGTCCTTAGACGAGGAGAGTAAACATGAAAACATTAAAGGAAAGATTAACACTCAATAAATCCGGCGTCGTATTGATGTCTGTCATGATCATTTTGTTGGTCATGACCATCATCATCTCAGGAGTCGTATTTATTACCGTAGCCAACTTAGAGAATTCTCAAAAGACCGCTTCTCACACAGAAACTTATTATCCTGCGGAAGGTGGCGTCAATTACTTGACTCAAACTTTCGAAACATTCTATGCGACGGTTCCTACCACAACTTCAACGACTTTCTTTACTGCAATCGATGCATTTGCAGCGACATATCCTGTCAGCAACAAGCAAGTTGTTTCATTCTCAAACAATAAAGGCAAGACATCTGAAGCACAGATCTGGATCACGCCTCTTACAGTAACGGACCCGAGTGTCCATCGTTATCAAATATTCTCAGATGGTTATATCGGTAATGTAAAACGTACCTTATCTAGAATCATTGAAGTTAGTTACATCAATGGTGGTTTAGCATTCAATGATGCAGTATTGGCGGTCGGTAGCATGGATATTGGTGGTGCCTATATCGATGGGACCATTCAGACAACTTCAACAGCGACACCAGCAATTACATTTATAGGTGGGACCGTTGATGGTGTATACATTCCAACAGGAACTGTTCCAACAGATGTAGTCGATTCCTCAAATTACAACAGTTCTATTCCTGGACTAGGTACTGCTGGTATTTATCAACAGGATCCTCCAACAGTCAATCCAATAACCATTTTAACAGCGCCAGTTACGACGACCAAGTTAAAGAATTTTACTTTTACCAGCGGTGGAAAGAATTATCAAATCATCAATAACGGGAATTTTTCGATAACATCAACCACAAATTTGACTGTTCCAACATCATACAATCTTGGTGATGAAAACCCAGGACAGTCTGTATTCTATGTACCAAATTTAAAAGTAACTCAATACGCACCTAATTTTACTTTAGTCATTAACCGAGACATCACCCTTGTTACAGACACGCTATGGCTGAACAATCAGTTTAAAGTAACTGGCACAGGTAAACTAACTATATTTGTTAAACCTAGCACAAGCACAACTTCAACGAACACGAAACTTCAAATTAATGCCAGTGGCATCGTTGGCAATCAAGCAGACTCAACAAAGATGTCCATCTATGTAGGAGCCTTAACTTATAAGAGTGGTAGTTCACAACTTCCTTGGACTCTTACTTTGGGTTCAGGAACTTATTATTTCAGTTTGTTATGTGCAAATTTAAACATCGACCTAGCATCCTCTATATTAAGAGGTGCAATTGCAACAAACGGCGCTAAAGTCTTTATCGGTCCAAGCTCCGCGTCGTCCGCAATCCTTCTGTATGCACCTTTGGCTGTAGTCCAAATGAAATCATCCTCCTCTAGTTTCTATGGGGCCATCGTTGCGGGGAGTTTCGTCAGTAGCACCGGGAACAGTCATCCTACCATCGTCTATTCTTCAGCAGTCAATACCTACATACCAGTCGATGTCATTGATTTATCGGGTATGACCACCCCACCAACCATTACTGTTGTTAAATCCCCCACTCTAGAATAAATTCTGCTCAAAAGGGAAAGGAGCAAATCATATGCCTTCTAAATTTCGGTTTACAGCTGTAGATGCTTCAGGAAACTCCGTTAATGATACGCTTACTGCGGATTCTCCTGGTCATCTTATGGCCCAGATTCATGCCAAGAACTTATTCTGTTTAGAATATGAAGAACTTGGCATAAACAAAGCTGTCGCAAGTAAATTAAAACTGAAAAGTCTTGTTATCTTCTGTCGACAGTTAGGAACCATGTTGAATGCTGGGATCCCAATCTCACTGGCCTTGAAAATGATTCAAGACAAGGCAGATAGTCTACGTGCTCGAAAAGTCTTCTCACAGCTCTACGAAGACGTTCAAAAGGGGAATTCATTATCACTGGCTATGCAACTACAACCTGGGATGTTTCCTTCCCTATTGGTCAATATGATCTTGGCTGGCGAAGCTGGTGGAACCTTGGACTCTGCAATGAATCGTATGGCTGATCATTTCGATAAAGAAATGAAACTGTCCAACAAAGTAAAAGCCGCATTGGTTTATCCAATCATATTGTCAGTCTTAGCGGTATCTGTCGTATTGGTTTTGGTTACCTTCGTCTTACCAACCATCACCGATATGTTTCCAAAAGAAGATATGCCTGCTACCACACGCGTTCTATTAGCATTTAGTGATTTCGTGATCAACCAGTGGTATGTCATCGTCATCTTCTTAATAATATTCTTTGTCGGTGGCAGATTTGCGCTTCGTATCCCTTCCATTAAATATGAAATGGACCGTTTCATGCTGAGTATGCCCATAATTGGCAAACTAAACCGGACCATTTATTCTGCGCGCTGCGCTCGTACTTTTGCTTCACTCTATTTAAGCGGTGTACAAGCTCTCGATATGATTGAAATAACAGGCAAAGTTTTAGGAAACACCTTCTTGGTTCGACGTTTTGATGAGGTCATCTCACTGGTCAGCCGCGGTGAATTCATCTCTAAAGCCATCTCGAATACAGAATCTTTTGATCCGATGTTGGGGTCTATGCTCTATATTGGGGAAGAGTCTGGCTCTTTAGGAGATATCTTACTTAAAACTGCTGATTATTTTGATGGAGAATCGGAAACAGCTTTGCAGCGTATGGTCGCATTGATCGAACCAATCATGTTGGTCGTCATGGGCATCATCATTGCCTTTGTCGTCATCTCGATCATGCAACCAATCTTTACGATGTACAACAGTGTTGGGAATGTTTAGGAAAAGGAAAGAAGGAGCACTCTATGCCACTATCTATTGAGATTCGTTTGAAACAGATGCAAGTTGTACAAACCGCAGTGACTAAGAACCGGATCCACTATAAGAAAACTTGTAGTGTACCTATGGAAGACGGTTGGGTCGATGCTAAGGGGATTGCTGATCCAGTTGCTGTTGCTTTTGCGCTAAATAAAGCACTTCAAGATAACGGCATCAAAGAAAAGAAATGCACCTTATGTATCAACAATCCTTCCGTTATTTATCGCGAACTGACCATTCCTAAAGTTGATGATAAACGTGTTGCTTTCGTCGTAAGAAGCGAAATGATCGCTACCTTAGACTTAACACATGATTATATTGTAGACTTTGTCATTCTCGATGAAACAATTGAAGCGCATAAAACACATGTACGGATTTTAGCCGTCGCGATTGCGGAGAGAGCTCTCGCAAGTTACATCGACATCTGTACCAAAGTAGGGCTGAAAGTGGATGTTGTTGAAACTGCGACCACTTCGGTCATTAAATTAGTCAGTAAATCAGATATTTTGGAGGGAACCGATCCTACCATTGTTGCTGATATCGAAAATGAAATCATGAAGATTTATCTGTTTGAAAACAAGAGTTACATCTTGCTTCGCAATACGAAACTCAATACTGTGGATTCTAAGAATAAGATTGAATGGATCGGAGATGTTGAAGATGACATCAATAAAATGATGCAGTTTCAATTTACTCGTCCTTCACATATTGGAGTTAAACGGATTGTTATCTACGGGGATCATCCATTGATTCCTGAGATCAGAGATGCTGTTTCAGAAAGTCTATCTGTTGAAACCTTGCTTTATCCTAAACCTGACTTTCTAAGTGGGAGAGAGGAAAGTTATCTGCCCTATCTGAATGCGATTGGCGCAGCTTTGAGGAAATAACCATGAAAAAGGACAACATTAATTTACTAGATAATTATTTGCTATCTGAGAAGAAACGTAAAAATCAGGGCTCAAAATCATTGAATATCGTGGCTGTGTTCTTAGTGACAGTATTATTGCTGTCAGCTTACTCTTTATCCTTATTCTTACAAGACAAGACATTAAGGGAATCCAATGCAGAACTAACGGCATATGTCAACAATCCAACAACATTGGCCCAAATTAGAGACATTACGGTTAAACAAAGACAATTGGCTGATCTAAAAGAAATCTTGGTTGAACTTAAGTCATTGAATGCAGCTTTTGGAGCGATGCCTGAGATCAATTCTGAAGTCGTCAATAAAATCAATTCTTGTTTACCACCTGACACAAAGATCTTGACCATCGATTTTGATGGGCAATGGTTCACTTTAAAAACACAGTCGGTCAATTACTTAAGACCTTCTGAGTTTGCTCGTAATTTAAGAAACACAGGCTTCTTTGAAGAAGTTAATTATTATGGATATGATGATGACGCTGGTAAATATATTGGCAATGTTTTGGTTGCGATGAAGGTAGGTAACTAACATGAAAGTAACAAGAAGAGAACGCAATTTACTGGCTTTCTTGCTGTTGATTGGAACAATCGCCTTGGTATTTGTATTTGTCATTACTCCCCTTCAATCTTCAATCGATACTCAAAAAAGTTTAAACACTTCTTTAACTGATCAAAAAGTTTTGATCGATGCTCAATTATTGGCTGGAACCGGCTTAAGTGCTAAAGTTCAAAAAGCTTTAGATGATGTTAATCTTGAATTCACTAAGATTGAAGCACCGATCTCATCTGAAGAATTTGAATTGCGATTACAACCAATCCTAGTCATCAACGAGATCGGCATCATTTCATGGATCGTCAATGATCCCATCATCACAACACCTAATCTTCCTACGTATGAAAACAGTGGATATGTTTATAAACTGAAAGAGCTTGTAGACAACTACAATGGGAAAGGTGCTCCAACATCTATAATCCCAATTTCGAATTCGGAATTGGTCATGACAACAGTTATCTTTACATTCTCAAGCTCATATATCGATTATATAGAAGTATTGGATGCTATTGTTGGTTGGAATTCTACAGTATTTGTTTCATCCACCAGCCGCGATAATACAACCGGTGCAGCCGTTATTGCGATTGATTTCTATTCCATTGAAAAGCCATAAATCAAGTACTTAGAATACTAATCATTAGGCATGGCAGACCAAAATGTACAAGGAGCGATCATCGTGAAATCATTACCCTTAGGTCAAATCTTACTTGAAGAGAAAGTCATAACTGAACAAGAACTGAACCAAGCCTTGGAACAACAAAAAGTAACCAAGAAACGCTTAGGTGCAGTCATTATCGATATGGGCATTGTCGAAGAGGTCGACATCATGAAGGCGTTAGCAAGACGCCTAAAAGTTGATTTCTTAGAAAATCCTTTGTTTTCCATTGATTTGGAAACAGTTAAGTTGGTTCCTGAACAATTTGCGAGAAAATACAAAATCGTACCTCTCAATATCCGTGAAGGACATCTAAACATCGTTACCAACGATCCATTGAACTTTGCTTGTTTGGAAGACATCAGTATGATCACTTCTATGGAAGTTCAAACTGTTTTATCCACTGAAACTGAAATCGATAAATGTATCGACAGAGTGTATTCAAAACGTAATGCGGATGAAATCATCGAAGATATTCGCTCTGAATACGGCGAGATCAACATTGAGATCAATCCTGAACGAGATGATCAAGCAGCCATTGTCGAACGCGTTGATTCTGCACCGATCGTAAAACTGGTCAATTCTTTGGTTCAAGAAGCGTATCAGGAAAATGCTTCTGATATCCACATTGAACCTGAGGAAACACATACCAGAGTTCGTTTCAGAATCGATGGAGACTTGGTTGAACACTCAACGTTCTCCAAAGACATCCACGGCTTATTAACAACCCGCATTAAAATCATCAGTGGAATGAACATCGCTGAAAAACGATTACCTCAAGACGGCAGTTTCAATGTCCGTACGGATTATATTCATGTAGACATGCGTGTATCTAGTTTGCCGACACCTTATGGCGAAAAGATTGTTATGCGTCTATTGGGTGCCAACAGAGCCATTGACTATGATATGAGAGCCTTAGGCTTATCCAATACGACCTTGAATCTCTTAGAAAAATCCTTACATATCCCTAATGGTATCATCTTGGTTACTGGTCCTACAGGCTCTGGTAAAACAACTACCTTGTATTCCATGTTGTCCAGTATTACTAAACCTACCATCAATATCGTTACGGTTGAAGACCCAATTGAACGTCGTTTCCAAAGCATCACCCAAGTTCAAGTTAATCCACGTGCTGGTTTGACCTTCGCTTCAGGCTTAAGATCCATCCTTCGTCAAGACCCAGATGTCATCATGGTCGGGGAAATTCGAGATGCTGAAACAGCCGAAATCGCCATCAGAGCCGCTATTACTGGTCACTTGGTCTTATCTACTGTCCATACTAACGATGCCTTGTCTACGATCGTTAGATTGGTCGATATGGGCATTGAACCGTATCTGGTTGCTTCTTCTGTCAAATGTGTCGTCTCTCAACGTTTGGTTAAGAGAATCTGTCCGCATTGTAAAGAAAAGACAGAAGCTAGACCAAGCGATAGCCTCTTACTGCACACTCAACTCACACATGTGTTTGCTGGTAAAGGTTGTCAGCAATGCAAATTCACCGGTTATATGGGACGTACACCAGTCCATGAAGTTCTTGTCATAGATGCTCATTTCGAAGAAATGATCACAAAAAGAGCTTCTATGGAAGAAATGCGAGCCTATGCTAAAGAAAAGAATATGAGAATGCTTAAAGATGAAGTTTCTGAATTGATTGAAAAAGGAGTAACGACCGTAGAAGAAGGCTTACGCATTCTATATTCAGTCGATTAAGGGGACCCATGCTTCAAGAAATCTTACAAAAGGCACAAAAAGAGCAATGTTCAGACATTCATATCTCAGGAAATGAGAAAGTCCTATTCAGAAAAGATGGACGTCTTCTACCATATTCTGATGCTATAATTAGTTCAGAACAAGCTTTATCCATTGTTCACGATTTGTTAAATACGGATGCCTTTGAAACTTATACCAAAGGTCATGATGTCGATGCCGCTTATACAGACTCTGAATCAAATCGATATCGAATCAACATCTACCGTCAGCGCGGTGTACCCGCCATGGCGATCCGTTTACTTAGAAGATCGATCCCGACGCTTGAAGAACTCAAGCTTCCTGACATCTTAAGTAAATTGTGTAGACTTGTAAATGATGTGAGACAAAATAAGAGAAGCATTTAATTAAAGATTGGGAGAATAAAGTGGAGATTTATTTAGAAAGGGTATGAAACAA
>WSYG01000001.1 GCA_009773735.1 Erysipelotrichaceae bacterium
CCGTATAAGTTGTCCATATGTCCTCCTGTTATTTGAATGATTATATCAAAAAACCCCTTGGGTTAAAAGGGGTCATCGTCTTTGTCTTGCGACTTCAAAACACAATACAGCTGTTGCACTAACCGCATTAAGGGCTACTTTGAGGTCAGTAGGATACGTTATCATCACCGCATGATCCATTTGCTCCATTACAGCAGAGGATAATCCACGCATTTCACCACCGATTCCCAGTATTACATTTTGTTTGAAATCAAAGTTGAGATAATCAATAGAGCTTTCATTTCGATAAGTGACCGCAAAAGTATAGTTGTGTTGTTTTAAGGTTTGGATGCATTTTGTCAGATCATCTGCCATGATGAGATCGATCGCATCAAACAAACCAGCACTGCTTTTCATGAGTGTCGATTGGGATGTTTCAAGTTGACGACTGCCCATCAAAATCGCATCAGCTCCTGCAATCGCAGCTGTACGAAAAATCTGACCTAGATTAAACGGGTCTTCGATCCCTTCCACAAGCAATATAAATCCCTTCTCATTTTTGATGACAGATTCTAATGTTGATAAGGCTCTATCTTGAGCAAACGCAATCAAACCACCATGGGTCTTGCCTTGGGTGTGTTTTTGGATCTCGTCAAGCGATATCCGTTTAAACAAGACCCCTTCTTTGTGACAAAGATTCTCAATGTACGTGAGATCTTTGTTTGGCTTTTTAGTTTCATCCAAATAGACAACATCGATTTTTCGGCGATGATACTTCAATGCGGCTTTAATCGATAAAGCCCCTTCTAGTACGATCATAGATCATCCTTTCTGCGGATAAAGTCACCCGGATGGACATCAACAGGAATCAACATCGTGATTCTAGATAGTGGGATGTTGATCATAGGAAGAGTTTGACCCGCTTCATCACGCATCACACTTAAGACAAAACTTTCAGAAATCCTTTTAGGACTAAACACTTCTAGGGTTTGTCCTAAGGAAACTTTATTTCTAATTTCGATGATGGCTTCTTGATCAACAACACTGAGTACATTTCCAATAAAGTTTTGAACCACACTATCTTCTTGAGTCACATAGACTTGTCCATTTTTATCAGGAATGGATCTTAAGAAACCTCCAAAGGTCAAACGGTTTTCAGCCAATCTCAATTCACGTTTACATTGTTGTTTCAAAGATTCAGTGGCGGACTGGCTTACCAAAGCTTCAATCCAAGTTCGATATGTTTTAACGATCACCGCAATATAATACGCTGATTTCATACGTCCTTCGATTTTAAAACTGATGACCCCTGCTTTGATCATGTCTTCGATGTCATCTAGTGTTTCGAGATCTTTGGAACCCATGGTAAAGGGATTATCTGCAAGACTAATGATTTCATTCTCTTTAGTCAATTCATAGGTCCACCGACACGATTGAGCACAACCTCCTCGATTCGCATCACGTAAGGTCATATCATTGCTTAAAGTACATCGTCCTGAAAAATTAGTACACATTCCCCCATGAATGAAGACTTCTGTAGGCAATTGAGATGTCTTGGAGATCTTAGCGATCGAGTCCAAATCCAATTCACGAGCCAATACGATCCGATCTACCCCATGAGATCGATAATAAGCAATCGTCGCTGAATTGGTAACGGATAATTGAGTGCTCAAATGAACTTCATAGGTGCATTTTAAAGTTCGTGCTAATTGTGCGATATACAGTGAAGCCACAATGATCGCATCGACTTTTATACGATCTAAATCCAATAAGTATTCTTCAAGTTGAACCATGTCTTCCTCATGAGCAATCATATTGACGGTCACGAAAAGTTTTTTACCTAAGTTATGGGCAAAATCAGCTGCTTCTTTGAGATCTGCGAGGTCAAAATTACTGGCTCTCGCACGAAGTGAAAAACGTTTGCCACCCACATATACTGCATCTGCACCATAAAGATAAGCTACCTTTGCACGTGTCAAATCACCTGCTGGGGCAAGAAGTTCGATCTTATTCATACTTTCTCCTTGCTCAGATTGGTTTTACGATAGAAATAGCCTTTGAATAAAGGTAAAGACGTTTTATGAGTAAACGCTTCAATCTTTTTAGAGTCATGCGATTTAATTTGATTTAAGATCAGTTCAAAATATTCTTTGGCATCTTCTTTATTTATAAACAAAGGATCAAAATGAATCCCAAAACATTGGGTTTCTTGTAGTTGAGGCAATTCTTCCAAAGGGTTCAAGATGCCTTGTGTAAACACACAAAAAGTATTGGCTTCTTCCAAGATCGGCATTTTTTCTTGTCGTTTCATTTCACGTAAACGATAGTTGGTTTGATTGAGTGTGGGTTGTTCTTTTTGAATCAAAGACAAATAATTGCTTAATAAGGGACGTTTGCTGACCGACATCTGTAAATGTCCTGCCCCAAAGATCTCAACTTTATTGGGAAAAGCAGAACATATAACTAAGATTTCTTCTAGGGTCAATTCTTTAGAAATCATGACACGATCAACGGATTCAAGATAAGTTCTCACTTCAAACGTGTTGGTTAAAATGGTTTCTGGGGCAAAAATCTTTTCACCTTGATAGCCCAGTTCATTAAGTAACATCAATACCGAAAGATCCGCGAAATAAAAGCCTTGAATGGGATAATCCATAAGATCTTTGATCCAAGGTTTTAATCCCTCAAGTTGATTTTCTTCAATGAAGCCATTGATTTCTATGTAGGTTGGCAGTTGTTGTTTGAGACAAGATTTCAAAACCTTCCAAAATTCAGCTTTGGTTTGTAGATGAGGATGTTTATAAGAATACACAGGTTCAGTGATGATGACATCGACATTGGGATTACTAAACACTGATATTTGATCAATATCATCTATATGCGCAAATAGTCTCACGTCAAGCCTCCAGATACGCTTGTGAGCGCTTATTGAAGACAAGTAACACAAAGATGACCGCACACACAGACACAACGCTCAACCAACCAAATACGGTCTGATAGCGTTCACCTGCTGATAGACTTGGATCAACTAAACCTGCTAATAAAGCATAGATCTTATCTCCGTAATAGATGCCTACCGCAAAGAAGGTCTGATAGATACCCATGGTGACTTCACGCATCCCTACTGCAAAGGGTTGCATCGCCATACCCAATAAGACATTATAAGTCAATCCATAACCAAAACCATTGAGCGCATTGAGCCAAAATAAAGTTGTAGGATGAGTAACGGAAGATGCCAGTAAGGTAAAGATGCCACTTAGGGATAAACCTAAGATCAAGGTGTTTTTAACCCCAATTTTCTTCTTTAGTATGATCCCTACTAAGACCCCTGCGACAAGTTGTGATAAAGAATAGACCAATTCTACATAAGCGATCAAAAGTGGACTCATAGAGATCAATTCAGTCTTAGCGAAGTTATTCATATTTGAACCAGATGAAGCAAAACGTACAAAGGATACCACGATGCCCAGTAAACTCAACAACAGAAAATAAGGATTGCTTAACGCTTTTTTAACATTGACCCATGTGAAGTTACGAGTTGGTTTCTTATTGTCTTTCACAAAGAACAAGAACATCAAAGCCAGTGCTGATAACACAGCACTGATCGTCCACATGAATCCATAATCTATGGGTTTATTGGAAGTTGCAAGATATTGTAAAGGTGACATCAAGAATTCTGCCAGTAGTGGGGCAACCGATAAAATAGAGACTGAAAAGATGGCTTGTGATGCTGAAAATGTTTCCGCAAACATAACATTGAATAAACTTAATAAACTGGCTCCTACACCCAGTGCCAAAGATGACCAATATAAACTCTCATACGATGGATCGATGATGACCATGATTGAAGAACCAAACACAAATAAAAGGGCTAAAGCAATGAAGAATTTACGACTCTTAAAGAAATCTGAGAGCGCAAAAACAGGTAGTCGAACAAAGATCGAAATTAGTCCATAAGCGGCTGCCATCGTAGCGGCAGCTGCCCCATCCAGCCCAAGTCCCCCATCCGCTATGGTTCCTGTCGCATAATTCTTGCGATAGGCTCTAATGATGTTGATGGCACTCCAAAAAAGAACCAATAAAATAAACACAAAGACTTGATATCGACTCAGTTTATACTTTCGAATCAAAAATATACTTAGTAATAAAGTCAATATGATCGTCAATCCGATCAGGATCAGTTTGTTGGACAACAGAGCAGTCATGGGATTCCCCTTAATGTGTTCATTTTATAGTATTCAAGACTAAAAATAAAGCGCTTCATGAAAGTGAGCATGATATAATTCTTAAAAAGGTGGCTCTATGAAAACGATTGACTTAAGAAGTGATACGGTTACTCAACCCACACAAGCCATGCGCAACGCTATGGCTAATGCTGAAGTAGGCGATGATGTCTATGGGGATGATCCAACGATCAACGAACTTGAGACCTATGCAGCTCAACTTGTAAACAAAGAAGCGGCCTTATTTGTACCCTCTGGTACCATGGGCAATCAGTTGGCTTTAATGACCCATACTCAAAGAGGCGATGAAATCATCACAGGTGCTCACAGTCACATCGTGATCCATGAAGTTGGGGCGATCGCTGTATTATCCGGGGCTAATGTAAGAACGATTTCACATCCTGATGATTTTATTACGCCTGCCCAATTGATCAGAGCGATTCGATCCAATGATATCCATGAACCATATAGTTCTGTCTTATCGATGGAAAATGCCTTGTCTAACGGAAAAGTCATGCCTTTAAATCTGATGAAAGAAAATTTCGAGATTGCTGATAAAAATGGACTCTTTGTTCATTTAGATGGAGCTCGTCTATTTAATGCTGCCGTTGCTTTAAACGTTGAAGTATCTGATTTGACCCAATATTGTGATAGTGTCATGTTTTGTTTGTCTAAAGGACTTTGTGCGCCGATTGGATCGATATTAGCTGGTTCACAAGATTTTATCCACAGAGCTCGGAAAAATCGTAAGTTGCTGGGCGGTGGGATGAGACAAGCTGGATTTTTAGCAGCAGCAGGACTTATAGCCTTAAAAGAAATGCGGTTACGTCTACATGAAGATCATGAAAACGCAAAATATCTTGCTCAAAAACTGTTAGACAGCGGATTGGTCACACTAAACATAGAAGATGTTCAAATCAACATGGTATTCTTTGATTTCATCGATTCACATTTCAATCATGATGATTTCAGTGACTATTTACTTAAAAATGGCGTCAAGATCAATCCTGACTTTCCAACATATCGTTTTGTAACCCATTATTGGGTCAGTAAAGAAGATATTGATTTTGTGGTCGATTTGATTAAGCATTACTAAAATGAGATACAATTCTATTTTTTAGATAAATTAAGATGGCACCTATAAAAAGGTGTTTTCTTAAAAATTAGTAAAATTTAATGCTGAATAAATGCTTGACACTAATTTAACAAACCGATAAACTTAAACACATGTTATCTGTGAGAGGAGAACTATGGAAAACACACAAAAGAGGAAGTTTGGTCTCTTAACCACGGTCGCGATGATTGTTGGGATCGTCATCGGCTCTGGTATCTTTTTTAAGACAGACAATATTCTAAGTGCGGTTGGGGGATCGGTCGCTTTGGGAGTATTGGCTTTTATTGTAGGTGGAGTTGGCATTGTTTTCGGCGGTTTGACCATCGCTGTTTTGGCGAGAAGAGATGAAAATGTTGGAGGCTTGATTACCTATTGTGAAATGACTTGGGGTAAAACGCTGGGATATTTGGCAGGTTGGTTTCAGACGACCTTATACTATCCACCTTTGGTTGCGGTTATTGCTTGGGTATCTGCGATGTATGGGTCAATGTTGTTTGGATGGACAGATTCAAAGATCGTTTTGGGGATGACTTTTGATTTCTTACCTGAATGGCCTTTTCCTTTTACTGTGGGTGTTTGGGTCATTTCATTATCTGTCATGATTCTGTTTTTCATCTTTAATGCCTTTCAAACCAAACTAGCCGGACAATTTCAAAGTCTTGCCATGATCATCAAAGTTTCTGCTTTGATCATCCTTGGATTTACTGGGATTGTTTTTGGAAATCCAACAACAGTTGTTCAATTTGCAGATTGGGGAATGATTGGAGGCGGTTTGTTTTTAGCTTTGGTGCCGATCGCATATGCTTATGACGGATGGCAAGTAGCCCCTTCTGTTGCCCATGAGATCAAAAATCCAAAGCGAAATCTACCTTTGGCACTAACTTTCGCGCCTTTATTAATTATGGTAATCTATGTTGCCTACTTTGTTGGGATCAATGCGGTTTTAGGTCCTACACAGGTTTTAGAGTTGGGAGATGGCGCTGTCAGTGCATTTGCCCAAAAGTTTTTCGGAGCTGTCGGTTATCGAATCGTTTTAACAGCTGTGGTCATTTCAGTTTTAGGAACCTTGAATGGTTTGATTCTTGGCTACATTCGTTTGCCTTATGCGTTAGGTTTGCGTAATGAATTGCCATTAAGCAACAAGTTTGCCTCAGTTGATTCAAGAACAGACATTCCTATGTTTTCTGCGATGTTTACTTTTGTGATGTCTCTGTTTTGGCTAGCACTTCATTTCGCAACCACTGTTGGTGTTATCGTCTATGGTTGGAAAGTCTTCTCTGGAATCTCAGTCGATGAGCTTTCAATCATCCTAATTTACATATTCATGGTTCTCATCTATCTAGGAGTCATGAAAGATTTCCTAATCAAAAAAGTTGGTAATTGGATTCAAGGCTTCGTATTTCCACTTTTAGCTGTGATTGGGGCATCTACCGCTATCTATGGCGGTTTTCTAAGTCCAATGGTTGCGACTTATCTTGTCATATGTCTGATCGTTATCGTTGGTGGATTATTCATACGTCCAAAAACCAGATAATATACCGACTTCAACCAAATAATCTCACATGTTTAGAAAAGCACCTTCAAAAAGGTGCTTTTAGTTGGTGTAATAAATCTTAAGAGAAGACTTTCGGTTTTTAATTCTTGATGACGCTAAGCACTTGCTGGACATCTTCTTCAGGTTTGACTTTATCAAATATGGCTATGATCTTGCCTTGCGGATCGATCACGAAGGTCGTTCTAACAACCCCCATGGTGATGTTTCCATACATGTTTTTTTCTTTGTAGACATCATATAAAGTCACGACTTCTTTTTGTTCATCGGCTAACAATTCAAAGTTCAAATTAAACTTCGCTAAGAATGTAGAGTGGCTTTTTTCATCATCTTTACTGATCCCAAATACTTTGATGTTTCGATCTGTAAATTCCTTCATCGAATCGCGATAGGAACAGGCTTGTACAGTACATCCTGGTGTATCGTCTTTGGGATAAAAATATAAGACAACATATTGTCCTCTGTAATCAGAGAGCGTTCTTTTTTCACCGTTTTGATTGGTGAGGGTAAAATCTGGGGCAAATTCATTAACGTTTGGTTTTGGCATAAGTTTCTCCTATCGTTATTTAAACACATCAAACCGTTGCATCAAGGCATTTGACCAACAAGCTGAACGATTCTGGCTTCATAAGGTCTAAACACCATCTTTTCAACCATGGGACCATACGTTGAATAATTACATAATTGAGTGCGCATTTCTTTATAATTATCGGCTTTGAAGGTCGCATGTTTGTGATCTAGATTGATTAAGATTAAAAGTTTCTCCTGTTCATCTTCACGGATATACGCTAGTATTTGAGGATGCGAAGTCATTGTAGATGCAAAACTGCCTTGTTGTAATACAGAGTGTGCTTGATGATACGCAATCAACTCTTTTGTGAAATTAAGAATGGAATCTTGGTCTTGTTGATCGTGTTTGACATTGATGGTTTTATGATTGGGATTAAGCACAAACCATGGTTTAACGCTAGAGAATCCTGCATGGGGTCCGTCATCCCACTGCATAATGGTTCTTGCATTATCACGCGTCATTTTTTGAACGATTTTTTTAGCGATAAAAGCAGGAAGATGCATCATGGATTGAAGCATTTTATAATCGCTGATGGCTTCGAAATCTTTCCAATCTTGTTCATCGATCTTCATGTTGGTCATACCGATTTCTTCACCTTGGTAAATAAATGGAGTTCCATAAGCAGTCATTGTGCTCATGATGAATGCTTTGGCACTTGGCAATCGATATTTCTTCTCGTCTCCAAAACGTGATACAGATCGTCCATTGTCATGATTAGATAAGAAATTACCCATCCAGAATCGATCCTTATAAGAAGCTTCTTGCCATTTATAGAAGATCGATTTAAAGTCTTGTGGTTTCCATCGATACAACTTTCTAAAATCATATTTCCCTAAAGGACCACAACCAATCAATACCAAATCAAAATGAAACATCATGTCGAGTTCTTTTTGATCAAAACCACTATATGAAGCACAACTTTGCGGATTTACCAACATCCCTTCACCTAAATATAGCCCTGGATACTTGCTTAAGACTTCCGCATACATTTCGTGCAGATATTCATGAGACTTAGGCAACGAAATAATCAAATCATCCGCAAACTGATATCCCTTCTTATGCGGATCCTTATCAGGGTGTCCTTCTGTTTTTGCGATGATGTTGATGACGTCCATTCTAAAACCAGCAACACCTTTATTCATCCAAAATTTCATGACTTTATAGATTTCTTGTCGTACTTCAGGGTTTTCCCAGTTAAGGTCGACCTGATTGGGCGTAAACAAGGTCAATACATATTCATTGGGTTGATTGGATTTGGTCCATGCGGATCCTCCAAATAAACCGATCCAGTTGTTGGGTTCTTTATTGTTTTTGCCTTGTTTGAAGATATAGTAATCACGGTATTTAGATTGAGGGTCTTTTAAGGCTGCTTGAAACCAAGGATGCTGATTAGAGGTGTGATTAGCAACCAGATCCATCAAGATGCCTATGCCTCGATTCTTAGCTTCTTGAATCAACTGATCCATGTCTGATAGAGAACCATACTCAGGCTGTATGTTATAATAGTCTGAGACATCGTAACCATAGTCTACATTGGGTGAAACATACACTGGACACAACCAAATCGTTGTAATGCCTAAGTCTTTTAGATAATCCAATTTTGAGATGATCCCTTGTAGATCACCAATCCCATCATCATTGGAATCCTTAAAAGATCTTGGCCAGATCTGATACACCACCCCATTCATTTCAGGTTTATACATAAGGTTACCTCTTAACATTATTCTATCACTAACAACCATGAATCAAAACACCCTCTTAACGCAATTCCCAAAGCTCCACATGGTGGTCGCTGTCAGTAAAAACCATCCCGTATCTGCTATTGAAAGTAAGATCACGGATGGCTTTTCCCATTTCGGTGAAAACAAAGCTCAAGAGTTATCGGATAAAGCCAAAGCACAACTGCCTGTGACTTGGCATTTTATCGGTAGGATTCAAACCAATAAGCTTAAGATCATTGTTGAACATGCTTCATGGATTCATTCTGTCGACAGTGTCAAACAAATAGAGTTGATTGAAAAATATGCCGCATCACTAAATAAAGACATTCATATTTTGATTCAACTCAACTTAACTACTGAGGATCAAAAAGGTGGAATACAAATTAAAGATCTGGAAAACTTGATTGCGAAGTGTAACACGTGTTCTCATATCAGACTTAAAGGTTTGATGGTGATGGGTCCCAGCAGTGGCGATTTAGTGCTCACAGAAGCCTGTTTCAAAGCAGCCCAACACATTTTCCTTCTGACTCAAAAAAGTCATCCTGAGATGACTGAACTGTCGATGGGAATGAGCCATGATTATGGTTTGGCTTATCAATATGGTTCAACATGTTTTAGATTAGGAACTGTACTTTTTACTTAGATCTCTTTGATTTGATCATGGCGATGTGTGAACCGATAACTCAATCGAAATCCTTCATAAAGGATCCAACTTGGGACAACACAACTTAAGGCATACAACATCAAGATAACTAGATCACGTTGGGCAATATTTCTAATAAAGTAAGTAAACGGAATATTACCGTTAATGAATACGATCCATCCAGTTTCCTTAAAGAAACCCGCAATATAGAATCCAACCAAAAGTAATGAATATAAAATTAACGGAAGCACCAGCTTCTTTTTTTCAACGGCCAAAGATCCCCAAAGTAATCCAATGATCAAATAAATCAACGAGATGCATCCTAAAGAAAAGAGAGCTTTTAACCAGTTTTCTTGAATAAAATCCAGTTTAATGACGACCAGGGTGTTCAAATACGTAAAAAATACCGACAAGATTAGATGAATATAAATCAAGATCATAAAACGTTTAAACTGAAGCATGGTTTCTTAGATCCGTGATCATTTTCTTAAGACGAGCTAAGCCTTCGATGATTTCAGCATCATTTACCGCATAGGATATCCTGATATTATGATCAGCCCCAAAATAAACACCGGGAACCATCGCAACTTTATATTCGCGCATTGCTTTCAAACAGAACGTTTCAGAGTCGATTTTAAACTCAGATATGTTGGGAAATAGATAAAAAGCCCCTTCTGGTTTAACACAAGGCAATCCCATATCCATCAATAGATCGTATCCTAAATCACGTCTAGCATGATAACTGTCCCGCATCCACGTGGAATCTATTTTTAGGGCTTCGATCGCAGCAACTTGATTAAAAGTGGCAACACCAGCCACCAGATAGGCATGCATCAAGGCAATCGCTCTGGCGATGGGTAAATCTGCCAACACATAGCCAACCCGCCAACCTGTCATCGCATAGGGTTTTGATAGGCTTTGGGTGATGATCAAGCGATCGCGAAGACTATCATCATGACACAACATCTCATACGTATCGGTAAAGACCAACTGTGAATAAACATCATCACTGAGAATGAACAAATCATATTTTTTAGCCATGGCTGAAACTGCTTGTAAACTATTATGATTTAGAATAGTTCCAGTTGGATTGTTGGGAGATGTGATGAGAATGAGCTTTGTTTTGATCGTAATCAGGTTTTCTAAAGCGATAGAATTGATTTGGAAATCATAATTGATCGTATTTAATACAACGACCTTGGCTTTACAGAAGGTGACAATGGGGGCATAGGTCACATACATGGGTGACGGTATGATGACTTCATCTCCTTCACATAAAACACTCATCAATGCGGCTGCTAAACCTTCTGTTGCCCCATTGGTGATGACAACTTCTTCCCATATATAATCAAGATGATGTTGGGTATGTTCAAAATTCGCAACTGCCCTTCTTAGACTTTCTATGCCGGTATTGTTTGGATAATGCGTTTGATTGTCATGGAGTGCTTTGATTGCAGCATCTTTAATGCGTTCATCCGTATTGAATTCTGGTTCACCGATCGTAAAATTGATGACACCGGGTATGGTTTTCGCTTCTTCTGAAAATTTGCGGATGCCGCTTTGTTTAAACTGTCGTACTTGAGGATTGATTCGATTGAGCATATTGTTCCCCTTATTTTTTATTCATTATGTCAAAAAAGCGAGGTCCTGTCAAAGACCCTCGTCTTTGCCATAATCCAAATCCAAGCACAAAACAAGCCATTAAAATTGCCATCAAAGTAAAAGCCAGCCTTAAACCAAAACGATCTCCAATTGCCCCAAACACTGGAAACATAATGGCCATGATGACACTATATGCCATCGCATTAACCGATAAGATTGTCGCTCTGACCTCTGATCCGATTTGACGATTGATATGGTGGACCATCATGACATACAGGATCGATTCAAAAGCTCCCATAAAAAAGAAAGCTAGTGTACCCCAAGGTAAGATTGGCAAGAAAACAAATGTCATTGTCATGATTAAAGATGCATACAAAACAAGTTTTAGATCAAATTTCTTAATCAACTTATTGACCATTAAACTGGCAATGATCGATCCAACGGAATTAATCATATACCACAAGGAAATCATCGTTAAACTGTACCCCAATCCTCTTAAATAAGGACTTAGATAGAAAAAGAAAGTAGCGGATACGCTTAAAAACAAGGCACTATACACCATCAACCCTGCCAATCTCGGTTGGTTTTTTAAGGTCAAAAGAGATGTTTTTACAAGTGCCTTCATGGTTGTTTTCTCAGTTGATTCGATGACTCTAGGTTCTTTAAAGAAAAGTGCAATAATAAAACCTAACGCAAAGATACCAATTGCGGCACTAATGGCCAATGTATAACTAACATCAGCCAGTAAACCCCCAGTCATGATGCCTACGAGTGAAGCTGTTTGAAAGATGATCTCACGATACCCTTGGATTTTAGGAAAGTGTTCATGGGTCCCGTTTTCAAGCAGACTGTCGTAAACAAAAGCACTATCAGCCCCAGATTCTAGGTTGTACGACAAAGCCGCAAACACAAAGCTAAACATCGCAAATACAAAATTGTTGACCAAAAGAAGCAAACTTAAATACAGAATTTTGCAACAGATACCTAAAATTCGACTCAGTTTACGTCCAAAACGATCCGCGATGATCCCTGTTGGAACTTCAAAAATCAAAGAAGCAATGTGAAAAACACTCTCACATAGTCCTATCTCAACCAAAGTCAAACCTTTGAAGGCAAGATAACTGACCCATAGTGCTTGGGTAAAATTAAGGTTTGAGATGAACTCAAACCCATAATTCAATGTGATGTTGTTTTTGACCGAACTCATTTCGCGTTGATCCAACGATAATGTCCAGAAATCTTAGAGTTAAATGCGGCATACATCATGATGTCTTCTTCACGATCTAATTGACCTGTATTATGGATAAGATATGGGATTCCCATAAAATTCTTTTGATCTGAAATGATTCCAATATGCGTATCAGGATAGAAAACAACGATATCGCCTGGTAACCATTGATCGATTTCGTAAATATTGTTGGTGAGTTTGACTAAATGCCGTTCAAAGTAAGCTTTTAAGTTTCGGGTACGTCTGAAATCAATATTTGGATCTGGTATTTCGGAATTTGGATATGCTTCAGGATTTGCGGCAATATCCGCATCGATCAAATCCTTAAAATTATAACCAGCAGCTTTTAATGCACGCCATATGACATCTGAACAGACACCAATATTATCAGGTGGATATCCCCCGCTGTAATAGGAATCATAATAGGTCACCATATTGAGTGCGTCTTCTCTAGCACCCAACATAATATCGGTAAAATCATCGATCCCATCTTTGTCTTTATCGGGTAAGTTTGTTGCATCTAAAACAATTGCAGGATCAATACTGGTCTCATTGATGGAATGTTTTGAAATTGCATCATTATAAAGTCCCATCATTAAACTAACCATCAAGTTTAGTGAAATAGCAGTTAAGTTAAGTTTTAAAAAGGTCCTGTATTTTTTCATGAGTTTATTATATCACAGCCATTTTACTGTCACTTTATTATGGATTGAAATCTGTTATAATATCTTTATAAGAAAGGAAATCTCATGAAAAAATACGCTTGCAATGCTTGTGACTATATCTATGATCCTGCGCTGGGAGATCCGGATTCCGGGATCGCTCCAGGAACAGCTTTTGAAGATTTGCCCGAAGATTGGTACTGCCCTCTGTGCGGTGTCGATAAGAGCAACTTCACTCCGCTCGACTAAACATTAAAACAGCGTCTCATGGACACTGTTTTTTTATGCTTGTTTATTTTAGTAAGTAATGGATGCAACTTTTTCGAAAGTTGTACGGTCAAGGATCGTAATACCAACGGTGCTCATCAGATACAAATTGTTGCCAATGAAGACACTTCGGTTGATCCAAGTATTCTGATCGTAACTGCTGGATATTGCGATCGTTTTAACCAATGTTACATCGGTTTCTGTGATCTGCAAGACTTTGATACCAGATTCATACTTGTAGTTACATACGGTATCGCCTTTTGGGCTGGTGGTACATACGGTCGAATCATAATGATAATCTCCGAAAGGTATGTAAACTAATCCTTTGGCGTTATCAAATACGATGGCTTTATGATTGTATTGGGCTTCACTGTAACCTGATGGACCCAAGATATTTAAATGTGTGACTTCATATGGTTTAGCTGGATTGCCTACATTGAACAAACTGATTTTAACACCGAAACGTTCAACACTGTTCCATGTCTGTCCATCTTTGACCACTGGTGTTACGATCAAATCTTCTGCAATGCCCCAAATAACAGTTTCAGATACAGGATGCAGATAGGTCGAGAATCCAGGCACTTTTAATTCACCCTTAACGGAGATGTTTGTTGCATCACTGAGATCGATCACAAACAAAGGGTCAATTTGTTCGAATGTTACCACATAGCCTTTGTCCTTGATGAAACGGACAGAACGAATGGTTTCATTGACAGCAAGATCTTCAATACTATCTAATTTATCCAAAGCCATGTTTAAGGTAACAACACGGTTGGTGGACACTTTGTCCCAGTTGGTTACGGCAATTCTTAATACATTTTCATAGATATCCAAGGAGAACTGATTTAAGAGATAGCCTTTTACAGTGCCTTCAGCCTTTAGATCCAAGCTGTCGACATCAAAGCGTAGCAAGTCGGTAAATGAAGCACCGATGCCCGTCGTTTCATTGTATTCGTAACGAGATTGGGCAATGATCAAATTGGCATCATTCATATAAATGGTTTGGATCCAACCTAAGAATGAAGATAAGGTTGGTTCTGAACTTAAACCCAAATCAATCTTTAAGATATTAACAAATGAATTACCTTGATTATTAGGCAAGATATATGCATTGCCTTTACTTATCGAGGAAATCACATGTCCGTCTCTAAGATCAGTTACGGTTGGTTCAACTAAGACAGGTTGATCTTTTGCATCATAAATTAGGGTTTCCCATTGGTTGGCGATGACGATCAATTCTCCATCACTGATACGTGATGTAAAATAACCGCCTTTGAGTTCATACGATTTTTTGATGTCTAGAGTAGTTAAATCAACGACTTCAATGAAGGTGTCTTGAGCACCCCAATAACCCCACCACATACTCTTGCTGGACATTGCTTCATCACTTCGAATGCCACCACCGCCGTAAGTACCGGTAGAACCCATGATGATCAATTGGGTATCGGTCAAATACAATTCGGTCGCATTGCGATACACTTTCGCATCATCAGCGGGTTGATAATTAAATGTTTTGACGATCTTGTTGTTTGAAACATCGATCACATATACTTTATTGTTCAAAATATTGACGATGATTTTTCCGTTGGTTTTAACGGTATCACCTTCATCAACCCCTTGAACTTGGGTATTGGTACTTGAACTGTTGTCGGCAGCTTCTGCGAAGATGCCACCTTTCATATTTTGATACCAATTACGATTTGGTGAATTCTTAAGCAAAATAGCCTTCAATAATGAAGGATTGGTAATTTGCGTTAATTTTTCACTCCCGTTAGGGACATTGATTTTCACACCACAACCTGCAAGTATGACTAAACTTAGAAGCAGAGCCAGAATTTTCTTCATGCGGACTCCTCCTGTCAGTTCATTTATATCATCTTGTATGTTAAGTTGAGATTAACTTATTGAAAACTATTAAATATTGATGTGGCCAGTGCCTCTAGTGCAGGCTCATTGTCTTCTTTTAGCGTCGATTTGATGAGCAGTGGTTCACCAATCAGACTAATGTTTTTTAACTTGCTTAAATAGCCTGTGACTGTCTCCTGAGATTTACCACCCCAACTACTGTTAAAGATCAAAGAGATCTTACGATTTTGAACATTGAGGGCTGCCATTTCGTGAAGTAAGGCGTGGTTTTTGTAGAAGACATCAGCATTATAAGTTGGGGTTGCTATAACGATATTGGAATACTTCCAGATTTCAGCAATTACATACGACAAATCATATTGAGAGATGTCCATGATCTTCATATTTTTGATTCCAAAACGAGCTAATTTATTGGCCAAGACATCAACAACCATTTCAGTGTTATTGTACATGGAACCATAGATCAACAATACACTTTGGACTTCAGGTTGATAAGTGCTCCATTGTTCATACTTTTGAATGATAAATGCCAATTCAGCTCCACGGTATAAAGGACCATGAAGTGGACAAATCATGTTGATTTCCAGTTCATTAAACTTAGACAAGATTGATTGAACAGGACCTCCGAATTTCCCAACGATGTTGGAATAGTATCGACGAGATTCAGATAAATAGTCTAAGTTAAAATCACATTCATCGGCAAAGATGCCCCCGTTTAATCCTCCAAAAGTCCCAAAAGCATCTGCAGAGAAAAGAATTTTCTCACTTGTTTCATACGTAAACATGACTTCTGGCCAATGAACCATTGGAGCTGTAAAAAACTTAAGGGTATGTTTACCTAAAGACAATTCATCTTGATCCTTGATGATCATATAATTGGCTTTAGCATCAATTGGATAAAATTGTTCAAAGAACTGAAAAGTTTTCGCATTGCCTACTAGCTTAACATTTGGATAATGCCTCAGCATCGTTACGATGTTACCACAATGATCAGGTTCCATATGATTGATGATCAGATAATCCAAAGTCTTACCATTCAAGGCATATTGAACATTGGTTAAAAACAAGTCGCTGATGGAGACATCAACTGTATCCAATAAGGCTGTTTTTTCATCTATGATCACAAAAGCATTATAGGCAATCCCATTATTAAGCGGAAACATATTTTCAAATCGGGATAGGCGACGTTCATTGCCCCCTACCCAAAAGATATTGTGTGTAATTTCATGTGTGTTATGCATAAGTTGAACCTCTTTGTCGTTAAATATTATACTCCATAACCTATAAGTAAAGCCAATATTTGACCTATAAGGCTAAACATCATAAATATCTGCATCCTATTTGACAAGCATGAAATCTAAACATAGAATAAAAATAGATTCACTAAAAGGAGAATTATGAAAGAAATTACTGGTTTTGACGCTTCTGATATCGAAAAGAATAAAGTCATCGCTGCTTTGGCTTATCTTATCTTCTTTTTACCTTTATTGGCAGCTCCCGATTCAAAATTCGGGAAATTCCATGCCAACCAAGGTTTTTGGATTTTGATTGCTGGTATTATTGTTTCCTATATCTTGCGCTTTATTCCATTGATTGGGGGCTTACTGAATGGTGTCTTAAGTTTAGGATTGTTTGTGCTCATTGTTTATCTGGCCTACAATGCTTATTCAGGTAAAGCATTTGAGTTACCTGTTGTAGGAAATATCGTAATCTTTAAGTAAAAGCGCTATGCGCTTTTTTAGACGATTGTATTTTTAAATTAGAGCAGGTAAGCTTTGGACATACAGTAAAAAATCTGCATAAGACCCTTTATGATCAGCTTGGATTTCACGTTGTTGACGATGAATCAAATGTGTCGTAATGAGATAGGTCTGTATCCCAACAGAATTAGCAGCCATATCTTCTTGGGCATCATTGCCAACCATCAGACATTCAGAGGCATCCTTATGGATGTCTTTTAATATTTCCTCAAAGTATTGGACTTGTGGTTTACAGTAGTGGTTATCTTCAAATGAAGTGACATATGCGAAATCTTTTCGATCTAGGCCTGTCCATGAGATCCGCTTTTCAATGGCGATCCGAGGGAACATGGGATTGGTTGCGATCACCAAGGTATACCCTTTTTCCTTTAATAGACGAACGGCTTCCTTGACTTCTGCACTTTCTATGACAGCGGCTTTTAATAAATCAAAATCAGATTGATAAAACAATTCAAATCGTCGTTGCATTTCAGATAGTTTTTCATTAACGACTGATCCTAAAGCTTCCATGAAAACAACTTCATTGGTGCGATGCGTGGTATCTTTGACCATAGCGATCGTCGCATCCCAAATCAGTTTAATGAATGCTTCTGGGGGATACATATCTGTAAAACGACTGGATAAAGCACTAAAATAGATCTTCTCAAAGGCTTTGGCATCGATCGGTAATAAAGTCCCATCTAAATCAAAAAGAATCGTGTTCAACATAATTACTCCTTATTTAGTAAGTCGATGACATAATTTGGTAAAGCAAAGGATCCAATATGTAAAGCAGGATTATAGTACTTGGTTTGTAGATTCAAACTGTTCCAGTGCTCAAAATTTGCATCCTTGATGGGATCATATTTCTTACTGGCAAAGCCAAATAACCAGTGTCCTGAAGCGTAAGTTGGGATAAAGGCTTGATAGACCTTGGCGATTGGAAAAGCTTCCTTGATGCGTTTATGGGCTCTTTGCATGTTTTTTTGATAGTGTTCATAAAAAGGAGATTCATGTTGATTGACCAAAATGCCATCGTCTTTTAGTGCTGTGAAACAATCTTTGTAGAAACTTTGGGTAAAAAGGCCTTCACCGACACTAAAGGGATCTGTTGAATCTACAATGATCAAATCGTATTCATTCTTTTTGGTTGCGATGAATGCCAACCCATCCATGAAATATAAGTGAACCCGAGAGTCACTTAAACCACTGGTTGAATTGGGAAAGTATTTTTTACACACTGTAACGACTTCTTCATCAATCTCAACCATATCAACATGTGTTACATATGGATAACGACATAATTCACGAACCGTTCCACCGTCCCCTGCCCCAATGACCAATATACGATGTGCTTTAGGGTGAACAGCCATAGGGACATGGACAATCATATCATGATAAATGAACTCATCTTTTTCTGTGATCATCACATAGTCATCAAGAGTAAAAAAACGTCCCAGTTCTTCATTCTCAAAAACCTCAAGTTTTTGAAACTTGGTTTGGGTAGAGAATAAAGTTTTGCTGACTTTGATTGAAAAGTTGATCGTATCAGAATGCTTTTCAGTGAACCATTTTTCCATAGGACTCCTTACGCTTCATCATTCAAGTGATAAATGTTGGTCCCGTTAAAGATCTCGGTCATTTCTTCCTTGATGTTGAGTTTGATGACTTTCTTAAGACTTTCAGATAGTTCATCAGGATTCTTCTTAAACATATAATTATTCAGATCCATCTCTTTCAGCATCATTTTGGTATGAAAAATGTTGTTTTGAAAGACATTCACATCCACAGCTTCATATTTCCGTAGTGTTTCTGATGCGATAAAGTTTTGGATCGAGCTGATCTCATGATCGATGAAAAATTTCTTTCCTTCAACAGAACGAGTAAAGCCTCTGACACGATAATCGATCGTAATGATGTCTGAATCAAAACTGCCAATCAGATAATCCAGGGCTTTTAAAGGTGAGATTTTACCACAGGTTGAAACATCGATATCCACTCTAAATGTCGAGATTTGATTGTCAGGATGATATTCAGGATATGTGTGAACCGTAACATGGCTTTTATCCAAATGAGCTACGATGGTTTCTGGTTTGATGATCTCTTCAATTACCGCGACATTACAAGATTTATCCAACAAATGATCCATCACGGGTTCTTCACTGATCAATACAGTAACACTGGCGCCTTGTGGATCATAATCTTGTTTGGCAATGTTTAAGATACTGGCTCCGATGATGTTTGTAACTTCAGCTAAGATTTTAGTCAATCTGGTTGAATTATATTGTTCATCGATGTAGGTAAGATAATCCTTGCGTTCCTGACGGGTTGCCGCATAACATATGTCATAAATATTAAAACTGAGTGTTTTAGTCAAATTATTGAACCCATATAAAGCAATTTTTTTCATGATTCTCTTTCCTTCCCATAAATACATACCACATTATACCTAAGATAAGACTATTTCTCCATTAGTTTAGGATAAGAGGTTAGCTGCAGCCATCAATGCTTTGACCATGGCGACAAGTTCTTTTTCTTTCTTGTGTTTTCTGTAAGCACTGTTAAGTGTGGCATTGTCAAAGGCAGACAATAAATCCGCTTTAACATCTACACTTGCTAATGCATTGGCTAAACCAAGTTTTAATTGTTTTCTCAATAGGAATTTCTGATCAACTTTTTCAATTGAACTAAACTTTAGACTGATGTTGGCAGTAATGTCCATACCCGAAAGTGCAATCAATGTAGAAGTCTCCGTATAGATAGCTTTGAAGTCGCCTTTTACATGCAATCCTACGATTTCGATTTCATAGTTTCTTAAGAATGGTAAGTAAGGTTTGGTTTTCTTGTCTGTTTTTATTGTAAAGACCTTGTCTTTATAATTGAGTTCTGTGCAGAAAAACTCTTTTTTTTGATATGCAATGGTTTCATTGTCATCTTCGATCAACGTATATTCAGCATGCTCTGATGCAAAAACTTTGATTATGAGTGTTGTGGGATTACCAACAGGATCTTCACTATCTTCCCATTTCGATAAAGGAATAATACTATCTTGACGAACAAATAGTGGTATGGACTGGATGTCACTATAAACATCGATCCAACGTCTGCCATTATATTCTAGAGCAGTATTATAGTCGATCCAAATTCCTTCAGGAAGATAAACTTTGGTCACTGAACGATTAAGTGTTTTGATCATTGGGCTAATAACTGGTGCTACCAATAAACTTCTACCTAAGAAATAGTTATTTCTTGCTTTATAGGCTTGTGGATCTTTAGGAAATTCATAATAAAGCGGCGTTAAAAAAGGTACGCCTTTAACAGAGTTTTGGTGAAGTCCTGTATATAAATAAGGAACCAATCTCATTCTTAAACGCATCGCATCAGCAATGGCGCTTTTAAAGGGTTCTACCAATAACCAAGGTTCCCTGATGCACATCTCATTTCTAGATGAATGTAGTCTGAGAATTGGACTAAAACAACCAAATTGAACCCAACGAGTCAAGAGTTCAGGTTCTTCCAAACCTTTGAAATGACCCCCGATATCATGACTCCACCAACTAAAATTCACATTGGCTGCAGTTGCGGTAAAATAAGGCTGAAATGCTAAGGATTCCCAAGTAGACACTGTGTCACCTGAAAAACCAATAGGATAACGGTGTCCTCCAAATTGAGTCCATCGAGAAAAAGTAAAAGGTCTTTTATTTGTGTCACGAGCGAAATCTAACGCATGTCTATGATTTAAAACAAAAAGAGGATCAACCCCAACCATGCTTGTCTTTGTTCCTTGCTGCCAATCGATCCACCAGAAATCGACCCCTTTTTCTTCATACGGATGATGAAGGATCTTAAAATACCCTTCCGCAAAATGAGGATCTTCGATTTGAAATGGGATGGTTACTTTACTTGATGGATCAATGCCCATCCAAGCACAGAATTCTTTGTATTGAATTTCATGTGGTCGTATGCCTAAAGCTGGATGTAGATTAACAGATGTCTTTAATTTTCTTTGATGCAGTTGTTTGATAAAACCTTCAAAATCTGGAAAATACTTGGGATTGACCGTATAACCAGTCCAACCATACCAATAATTTTGATTTTCCACCTCAGTAAGATGCCAATCCATATCGATGATACAGACAGATAGCGGGATATTCATCTTGCCAAACTGATCGACCGTATCTAAGAGTTGTTGATCCGTGTAATTCCAATATTTGCTCCACCAGTTACCCAACACATATCGCGGAAACTTAGGAACAACCCCCATGAATCTGACCATTTCAGAATGGACTTCTTTAAAATCATTTCGAGATGCGATAAATATCATGTCTGTATTTTTATTGAGTCGAGCTTTGATGGAACCATCCGGTTGAAACAAAGGTGTTTGTGAATCATCTAAAATAACATATCCATCTTCTGAAAAGTATCCATCATTAAGTTTCAGTTCACCGTTAACTTGATCCAGGGTTCTTGCTGTTCCCAATAGATTATGACCTGTTTTTTGACCATATAAATATGGTTTAGGATAGCCTTTAACGCTTACCTTTAAGTTATTCTTTGGATCCAATAATGGATTAAAACTCAATATAAAAATCTCATTCTCAATGACAAGGTTTTCTTTCGTTAATGTTTTGGTAAAAGAAACACGGTCAGTATGACGACTTATGACATTTAAACTTGGTTCATCTGTAAACAAAGTATTTGGTGCGATTTCCAAGCGAAAACAATGACGAGTCAGTAATGTTAATCTATATTGACCGGTTTGAATCATATTTTCATGATTCATCTTGAAATCAAGATCCGGATGCAGACGGGACATAATCAACCTTTCTTAATCAAAGTCAGCGATGTGCCTTTAAGATGGAGTTCTTGGTTGGCAGTGTCAACCACAACAGGTCCATCGACCAGATAAGTGTTTGACTCTATTTTAACATACCCTTCTGAAGAGAAATGAAGGATGATGTGTTTTTTATGCGACTCGATTTTTCGAAGTTCAATGGTACTATACACCAGTTTTAAATCTGGATAAATAAGCAAATCAATGGGTAAAATCAAACCACTTCGTGCTGGAAGTTCTATGGGTCGATGATTAAACAGGGCTTTCCCCTTCTTAGTGATCAAATCCATCCAAGGATCATCAGAATAGTTATTAAGACACAAAAATCTTCCCAATGGTCCACTCATTTCACGCATATCGATCCAATCAAAGGAATCCAGAGACGGTTTTAATTGAACCAACTTACTGATTTGTCGATACACATCTAAATCTTCTATTGTGGATGTAGGTACGGCTGCTCCCAAGAATACAACTTTTCCGCGATTCAAGTTTTTCACAAACCCAATGACTTCCTTGTCTTTAGTTTGAGCAAAAACATGATCAAAATCACCTTGCACACTTTGGATCAAATTTACTGGAATGTCAGTGTATTGAAATGCATCGATCTTATCTGTCTTAGGATCTTCTATTTTACTCACAGATAAGGCATCTTTGAGAATCATACATGGATCATAATTTTCATCCATGATTGGAATATGACCTATCATAATCAGTCTTCCGCCGTTATGAACATAATCAATAAGTTTTTGTTGAACATTTCGTGGACAGACATCATGTGTCATCATCCACAAGGTAGGTGTATTTTTAGGATTGAAATCCTCTATTTGAACTTCAATGGCATTGAAGTTGAGATGTTCAATGGTACAAAAACGAGCCATCCCATCAAACTGGATTGCATTTCTAAAATGTCTTAAAGTTTCGTGTTCAGTTTTGACTATTTTATTAAAGTATTCAGTCATATAATCATCGATTAAAAATCCAATCGTCGTCTCTGTAACAGGTTGAGCTTGAATTAGTGCTATTCCATAAGCATTCATCATCGAAGTCAATTTTGGATAGCGATAATAATGAGAGCGGAATGAACCATCTTTACGAATCGGATGACCCCAGTCATGGCGTTTATAGGGAGAAATCTCAGGAAAGTTTTCACCATCCATAAACAAGTAATGATTGATGGCCTTCATACCAGAGGAAAGACACAATCTGGTATGCAGATCTGTCATTGAGCTTTGACTTCCACTAAAATCTCCATTTCCCCCTGCTTGAAATTCAATCGAAAAGAGTGCTTGATCTTCATTTTGAAGTGCTTTGGTCATTTCGTTGACCAATAAGAGTTGATGAAAATTATCTTCTCCGATACGTAACGGATAGACATCGGTGGCACAAACCATGCCTTTAATTTGAATGGCTTTTAACAGTTGCGATAACCCGATTGGAAAACTGCGGCCTTGATCACCAAAACCATGAATATTGATGACCGGTAAAACGGTCATCCCACAAGCTTTAGCGATATCCCACAACCGTTGCGCGTAAATAGAAATGACTTCCCTGTAATAATGGGAATATGCCTGCAAAATATATCGCCCATTTTCTTGATCAGGATGACATAATTCTTCGGAAACCCACACTGTTGAATGGTCACGCTTTTTTGTCACTTTTAGATACTCTGTAAAACGTTCTAAATTATCAGGATTGAGATCGATCATGTTTTTGACCCAAGCAATCATCCCAATTTCATTGTCCAGTTGAATCATGATTATTTTCCCTGCGTGATCGATTTGTCGAGGATTGAGTATCTTAAACACAGCTTTGTACCAAGCCTTGATCAGTTTATCTGCTTGCGGATGAAGATAGCTCAAGTAATGAAGATGATCTCCTTTTTGATCAATGATGGATAACTCTGGGTAACTCGAAAAAACCCATTTTGGTATACCTTCATTGATGGTTTCAGCCATAATGTAAGGTCCTGGTCGAGCAATGATCCAAAGACCAAGCTGTGCAGCTAAATCTAAGAACCCAGATAGATTGCGCATGGGATGAGAATGCCCATCAAAATCAAATTGCCCTTCTTCTATTTCATGCCAAAGCCATGGTATATAGGTAGCAACTGTGTTGAATCCTGTTTCTTTGAGGAGTTTTAGTCTCGATTCCCATTGATTCTCAGGAGTTCTGAAATAATGGAATTCAGCAGCATGAATAATCTGAGGTCTTCCTGATATGATAAACGATCCGTTTTTTATTTCAATCTCTGACATGAATGCTCCTTTCTTTAAAACCTAGGATTTGATAAGCCCTTTGTATGTAAGGAGAAGCAGAATATAGATCCCAGATAAAGCGATTCATGTGATTTTCAATCATGATCATGCTACAACCTTTGTCGATACCAATGATTCTTCTAGAAAACCAAGGTGTAGGTGTATCCAGATTCAAAGCATCGATAAATCCATATTTACCCCACGTCTGAGGATGATTAAAATATAACTCATACATCATTTCTTCACTTTCTTTGGGTGTAAAGGGAAAAGAAGACAATGCTGAATAGATTGAAATCGTTCCGTTATGATAAGGTTCATGCTCACAGGGTTTAGCTCCACTGACCGTGTAACCTTTGGGTCCATCTGATGCACTTAAGCCCCATAAGCGAGTATAGCCTGGATACTTTTTCTTATGATCAAGACAGAACTGTCGATTAGCAAGTCCAGCCTCGCGAGCATTTCTAAACCAATCGATTCCTAAAGGATCTAAATAGCGTTCACTATCAAACCAAGCCTCAGAAAAATGATATGTAAACAGATTCCCCCCTGGACTAACATACCCTGTATAACCTTTATATGTAATTTTTGGTTTTCTAAAATCAGCATATAATTTTCGAGCTGTTTCTTGTGGTAAGACGTTAGCTGCCATAAGATACATCATTTTCTGTTCTGCTACCATATCCCAATGATAGATAAAGCCTGGAGCTCTTTTAACAACATAATCTCCATGTGGATCTGGATTATAGGCCATTCTAAATAAAGTCTTGCCTTCTTTCTCAAATACGATAAAAGACCAATCAATGCGATCAATGATCGTTTTAGCTAGTTCATGGATGGTTTCATTTTGAAAGTATTGATCAGCGACTAGAATTCCATTGACACATAAAGCGGTATCAATCGTAGAATACTCACTTAAATGAAATCTTTGAGCAGTTTCACGTTCAATGAAATGTGCAAAAAAACCGTTGTGATGAGGAGCATTGTCTCTTAAAGTAATGAGAGTACCAATAACACGATCTAATGCCTCTGAGTCACTCAGCCATTTTCTGCGATGACCGATGACCCAAGCCGTTAAGGCAAAACCCGTCGCTGCGATTGATGCAATACCAGGTCTCATCGAGTGATCACTGGTCAATCCATATCCTTTAGATCCTTTTACTAAATTTGTATAATCAGAGAAAAAGTGAAAGGAACCTTTCACTTCATCGTTAAGGATGTTCCATTTATCCATTGCTTATTTCCTTTTGCCAGAAGAGGCCCTTTCGATCAGTTTTACTCTAATCTTGTACGATCTAAAAGGCGTCTCATCTTCAATCAATTCAATCAATTGTTTTGCGGCTAAAGCACCCCATTCTTTTCTGGATACTCCAATCGTGGTCAGTTGATTGTATTGAGCTAAAGTAATGTCGTCAAAGCCTACGATTGCGATGTCTTGAGGTGCCTTTAGGTGGTATTCTGCCATGGCTTTCATAAAACCCAGAGCCATTTGATCATTGGCACAAAAAACAGCTTCTGGAAGATCATTGGTATTGATGATGGTCTTACCGATACGATAGCCACTGTCATGAGTAAAATCACCCTCATATTGTTCAATCACGATATTTTTATCTTTTGCGACACCTAAGAAAGCTTCGGTACGTTCAAGATTATCATGGGCATCTTTGGATCCGGCTACAAACGCGATCTTACGATATCCTTGAGCATAAAGATGATTAAAGGCCGTTATGGCGCCTTGGCGATTGTCTGGCATTAATGGATAAGTATGTTCAACACCCAAGACTCGATCTAGCGTAACGATTGGAAAATGCTTTGTAGCCAAGCGAATCAATATGTCGCTATTTATTTTAGAGTCAAAAATAATAGCTCCATCAACTTGACGTTGAGTCAGTATTTTATGCGTCGTTTCACTTTCAGGACATACGATCAGTTCATATTTGGCTTGCATACTTGCAGCATGTATGCCTTCCAGGATCTCTTCATAGAAAGCCCCACCAAAGCGCGAAATAAAGACCCCAATCGTATGGGTCTTTTTCATCTTAAGATTTCTCGCCATCCCATTAGGATGATAATTCAAGGCTTCTGCAGCTTTTAGGATTTTTTGTCGAGTTGCTTCACTGACTGTGCCTGTGCCATTAAGTGCATAGGATACGGTTGAGACACCAACACCAGCGAGTTTTGCGACATCTTTTATGGTGGTCATACTATTCTACTTTCTTGATGTTGAGGTTTTTCAAACCTTCGATGATAACTTTGTTATTCATGGAAACATTATATACGATATCATCTTGATAATTTGCCAACATCAATAAAGTAATACCTTTATCGATTCCAATAACATCCGTTGCTTTCCAATTCTTTGTTAAGTTATAAGCATCTACGAAACCATATTTGCCAAATAGTTTCTGGACATTGTAATAATTCAGCATGGCTTTCTTTGCTTCTTCTGGTAAAAAGATAATCGAACCAATGGCTCCTGATGGTGCAACCGTATCATCGACTTTGTGTTGATTGTTATCAAAACCTGAAGGTGGAGCCCCATATAAACCGTTATACCCTCCAGGTCCATCAGATGCCGTTAAACCCCAAGCATCTGGTCCAATCGTTTTGCGTTGTGCATCGACTTTAACCGCATAATCATAATGAGCTTGACTTGCAGCGACAGAATTTTCAAACCAATTGACACCATTCGTATCCTTTGTCCCTTTGAAATCAATCCAAGCATGAGAAAACTGATAGGTAAAGATGGATCCAAACCATGAATGAATAAACGGATCGCCTTCTCCATAAGGCTTAACATCGCGAATAAATGAATTGTATTCATTGAGGCCAGTTGGATGAGTTGGTGAACCTGCACCTAATACATACAATATCAATTGTTCAGCATAGAAATCCCAATGTCCCGCAAAACCTGCACCTGGTTTATAAGACATATAAAACTGATGATTGTTCTGATCGACATACCAGTTCCAATTAACCCGTTCATACAACTCAGTTGCGTCTTCAGCAAGACCGAAATAATCACCTGCACTTAATACACCCATCATCAATATCCCTGAATCGATGACGCTGACTTCTGAGTCCCATACACGAACACCCGAAGTCATATCAACAAAATGAAAATAAAATCCTTGGGTATCTTCCATCTTCAATAAAGTATCAAATGTTTTATCTACTCGATCATAGCCTTCAGCCATGGTAATATAGCCTTTTTCAACCCCAATGATATAAGCAGTCAAAGCATAACCAACAGAAGCCATCGATGCTACACCAGCAGATCCAGGATAACGATCTGCAACCAAACCATAACCAGGTGAGTCTTTTGTCGTATTGGCTTGTTCCCAGAAAAAGTCAAAAGATGCACGCATTTCAAGTTCGATGATTTCATCGATTGTTTTGACGATTGGGGGTTCAGTGACTGGTTTACAACCAGCCAATAAAAACAAGGTTAAAAGTATAATACGTAGTTTATTCACCAGTGATACCTGACCTTTCTACAGATTCAACAAACCATCTCTGTAATATAAAATACATGATGAGTAACGGTAAGATGTTTAAGAATGTCCCGCTCAATTTAACAGCTTCATTTAATCTATCGGCAATATTGATCATCCCTTGAGGATAAAGGTTCTCATAGGCTTGAACGAATTTACTAAGTGCCAATGGTAAAGTCTGTATTTTTCCAGCAAGAAAAATAGAAGTTACATAGGTTTCATTCCAGTACCAAACAATCGAGAAGATGATGGATACAATGAAAGCAGGTGTGGCTGTAGGCAAAGCTACTTTTAGAAAAATCTGACGTTCTGATGCCCCATCAAGTCGAGCTGCTTCTTCAAGTGCTTTTGGGAAAGTAGAAAAGGTTTGATAGAAAATCAAAATAAAGATGGCTGAACGTAATCCTTGCCCAAACAATGCTGGCAGAAAAATTGCAAAGACTGACCCTAATATTCCAAGTGATTTATACGTCAACATCTGAGGAATGATGGTGGTTTGAGCAGGAATAATGAAGGTTGCCATCAAAAGGATAAAAATGAGATTTTTTCCTCTAAAACGATAACGAGCCAATCCATAACCAACAAGTGCAGCTACACATGCTTGAAGCAAAGATGGGATAACACTGATCCCAATCGTAATAGCCAAGTTTATAGGATAATTCAGTACTCTAAATGCTTTAACATAATTTCCAACATAGACTTGCGAAGGAACCCATTGAATCATCGAGTTGAGCAGATCATCTGGGCTTTTCATCGACGTTATGAACATGAAAAGCAAGGGATACAAATAAATGAATCCGATCGAAATCAGCAATAAATAAAGCAAGACTTTTACGATTAACCCATAATCGCTTCTGTTACCTAGCAGAAAGTTCTTTAATCGTTCATCCCAGAATTGTCTTATTTTTTGGATAATGTTTGTCATTTTTTCCTCCTAATACTGCTTCTTGCCACGATAGCTCAGCAAGAAACCCATAATGCCCAATATCAGCATCAATGCTATAAGATATATAAAACTCATGGCACTGGCAAAACCAATCCCTCCAAGCACAGAATACGTTTGTGCATAGACATAGGTAATCAGTTTACTTTCTGAGAAGTGAGATAAAGTAACGATCGTATAAAAGGCATTGATCAAAGTCGTTGTGTGCATTGCTGGTAAGGTAATCTTCCAAAACGATTCCCACGCACTTGCACCATCTATCGAAGCTGCTTCATAAATCGAACGATCGATTTTCTGTAGACTTGAGAGATAAATCAAGATCTGAACTCCAGAAAACCACAGAATCAATATAAAGCTTGACATAAGGTATTGAACTGGGGCTTGAAGATAGTTGGGTAACGTCGCTACAAAGGAAGCCATTGCCGCAGAATCAGTCAAACCAGCCACTTTCGTTGCGCCTTGTGATGTCAATTCTGCGATGACAGGTCCACTTGTGATGACAACTGGTAAAAAGAAGATGGTTCTAAAAAATCCTTTAAACCTAAACTTTAGATTCAAAAGCAAGGCTATGATCATTGAGAAAATCAAGATGATGGGAACACTGACAATGGTTTCTATGAAATAACTGATCAAAAGCTGAATAAAGGTTGGATCAGTAAATAAGGCTCTTTGATAGTTAGACCAGTTCACAAAGTTAAGCACTACCCCTTGTGTGGTCACTTGAACCGTATTCAAACTGTAATTAAACGTTTGAATCAATGGAAACAATGCGAACAACACAAAGCCAACAACCCAAATCATGATAAAAGCATAACCAGTACGCATTTCACGTGATCGGTGACTGATGATCTTTTTCGGTTTCTTACTTACGACTTTATTTTTCATGGCAGCACCGTACAAATCGCATCAAATGCTTTGACTTGATGACCTTCAAACAGTATATCCTGATCGGTGTAGTTGACCACAATCGATTGACCATTAGAGTAGTCAATGACACTTAATCCAACTCGCGGGATCGTACGTTCAATCACCTTGGCTCCTTTAACTTGGCTCAGCAAGTTATCCATCCACATATAGGTAGAAGCAATTTCTGATCCCCACTGTTTATAAGCTGAAGAATAGATCCAATTAGATCGAGTATCTAAGATTTTACTGGTCGCTTCATGCGTCAAGAAGAAGGATGGGTATACATTGAAATCAACCAATCTTAAACGATCAAACAAGATGTTTGAAGAGAAATTGAGAGCTGTTGAATACATGTTGATGTGACCTGACAGTGCAATCTGAAGGAATGGAACAGTATCTGATGTGTACACATATCCAGAATTGGTTACTGGAATGTCATAAATATTTCTTGTGTATTTTAAGGCATAGTCATTCGGTTTATAAAAAGACAGTGGATGTTTAACTGTATCCCATATTTGACGATAAGCACTGATTGCATCTTCACGATTCAAGAAATTACTTGATTTAAAATCACTGTATAAGTCATAACCCATCGTTCCGATGGCCAACTCTATCTCGTCAATATTTACCTTATCTACCCCCAATAAACGTTTAGAAACATTCTTTAGGTTAAATAGATAATTGACTTTATTTCGATCGAAAGACAATAGGTTTTTATTGGTAATCGACATGGCTAAATCTGTTCTTGTTGAATATCCAGATGCATTTCTGATGGCGATTTGTGGGTTTACATACAAACTAAATGTTCCTTTATTCTCATCGATCCATGAGATCAATGATTTCAAAGTTGATAAGGATCCCAATTTGCTTTCTAGATTAAAAGAAGTAGGCATCATATGCGATGCTCCTAAAGGTTGCCAACCATAATAAATAACCTCAGGATTAAACACCCCATTGACCTTTAGGTCTTCTAAAATGGCTTTCATTTGAGGTAGTGTTGTAACAGTGTGTGGAATGTCCCAAAATAGGAATCGTGTCTTTTCACCACCCAAAAATTCCAACTTTATCCCAATATGTTCATCTGCTTGAACGTTTTGTTTCAATTCATTTTTGTCAGCAAGATAATCTTGATAATCAAGAGCCATCCCTACATAATCACTATTGACTGAATCTAAGAAACGATAATGCATCGAAACATCAAACTCATTGGTTTTTTTCTGTAGGGCATCCACCCCTGCTCCTGAGCGGTTGGTGGCTTGAAAGTAAGCTTCATTGTAGATGAATGAATTATATGCAAAGTTAAACTGAGTCGTAACGCCTGCAGGATGAAGTCTGAGACGACCATAAGCAGAGCCTTTCTCAACGATTACGGTATAAGCATGTTGATTGACCCCATGAACCATTCCATAAATCGGCAAACTCAAATCATAAGCAGGATTAATACTGTTGTAGTATGTGTTTTCACTAAACATCCCAAGATCATTACCATAATAACGCCCATAAAACATGGTATTTGCTTTTGTTTCTTTTGAAAAGCGTAAGAGTGCACCAGAACCATCGGGTATAAAGAAATAACCAGGCACATTATCCAATATTGTAGATCCAAAGAAAGGATAAACATGAATCGTATCGATACGATAATCATTGATCATGGATTGCACAATCGATGATTTAGGAATTTCAACATGGATCCCTTTTTCTTCAAGGGACACATTAATTGTGTAACCCAAACCATATACTGCATAGCTTACTTTGGCACTAAAGCCATTAGAAGATGTCGTGAAATTTATGTTGGGATTATCACGGGTAATATCTAGTCGTTTAGAAGTTGCTTTGCTTGTTATGTAGTCCATACTCAAACCAGATTGCGCAAAAGCAGTCCAAGTTTTGTTAAGCTTATCAGCTTCCGTCACTTCATCAAGATTGCTATGCCAAACATAACCGCTGCGTTTATCTAACACTTTAAAAGCCAATGTCTCTGAATTCGCATAAAGAACAAAAGTAGTGTTTTCACTTATTTTTTGATATGTTGTTGGGATCACTTGATTGTTGGTCCAAGCTTCGATAACTGACTCAGGTTGAGTATACTGATTGGTCTTAACTGAAGTACTTATCGCTTTGATTGGAATAAAAGTACTCAAGGTAAGCATTATAATCATCACACCTAATAAGATGGGAACTTTACGCACGGACTCTTACCTCCTGAAGTATTGTATTGATGAATTCATACAGTTGATTTGCCAGATAATACAAGATGTAGCCAACTAAAATAATCATGATCATCGTGAAGATCGTTAAGACAACATTTCGAACATTCTCTGAGAATGTGTTGTTTTGTATTTCTTTGACCATGATGAAGAGATTTAAGATGATCCATGCCATGATCACTTGATTTAAAGTTTGATAAATAAAGACTTCATTAAGCGTCAACACATTGGATATAAGGGTCAAAGGCAATATAAACAAAACATAAGGGAATAAAGCATAAGCAGTTCCAATCACAACATCACGAACCTTGCCTTCGCCATCACTGATGGTTGAGATCAGATAGTTTGAAGAAATGAATAAACTAAGCAAGGCAACAATCATAAAGATCTCATTTTCAATATGAATCTGATTGGGGCTTGTATAAGGTGAGAAAATAAAGGCTGTTAAATATAAAGACAAAAGCCGAATGATGATGACAGATCCAAAGATGACAAAGGCAAAGCGTAATGATCCTCTTTCTTTTCGTTTGATGTAGTAGTAACCATCGATTGGGTGTTTGATGAAGGTAAACATAAATCTGAAATCATCGACAAACTTATTTGTTTTTAATTTAGACCATGCTTCTTCTAGTGGTTTCGTAAAGTGAGTTTTACGATTGATTCTTTTTAGGATTGACTTTAATAGAATATACCCGATGATCGATAGAATAAATGCCAGTAAATAGTCCTGAATAATGACATTTCTAATTTCCCAAAATGACATAGAATACCAATATCTTGATTCAGAAAGACGGAAGTAATTCATCGCCTTTTGAAAATCACGTTGTTGGTAATAGGCATTACCTAAAGCTGCATAAGATAAAATGAAAGATCCGTTGGTGTTGATGACCTTTTCGAAATAACTTTGAGCTTGTTGGTATAAGCCTTCTGTGTAAAGACGTACTCCTTCATGCACAACCCCAGCAAATGCAGTACTCTGATATATCATGATCGAATTTCTGTTTTTATCCAGAATATACATGGTGTTTCCATATCGTCCAATGGCTGTAGGATCAACCACAGTCCCTAAACGCTGTTCACCGCGATCTTTAACATTGAATACAAACAATAAGAACCCAGTGTTATCATATTCGAAGATTTCACCTTCCGAATTGATGGTTAGAATAATACCATCATCAGACACATGGACATCGCGTGTCGCTAGATCAGAAACTGTATCGTTCATGATGTTGTTTCCCGAAATGTTGAATTTACGTAAGGCTTTATTTCTTAGAGCACCAGCAGAAACAGTATAGACAAGGTTTTTTCGATCTATGGCGATATTGGTTGGTGATGGCGCTTCATTTCTAATGAACTGAGATAGTTGTTCTTCCGACATAAACAACCGTTGTAAGATCATTGTGAGGGACATCGTCGCTAAATTAGCTCCGAAATAACCGATAAAATTGCCCTCAGTATTCATTTGAACGATCCCATCTGTTGAACCTTCAGAAATGATATACAGATTCTTACGTACATCAATGGCGATCTTTCTTGGTAAGAATTCATTGGTTTTCCCAAACAATGGTTCAGTTGGTGTACCAAATCGTTTGATAAGTTGACCATCTGCACTCAAGATCACTATGGCATTACTTGTGGCATCTGCAATATACAGAATCCCGTCTTGATCAACAGTTACCCCAGTAGGACCTGCTAATAGGCCGACTCCATATACAGCAACAATCTCTTCATTCACAACTTTAACGATGCGTTTGTTGCCTGTATCTGCGATATAGATGGCACCATCTTGATCAATAAACATATCTTCTGCATTTTTAATGGGCAAATCTAATTGACTTAAAGGCTCATAGGCCGCTTGAGTCATAACTCCATGACCATTTGGTCCCCAAGCCCATGTGGTATACGGCGTCTCTGCAAACACAGAACCAACTGTGCTCATAAGAAGCATGATGCTAAAAATCAGGATCGCACTCTTTTTCATTATTTGATCCCCGAATGAGACATGGTATTCATGACTTGATTTTGAAGGAAGATAAAGATAATGGCATTAGGCAAAAACATAATCAAGGAACTGGCTGCTTGTAAACCTTGTCCTGCAACTGTATTCCCTGACGTTGTTGAAGTTAATGTTGAAAGATAAAATGCGAAAGTCTTCAGGCTCTCTGAATTGATGAACATACTTGACGTATCCGCATTGTTCCAACTGGCTTGGAATGCTAGTATCGCTATGGTCGCAATCGCCGGTTTGATCATCGGTAAGATGATTCTCCAGTAGATTTGGACATCATTGGCTCCATCCATTTGAGCAGCCTCTATGACACTGTCAGGAATCTGATCCATGAATTGTTTGAGTAAGAACAAACCCACAGGCATGGCTAATCCAGGCAAGATATGGACAAGGAAAGTATCCATAAGACCCACATTTTGAATGATCAAAAATCTTGGGATCGAAACAGCGATCGGAACAAACATCAATGCGATCGTATTGACCATAAACAAAGTCTTCTTAAGTTTGAACCGCTTCTTCGATAAAGCAAATGCGGCTGTCGTTGAAACGATGATGGTCATAAATACGGTGATGATCGTGATTAAAACTGAGTTAAACAGATATCGTGTGACTGGAATACCAGAATTGCCCATTCGTGCAAACAAGTCGATAAAGTTTTGAATGGTTGGTTTAGAAACCAAGAAACGTGGAGGATAAGCAAACAGTTCATCTAACGGTTTAAAAGCATGGGAGAATATAAATAAAATTGGCAGTAACATGATGAAAGCCAAAGGCAACAACATCACATAGAACTTGATTTGACTTGGATGGAAGCCTTTAGGATTGATTCGAGCATTGGTTAAACTCGCAAAGCGCTTGATTTTTCTCTTTTTCATATTAGTCTTTCTCCGTAAACAGGCGAATCGCTATCCTGGAAAAGATGTAGACCAAAAGTAGTAAAACCACAGACGCTGCTGCAGCATACCCCATCTCATAACGCAAGAAACCAAAATCCTCAATATGATTGACAATTAAGGATCCTGCATACTGAGGCGTTGGATTACTGCCTGATAACATGACACCAATGGCTCCAGCTTGAAAGGTTCCAACAATCGCCATGACTGCACCAAACAACATTTGTGGTTTCATCGAAGGTATGGTGATGTAGATGATTTCTTGTAGGCGATTTTGAATCCCATCAAGATAACCCGCTTCATAAATCTCTGGATTGATGTCTAATATGCCTGCCAACATGGCTAAGAAACCAACCCCCATACTGCTCCACAAGGTAACGATCATCATGATCGTCATTAAATATTGAGGAGATTGAAGCCATTGGATTGGTTCTGCGATCAGATTAGAATTTAACAAGAAATTGTTGAGATAACCGTTTTGATCTCCACTAAATGTGATCAACCAAACCACCGACATCGCAACACCTGATGTCATGGAAGGAGAATATAGAATCAACGCAAAAATTGTTCGCGAAAGTTTCGGTAATTGTGCCAAGACCCAAGCCAAACCAAAAGATAGGATATAGCCGCCTGGTCCTACGATAACGGCAAATTTGATCGTATTGGGTAATATATACTGCATGAATACTTCATCTTGAGTCAATAAAATGATGTAGTTCTTTATTCCGTTGAATGTTGGAAATTGTAGAGTATCAAACGAGGTAAATGATAAAAGAAATGCTGCGATGACAGGAAGCACAATAAAAACGATGAAAGAAACAGCATACATGGTGAGAAATGCATAAGCACTCCCCTCTTTCTTGGCCCATGATTTGATTTTCAAACGCTTACTCTTTGGCATTTTCAATCCAACCTTTCACCTTTTCTATGGTAGGCACGTTATATTCCTTAATTTTGACACCATTTTCTAGATAACCAAATTCTTCCATCTTACGTGTGATTTCACGATTGACCAATATGACCGATCTATCGATCGCAACCCTTGGATTGACCCCATCAAATACGATCTTGTTCCAAACATTACTGAGTTCACGTTCTAACATATAACTTCCCGGTAATTTGACGGGTTCTTGTAACCATTGCCATTGCTCTAAAATAACATCCTTGTGTTCTTGAGAAAATGAATTGTTTGCGAATGCTTCGAGATTTGCCGAACTCCATATGTATTCTGGTCCATATCGTAAAATCAGTTGATCCTGGAATTTGGTTTGAGTTTCAGTACTCATCCACCATTTCATAAATCTCCACGATTCATTTGGATGTTTGGTTTTCTTAAACATGACGCTTGTTTGAGCAGCACCACTGGTATAACGGTTTTCAGTCCCGTCTTCAAGTACAATTGCTGGATATAGTGTTATATCCCATTGACCTGCGATTTCAGGAGCAGCCGACAATAACTTGACATAGGTTTCTAGATTACTGATCCCAACTGGAATCTCTCCATAACGGAAAGAATTGTAGAAGCTTGATGTTGTAAGCGGCATCCCATAAATCGTAAAACTTTCAGCCATGAAACGAATGCCTTTGATGGCTTCTTCAGAGCCGATGTTGGTACTAAATCCATCTTCACTGTATAAACTAGCCCCTTGATTAAACAAGTAAGGAGCAGTGGCTAAAAAGCCTTTCATCCCACTTCCTGAACTTAGCGCAGTGTTAAAATTCATCCCATATCGTTGTAGTTCAGGTAGGATTTCTAATACTTCATCCCAAGTATGTGGAACAGGAATACCTAGTGCACTCAGTATGTCTTTACGATAGAAAGTAACCCAGAAGTCTTGAGTTTCAGGGATCGCATAAACAGAATCATTGATGATGAAGGATAACAATGCACCTGGTGAATAAATCCCGATTGTCTTATCAAAATCATCGAACCTGCGTAAGTCATAAAGTGCACCGCGAATGGCCAATTCATAAGGTTTGTCGGTACTTACCCCAAGCGCTACATCAGGTTGGATGTTGGCAGCATTCGCCAAAACCAACTTACTTTCATTGGGCATGATCGAAAACTTGATTTTGATACCTGTTTTTGGGGTAAATGTTTCATCAACCATAGATTGAAGTAAATCAACATATTGTCTTGGACGATTGACCCAGACTTCAATCTCATCAGGATCAGATCCAATGGTTGCGTAAGGATCATCTGTAAATGAATGAATGAATCGTTTGATGCCTTCAATCATGGAATCAAAAAATGAACTTTTCTCAGAAATGGCTGTTTGATTGGGACTATATACTGTAAATTTATCGATCGCTAAAGGTGTTTGTTGAAGTAAAGGTAAAACAGTCCCCAACAATTGAGCAACTGAACCCGATCCTACTGAAAAACGATTCATACGATTAGGAACTTTGTTTGGGGTTTCAGCTAAGAATCTTAAGTTATCGATGGCCATCTTATAGGATAAAGCTTCCGCAGATCCTTTAGATCCCAACCCATCGACGATCAAATCCAGATCTGTTTGAAGACGATCGGCCATACTTACGAGTCGTGGTTGCAGATCAGGAATATAATCCGTAATGATCCATTCTTTATATGGATTATCTTGATTTCCAACTAACTTTTTAATTTCCAAAGATAACGCATTGATTTCTTTTAAAACAGAATCGATTTTTTGAATTGCGGAGTTGTATGGGGAAACAGTAGCTTCAAGGGTAATCGTATTGATGCCTTTGTTTAAGAAGAATTGATAAGGTTGCTTGTCTTGATTCGCAAAAACGACATCTTTATAAGATTGGATATATTTAAATGGGAAAGCATTGGCTTCTTCAAAAGGTACGACCCCATTTATTTTTATTTTTCGATAGACCGTATAGTTTGATTTCGTATTCTGAATCGCAAAGAAACTTAATTGATATAGTCCATCTTGAGGCGCATTGATCTCATAACTTACAGCGGCACCACTACGACTCCATGTTGAACCTCCCAACGTATTCATCAACAGTCGATAACTGTCATATGGGGTAACATTTAAACTGCGATCATTTGCCGTTACGACAGAGGTCGTATTTCTGGATGTTGGATGTTCAGCTTCTAAAGTCAATTTAAACCCTGCTGATTCTACAGAATATTGTGCTCGATATTGATTGTAACTCATATACTGTGAGACAGATTTAATGGTGATGTTGCCCAAATATAACGGTGTGACCAGACCTTCTATATCGATCTGACGAGTTCCTTCTTCAAGATAAATTTTGAACGGATAAGGTTCGCTGAAATTTGGATCTCTGAGTTCATTGGTCAACCAAACACTGCGACGATTTAAATTCACATAGGTATCATTTCCGTAACGATCTACCGCAAATGTTTTAACTGAATCAAAGAATATATGCGGAAAAATAATGCGTCTCATCTCATAAAACGGATATCTTCCATCGATCTTTATGGCAATCTCTGGCGGATTGATGCTTTGTATATCATTGGCATAATCAAATACAAAGGTATAATAACCAGATTTAGGAATCACCAATTCAAAACCAGCATGTGATTTAGGTTGCAATAAAACGCAAGCATTTTCATACTGTGCGCAGACTTCATTGGTTCCTATAGGAAGGTTTAATTGTGATGCTGAAATCACTTGAGTATAATTGTCAGCCGTCGTATCGGGAAGATTTTCCCATTCTTTTAATATCTCAGAATATTTGGATTCGATTAAAGATTCCGCAAACACATTAAAAGCATGTGAAAACAAGAAAATGATCAAAAATAGAGTGATGGTCAATGTACGCTTTGTTGCAGTCATAGTGTTTGATCAAGGTAAGGGAGGCATTGTTTAAATGCCTCCCACACAAATCATTGTTAATCTAAACCTAAAGCAGCTTTCGCAGTGTCTAAAGTTGTATTCGCAAAAGTTTGTAACTGATTGGAAAAATCGGATAAGGAAACAGTACCATTGATGGCATCATACAAAACATCACCAATAGAAGCATCTGTTCTACCTTCATAAACGATACCAGGTTTAGCTGTCCAACGAGCTTCAACGTAACCCGGAATAGCTTTGGCCAAAGATTCGACCATACTGTTGTCTAGGTTATTTAATGCAGCCAAGATACCAGGTTTATCATCAATGAATTCTTTATATAGATTCAAGGAAGCTGTGTCGATGGCTAAAGGCATCTTCGGAGCGCCGGTACCGGCAGCTTTGACCAACTTGACTTCTTCAACATAGGCTGCTGTCGAGAAAGTCATCCATTTGGCAAAACGGTAAGCTTCTTTTACATTGACTGTGTCTTTGGAAACGACGATAACGTCAGCAACCAAAGCCTGGGTTCCGCCTGGAATCCCAATGAAATCAAATTCAAAGGCAGCTGTCGATGCGAAATAACTGTAATCCCAAGAAGCACCCCAACGCATGCCGTATTTACCTTTGGCCGCAAATTCCCACGGTCCGCCGATAGCGCCTTGTTGTTCAGGGGTTAAACCTTGCCAAGTATACGGTTTCAAGGAAATAGCTTTGTTGACCGCATTCTTGAAAGCTTGTGAATCATAATTCATATGCTCACCATCAAAACTAAACCATTTCAAATTATCATTGATGGTATTTCCATACCAACCAGCTACGAATTCTTGTTCATCAAGTCCCATGACACCATTTTCGACATCACTTAACTCAATAACTGCTTGTTCCCAATCTGCAGCAGAAATACCGTATTCAGGAACATCAAGATTAGCAGCTTCATACAGATCTTTGTTAACCCAATAACCCATGATGAATTGAGCAGCAGGTAGCCCATAGACAGCAGTTTCATAGGTAAACATTGACTTCAATGCATCAGAAACTTTAGCCCAGTCTTTGTCATTCTTGACTGAAGCGGATAAATCAGCCAACCAACCATTCTTAACATAGTTAGGAACATTGTTAGCCATAAAGACATCAGGTAGATCGCCAGCTGCTGCCAAGGCAGTCAACTTGTCGTCCCAACCCATACCGGCCATGTCAACAAATTCGACTTTAACATTTGGATTTGCTTTGATATAAGCAGCAACCATTTGACGCTGAATGTTGTTTTCTTCTTCAGTTCCAACATTCCAGTTGGCATAACGTAGTGTAACTTCTTCTCTTTTCTCGGCACATGCTGTCAATCCTGCAATCAACAAAGCCACGGCCATCAACTTTACGAAAAATTTCATTAGTTCATTTCCTCCTTGAAATTTCGTTTTATGCTTAACAGAGTTAAACTCTGTAGTCGCCTATAAGACAACTTCGATCCTATGCGTTTTGTGATCTGCAAAGATTGGAAGCAATGTTCCTTCAAAGGATTTGCCATCAACCATGATCTTGGTCACTCCACTATTTTTATGATTTGGATTCAATACTGATATGTCGTAGGTCGCATTACGGAAAACTCGTTTGACTTTATATGAATCCCATTTCTTAGGAATGGAAGGTTCGATACGTAAACCATCCATTTCAGGTCTAACTCCAAGGATCCATTGGGTTGCGACCCGATGAAGCCACTGTGAACTTCCGGTATACCATGTCCATCCACCTCTTCCATAATATTCCGAGAGTGGACCATCGATATTGCCTGGTGTTACATAAGGTTCTGCTTTATACACATCAATATCATTGCTTCGATTTGGCGGACAAATCTTACGATATGCTTCATACGCTTTCTCAGGTTGATTCACAAGCGTATAGGCCCAGATAGACCAAGTTGCGGCATGCGTATAAACACCGCCGTTTTCTCTGAGTCCTGGAGCATACCTTGTCACATAACCAACATCTGTGCGTGGTTTGGTAAAGGCTGGATAATTTAGTAACGTCCCATAATCCTTTAATAGATATTCTGTGACATGTTTCATCGCAACTTTAGCGCGTTTCTCATCAGCAATTTTCGAGATAACAGCCCAATTATTAGGCATCAAGAAGATTTTGCCTTCATCATTGGTGTGTGAACCTAGTAGTAATCCATCATCCGTTGTGGCCTGCAAATACCAGTTTCCATCCCAACCATGTTCATTCATGGTGACTTTTAAGTTTTTACGGACATCCTGACATTTTTCAGCAAACGCAATATCATTTCTTTCGATGGATAGTGGAATGAAATCTTCAAGAATCATGTATAAGAATTCAGCAACCCAGAAGCTTTCACCTTTCATTTGAGTACCAACTGCGCTTAGCCCATCATTCCAATCATGGTCTCCCATCAGTGGAATACCTCGAGGTGAGAAGCGAGTAAATACTTTTTCGATGGCACGTTTACAATGCTGATACAAAGATTCCTCAGGACCATTGATGTAGGGAACTTTTACGTCCAGTATCGATAAGTCACCCGTTTCTTTTAGATAAGCATCAAGAATAAACGGCAACCACAACAGATCATCTGAACAATTGCCTCGTGGACCCCATCCTTTAATGGTAAACCACCAGTGTTCGACATCCCCTTCGATGAATTGCTTTTCAGCATGCATCAAGAGTTGTTTCTTCGTAAATTCAGGTTCTGAAACTAAGAAGATTTGAGCATCTTGAAGTTGATCACGATACCCATAACCAGCCGAAACTTGATAGAAAGCAGATTTTCCCCATAAGCGACATGAGATAGACTGATATTTGAGCCAAATGTTGGTCATTAAGTTAAGGGCATCATCTGGTGTTTCAACAACTTCTGTATCTATAAAACGTTTCCAGAAGTCGTGGACTTCTTCGAGAGCTTTTTTAGCACCATTACTAGAAGTATAGTGTTTGATAAAATCGATATGATTTTCTTTTTCATCTTCAGCAATGCCTAAAGTAAAGATGATGGTTTTTGATTCGCCAGGTTTTAAAGTCACTTCTGTTTGTAAAGCAGCGATCGCATCTCCAAATCTTCCGACATGTTTAGATAAGGAAGCTTGTTCCATCGCCAAAGGTTTATCATCATTACGATACATGCCTAAGAAGCTTTCTTTATCGCAATCATAGGATTTTAAAGGTTCACTACATGCCATCCACGCTGTATAAGGCCAGGAAACATTATTATGTCTCCCTTTATCATCGCCAAAGCCCCATAAACATTTTCTAGCCGTTACCGCATGATTGGCTTTTTCGACTGCTGTTTCAATGAACAGTTTATGAAACTCGCGATGTTCATCTGGGGCAAAACCTAAAGACCATTCCGCATATGAACTTATGTCAAGATGACGAATTGTCTGAGATTTATTGGTGAGCGTAATGGAGTTGATTTGAACAGGATCATCCTTTGAGACAAACACAGTCATTTCAGAAAGTATGCCATTTATTTCTCTGGTAAATCGACTATAACCTAATCCATGGGCAACTTCATAAAATGTCGATTTACTCATCACGGGTTTTAAAGTAACAGACCAGAATTTTTTTGAATCCAAATCACGAATATAGAAATACTGTCCCCAATTGTCTTTGATCAAATCCTGGAAAGATCGTGTAATGCGATTTTGACCCGCATTTCCTCTCCAACAATATCCAGAACCGTTTTGGGAAACCATCATCCCAAAATCGCCATTAGAGATGATATTTCCCCATGGACGAGGTGTATTTGGGTTGGTGATGATGTATTCTCTGCCATCAGGGCTGAAATGTCCGTATTTATTCGTAAATGTGTTCATTGAAGTCCTCCGGTTGATATAGTAACGATTTGTTCATCCTGGTTCTTGAGATGAACAATCACAGCGTGTCCCTCTTGAATGAGATCATGCGGATGAGAAACGGTTATCTTTGAGATATGATTGAATCTAATCCAAGCATCTTTAGCACTGATGGAAAAGGTAAGTGTGTCTTTTTCTACTTTAACCATCTCTACGGTACTGTATTCTAGAATTACACCGTTGTCTAAGGTCAGTTTAAGAGGCAAAATGACACCTTGACGAGACTGTAGAATCAATGGATGACCATCAAACAGAGCTTTACCTTGACGTTTAATATTCAAGACCTTGCGATATTCATCTAAATTTAAAACACTTAGATATGTTGTATTTGCAGATCTTCGTTCACTGAGATAAACACGATCATTTACTACGTATTTTGATTTAATGTCTAGTTTCGCAAGTAAGGATGCCCAAACTTCTGCCTTAAACAATCTCTCATTATCCAAAAGAATGCCAAGCATCAATAGTTTTCCTTTGCCGACTTCTTTTATGAATCCAGCAGTTTCTTTTGTTTTTGCGCTTTCGAAGAACCCATTTTCATGTTCATAAAGGTGCATTTCCATGAAGTTGATGGAATCCCAAACATTATACGAAGCAAAACCCCAATGTTCATCACCCTTATGTTTTAAATCCAATACATCGCTTAGAATCAAACAAGGATTTCCATAATAATCCATGGTTGGGACTTCGTTGATCAGAACTAAATTTCCGCCATCTTGGACATATTTTACGAGTTTCTCTTGAAGCCAGGCATTCATCCAAGGACAGCCAACGATGATCAATTTTTTGATTGAGGATTGAATGGATTCATTCCCATACAGATCTAAGGCATCATAAGTAATGTTGTTAAGGGATAAATTTCTACCTATCCCAAACAAACCGACTTCACGAATACGACTTAGCCTATCTTGCATAGGTTTTGTTGCTGCTACCCAATACTCTGTCATATACATATCTGGATCCCAGCCAATGGTGACATCGACATGGGTTTTTGAATTAATAAAGTCTTGTCCTAACGCAGAAACACAATGACCTAATGCTTTAATCGCATGATAACTGGGACGATAATTCCCTTTGATATCAATTGGAGCCTGCCAATCATGAATCTTACCTAAAAGACCGGAATCATGAAAGTTGTAACCTCCTACAAACATGTAGTAATTGATCCCATTCATCCCATCCGCAATACATAATCTTGAATTCAAATCGATGGATGTTGGTTGTAATACAGGGTAATCTGTTTGAAAACCCCCTTGAAATTCTGCAGAAAATAAAGGTTGTTCTGGTCTTTGAAGTGAAGTTGTTAAAGCATCAGCCATGATCACATCGGTAAAATTCTCCAGGACCAGATTTCCAATATAGTAATCTCCAGCGAGTATTGCGTTTTGATTATACATGGTATCTCTGAGCTGTGATAATCCGATTGGATAACGCAAACCACGCTTAGCATAGTCACGTTGATCAAAACCATGCACATTGACTACAAAAGGTACTTTCATCCCAAACTCATTCGCATAGCTTTCTAATTCATTAAGATAAAGCCAGAAATAAGATCGATTAAATAAGCCATAGACATGATGTAAAGGTAAAGCATAATCATGATCTAAGGTTTTGATCAAAGGCAATAAATCATTCCAGACTTTAAGTTGTGTATGTAAACATTGATTGGCCATTTTTAGAGTCTTAAATTTTCCTTTTACAAAACTCATAAAATAAGACAAGGTAGTAGGTGAATAATCTCCTTGGTTAACAATCCATTGAAACATCCCCACTTCATTGTCCAACTGCATCAAGACAATCGGTCCCCCATTTTCACATGAATATGGAGCACATATTTCAAAGACCGCTTTATACCATTTCTTAACGCGATCCAAATAAACAGGATGCATATAACTAAAGATACGATGAGGTAAACCTTTCTGTGTCTGTGCTAAAGCTTCAGGATAGTTGTTGATGAGCCATGATGGTATGCCATCGGTTGTCAGTTCACTCATCACATATGGTCCAGGACGGACCAAACAAACCATTCCTGACGCTTTAACAAGGCCCATAAACGTCGCTAAATCATTTTCAGGACAGGTTCTGCCTGTTAAGTCGATATCCCCTTCAGATTGCTCATGAATTTGCCAAGGAATATATGTAGAAACCATATTACATCCAGCTTCTTTCATTTTATTTAAGCGATCTTGCCACTCACTTTTAAAAACTCGGAAGTAATGTAGCTCACCTCCATATAAAAAAGTAGGTTTTTGTTCGATTATGAATTTTTTATCTCGAATCTCGATCATGGAATCTCCATATGTATCGTTTCATACTTTTGCGATATTCATTGTTCGACTGCCTACTTACATTTCTACAATACAGCACATTTTTATTTATGTAAAGGGTTTCATATACTTTTCGCTGTTTTATATTGACATTTTTATGAAAAAGAACCATCATATTGATAGATATGAATCGTTTCATACTATGGAGACAAAATGGCCACATCAATCCAAAAAGCTAAGAGATTACTCACTAAAATGACCCTTGATGAAAAAATCGGTCAAATGGTCCAATTTGGACGCATTAAACTTAATGAAAAGAATCTTGTCAGAGAAGGAAAGATTGGATCTTTTTTGAATTCACGCAATGTTGCCTTGGTAAATGAAGTCCAACGCATCGCTATGGAACAATCCAGATTAAAAATACCCCTTCTCATTGGCAGTGACATCATTCATGGTTATGTATCGACTTTCCCTATACCGGTAGCTGAAGCCTGCTCATGGAATCTGGATCTTATAGAATCATCCGCCAAACATGCGATGACTGAAGCTGCAGCAGACGGCATACGTTGGAATTTTGCCCCAATGGTCGACATTGCACGTGATCCTCGATGGGGTCGTATTGCTGAAGGTGCTGGAGAAGATCCTTATCTTGGAGCCCAAATCGCCAAAGCAAGAGTTAGAGGCTTTCAAGCTAAAGGTAAGAATGGATATCCACTTGCTGCTGCATGCGCTAAACATTTTGTGGCTTATGGCGGAGCCGAAGGCGGTCGTGATTATAATACCGTTGATATGTCTGAACATGTGTTGAGAACCACTTACCTACCTCCTTTTAAAGCTGCTGTTGATGAAGGTGTCATGTCCTTTATGAGTTCTTTCAATGATATTCTTTCTGTGCCAAGTTCAGCCAATGATTTTTCATTAAGACAAGTTCTTAAAGGAGAATGGCGTTTTGATGGCTTTGTTGTTAGTGATTGGGAATCCATTGAAGAAGTTATTGCTCATGGTATCGCTGATGATCGCACATCATCTGCATTGGCAGGTTTAAAAAGCGGAGTTGATATGGATATGCATTCTGGAGTATATCATGATCATCTTAAAGAATTGGTCATCAAAGATAAAAAGTTAGAACTGTTGATTGATGATTCTGTCTTGCGTATCTTAAAAATCAAGTATGATCTTGGCTTGTTTGAACATCCCTATACTGATCCAAACCTTAGAGATGAAGTCATCCTAAACAAGGAAACCGTTGAGATGACTTTAAAGATGGCTCGCGAATCCATTGTACTACTAAAAAATGAAGCACTTTTACCATTAAGCAAAGAACAAAAGATCGCTTTAATTGGTCCATTTGGTGATGATCCTCATACCCCTATTGGTTGTTGGGGAGCTGAGGGAAATCACAAGAATACCGTTACCGTTAAAATGGCTTTTGAAAACGCTGGACTTGATTTTGTGATTGCTCAAGGTTGTGATAGTATCGATCCCAAAGTTGAATGGATTCAAGAAGCTGTTGACCTTGCTTCACACCAAGACATCATCATATTAACCTTAGGTGAACGCCAAGATATGAGTGGTGAAAACAACAATCGTGCTTTTCTTGATTTACCTGGTGCACAACTTGAATTACTCAGAGCATTGAAAAAACTAAACAAACCAATCATCACCTTATTGTTTAATGGCAGACCCATGACCATTCCAGAAACGGTTGAGAAATCAGATGCTTTACTGGCAGTTTGGCATCTTGGATTAAGTAGTGGTACCGCCATTACAGAGATTTTGTTTGGTGATGTTAATCCTAGCGGTAAACTGGTTACAACCTTCCCTAAAACTGTTGGTCAAATTCCCCTTTACTACAATCATAAACGTACCGGAAGACCAAAATTTAGACGCTATATCGATTGTGATGAAGAACCCTTGTTTCATTTTGGCTTTGGATTAAGTTACAGTAACTTTATTTATGACAAGCTGATCATGAAGAAATCGCGCTTAGGCAAAAAAGATAAACTAGAATTTACGATTGATGTCTATAATGATTCTGATATCGATGGTCAAGAAATCGTTCAAGTATATTATCGAGACTTATTGGCTCAAGTAACTCGTCCAGTTAAAGAACTCTGTGCCTTTGAAAAAGCAAACTTCAAGGCTCATCAATTAAAAACTTTATCATTCTCAATACCAATATCTCAATTTGGCTACTATGATCCAGAAATGAACTTTATCATCGAAAAAGGCAATTTCGCATTATGGGTTGGGCCAAGCAGTATTGAAGGCATTGCCTCTGAATTTACGATTCGATAAGACGCCCTTCGCGTCTTTTTTATGTGATCTCGTTATTTGCTTGTCTTTTGCCTAACTTCTTCATTATTCAAAATCGAAATAACATGATAAACTGTGTTTGAGGGTACATGCACATATACGTATTGTTTAAAAAGCACGGCTCATGGTCCAATGGCAGTTCAAAAACCATGATCAAGGAACTATGCGACCTGATCGCCTTTAAAGATGAGTTGGCGTTTGATCAAGGTAAACCTGTCTTCATCAATTCCAATTACTTTTTAAGTGTTTCACATAGTACCAATCTTATGGTCATTGCAATCGCTGATCAAGAAATCGGCATCGATATAGAAAAAGACAGGATCATAGATAAAGATGTCATCGAACGTTTAAATTTAGACCTCAATAACCCACTAGAAGACTGGTGCAAAAGAGAAGCAACGATCAAGCTCTATAATGACGCTAAATACTTATACACTCCAGCGCCTTCAGAAACGCTCTATACAGATGAGAACATCTTTGATGGATATACTTGTATGGTGGCATCAAGAACTAAGATTGAGCATTCTAAAATCTTTCATTTAGATGAACAAGCTTTATAAAAGCACTGATTAGAAACAACTCTGTTTCTAGTTCAGTGCTTTTTTGATGTTGGATTCGATCACATCATGGATCTTGATGGCCATTTGAGCATATGGAACATCTTTATACTGATCATATTCAATGGGTTCACCAATGATGACTTGGAGCACATTTTTATGTTTCCACAATTTATCAAGTTCATGCGTATGGATTTGGGTGATGGGAACAATCGGTACTTTCGCTAAATATGCTGGCAATAAAGCACCTGGTTTAAACACTAGAAGTTCATTGCTTTTTGATCGAGTTCCTTCAGGAAAGATCAAAACAGATCTGCCTTCTTTTAATGTACGAACACTTTGTCTAAGCATCGTCACATTCGCATCAAATTCTTCGCGTTTAAAGGTGATAAAGCCAATCAACTTGCCCCATCTTCCAATCACAGGAAGTTTTAAATTCTCAACTTTAGAAATAAAGGTCATTGGTTTCTGTAAGACCGCCATCAATAGTATGGGATCAAATTGACCTTGATGGTTGGAGACATAATATACTGTTTGATTTGTTGAAACAGAGCTCATATGACCTTCATATTTAATCTGAGTCCATTTAAAAAAACGTTCACACCACTGTTTCAAAGTAAACCAACGTTGTTCAAAAGTTCTTTTTTTCTGTTTCAGCGACGAAAAATAAACAGGAAACAATAAAGCAATAAATCTAAACCATTGATTCAATTTCATTCTATGTTCCTACTTTAAAGATCAAATCACCACTGGCTACCACTACCCCTCTTACTGAAGCTTTCGCAGATGCAAATCCAACAGGTCCACGTTGTTTGGTTAAGGTGACTTCTAGAGTTAACAAATCACCGGGAATAACTGGAGCTTTAAAACGAACGTTTTCCATGCCTGCAAAATAAGCAATCTTACCTTTAAAGGCTTCTTGAGATAAAAGCAATACTGCTCCTGTTTGAGCCAAAGCTTCCATAATCAAGACACCAGGCATGATGTGTTGTTGAGGAAAATGACCCATAAAATGCATCTCGTTGGCACTCACTGCTTTGGTTCCAATAATCGTAACATTGTCTACAATGGATTCTATGGTATCTACCATTAAAAAAGGATATCGATGAGGAATGATGCCTTGGATTTGATTTGAGTTATAAAGCATTAGATCCCCTTCCATTTCTTGAGTATGATCGAAGCATTATGTCCACCAAAGCCTAAAGAATTGCTCATGGCGATGTTTATGTCAGAAAGTCTAGGTGTATTGGCAACGATGTCCAGATCGCACAGTGGATCAGCAGTGGTGTAACCGATGGTGGCCGGAATCACACCTTCCTGTAGAGCTTTGACACATATCACAGCCTCTACTGCCCCTGAAGCACCCAATAAATGACCCGTAGAAGATTTAGTAGATGAGATGGGAACTTGATAAGCTCTATCTTTAAATACGGTTTTAACAGCCAAGGTTTCTGTCTTATCATTAAGAGGTGTAGATGTACCATGGGCATTGATATAATCGATATCTTGGATGGTTAAATTGGCATCTTCAATGGCTAAAGCCATCGCATGGGCACCCATCGATCCATCTTCTAAAGGCGCGGTAATATGATTTGCATCGCAAGATGTTCCATATCCTACCATTTCACCATAGATCGGTGCTTTACGATCTAGGGCATGTTGCAGTTCTTCTAGAACCACAACAGCAGCTCCTTCTCCCATCACAAAACCTGAACGATTCGCATCAAAAGGAATACTGGCATGCAATGGATCTTGACCGTCATGCAAAGCCCTCATGACCATAAATCCAGCAATCCCCAGTGGTGTAATTGCAGCCTCTGAGCCGCCTGCCAACATAACATCTTGATAACCATCACGTATCTTATGAAAAGCTTCACCAATCGCATTGGTACCAGCTGCACATGCGGTTACGATCGCACTACAATGGCCTTGAGCTTGAGCATCAATCGCCACTTGTCCGGCCGCTAAATTGATCAACGTCATGGGAATAAAGAATGGTGAAATTCGAGTGGGTCCTTTTTCATTGAGATTGTTGTTGGCGTTTTCTAAAGACTGTAGACCACCTATGCCAGAACCTATGATGACTCCATATCTTTGTTTATTCAGGTCTTGTGGATCTAATCCAGCATCCGCAACAGCTTGTTTAGCCGCAATGCGTGCAAATATAGTAAAGCGATCATTGAACTTCAATTCTCTGGCACTAAAGTAAGATTCCATATCCAATCCTTTAACTTCAGCAGCCAACTTTGTTTTATAGGCTGTGGTATCAAAAGCCGTGATGAAATCTATCCCACATCTGGCACTTTTAATGCTATCCCACAGTTCATTGACACTGTTTCCAATGGGTGATACTGCACCCAATCCTGTAATGACGACTCTTCTTTTCATGTGTACCCTCACATGGCCATTCCGCCATCCACTTGGATGACTTGACCGCTGATATACGATGCTTTATCACTGGCGATAAACAAGGCACAATGTGCGATGTCTTCTGCTTTTCCAAATCTTCCCAAAGGAATTTGCTTCAAAATATTTGTTTTGACTTCTTCGCTTAACACATCAGTCATTTTTGTTTGGATAAAACCTGGTGCGATCGCATTGACGGTGATGCCTCGACTCGCAAATTCTCGAGCCAATGACTTGGTAAATGCAATGATTCCGCCTTTTGATGCTGCATAATTGGCTTGACCTGCATTACCTAAGATGCCAATAACCGATGCCATGTTGATGATACGGCCACTTTTGGCTTTCAACATATACTTTGAGACATGGGATACGGTATTAAAGGTTCCTTTAAGATTGACAGAGATGACCTCATCGAAATCTTGTTCTTTCATACGTAAGATCAAATTATCTTTGGTGATCCCTGAATTGTTGATCAAGACATCGATCTTACCAAAGGTTTCAATGGCTTGTTTGATCATAGAACCAACTGCAGCATAATCCGATACATCACAACCAACTACCAGTGTATTGACCCCATAGCTTTGACATTGTAATGAAACTTCCAATGCCGCAGCTTCAGATTTACCATAATTGATGATCACATCGTATCCATTTTGGGCAAAACTCAAAGCCAATTGTTTACCGATCCCACTGGATGCCCCTGTAATCAAGACCACAGGATTACTCATGTTTTAGTTCTCCTTTCAACTTTTCGATCGATGCACAGCTCTCTACCGAATACACATTTACTTGTGGATCAATTTGACGCACAAGACTGGCTAAGGTCTTTCCTGGACCGATCTCAATGAAGGTATCATAATCATCCTTGATCATGTTTTGGATCGTCTTGACCCACTCTACACTGTTATAGATTTGAAGTGTCAATGCGCTGATCACATCAGCTTCAATTTCGCCACTAACATTGAAGTATACTGGGATCTCTGCTGATTTAAACGCAGCATTCTCAAGACAAATCTTTAGACTGCGTGATGCTTCTTTCAATAAACTACTATGAAATGCACCTGATACTTTAAGGGGAATGATACGTGAAATGCCTTTTTCTTTAAGATTCTTTTCAACGATTGATAAGGCTTCTTTCTCGCCACTCAATACAAACTGAGATGGTGAATTGTAATTGGCGATCTCAACGATGCCTGTCTTGTTTTCTTTTAATGTTTCTAGTATCACATCAATTTTATCTGACAAAACAGCACTCATAGAACTAAATCCTATCGGTAAAGCTTCAGCCATGATCTGACCTCTTAATCTGACCAAAGGGATGACTTTGTTTAGATTTATGGCCTTTGCGTAGGTCAAAGCACTATATTCACCCAGACTTAAACCTGCAGTACCTGTAGCAACGATCCCTTCAATTTCAAGTGCCTTGGCGATCATCAACGAAGTCATGACCAAACATACTTGCGTGTAACTGGTATCATTTAAAACTTCTTCAGGTCCTTCAAACATAATTTTTTTAACATCAAAATCGACTTCAACTGAATCAAGAAGCGCTTTGGCTTGCGGATAGGCATCATAAACTTCTTTGCCCATCCCGACTTTCTGTGATCCTTGTCCAACAAACAGAAATGCGATTTTCATCTCATTGCCACCTGCATTTCATTCATTAATTCATCGATAAGTTCTTTGACATGGACAATCTTATTGAGTCGATATCCATTGGATCCTGTAAAAATCAATCCATGTTCAACATCTCCAGATACAGAGTTGATCAAAGCTTCAGTGATACAGTACGGTGTGGTTGGTGGATTACAAGGTTTCAAACAATTGACACAATGAAGTGGGGGTATACGTTGAGTCCGCATCAATTTAACAAAATCATTGACGATGGCTCTTCCCGGATAACCAGAAGGACTGATGACGAATTCGATGTCAGATTCACTAGAATCGATCAAAGCTTGTTTAAATCGATCATGAGCATCACATTCATAGGTTGCGATAAAGCGTGTCGCCATTTGAACAGCAGCAGCTCCTTTTTTTAAATAAGATGCAATATCGCTTCCACTATAGATCCCTCCAGCAACAACCAAAGGGATATTTTGACCCAAATCTTCTAGTGCTTTCTTACAATCTTCAAAGATATCTTCTAGCTTCTGTTCACTGTGACTTTTCAAATCGGCCCATGAGAAACCAAGATGACCTCCTGCTTCAGGACCTTCAATGACGATGAAATCAGGATAACGCATGTAGCGTTGAAACCAACGACGACATAGTAAATAGGCTGCTTTACCTGAAGATACAATTGGGGCTAAGGCAACCTGTTCATTTTTTACGAGACTTGGAAGTTCTAAAGGCAAGCCAGCACCTGAGATGATCACATCGATGTCCATGTTTCCAATCTCTTGGGCATAACGATCGTAATGCTGACCCGCAACCATGATGTTGACACCCAATAAACCGTTGCCTTCAGAAATTAATCTTGCTTTCTTGATTTCTTCTCTTAAAGCTTTTATGTTGCTTGAGAAAGGATCTCTCTTAAAGTTAGGATCTCTGTAACCAGGTTGGGCAGCAGAAATAACACCCATACCGCCTTCTTTCATCACATGACCAGCAAGATTGCCCAAAGAGACCCCAATACCCATTCCCCCTTGGATGATGGGTACCTCTAAGTGTTTCCCTTTGAATTGAAGATAACTCATTTAAAAACCTCAAGTTTTGAGTTTAAAACGACCGCCTGTTTCTGTGCATCTTGAATTATGCTTTCAAATATTTCAGCTAGAGGCTTGATTTCTTTGACCATTCCAGCGATTTGTCCCATCATGACAGAACCATTTTCCATGTCTCCATCAAATACAGCTTTACGCAATGACCCTAAGGTCAACTTCTCGAGTTCTTCTCGATCAGCACCTTCCTTTTCAAGCTTGATGTATTTTTGACTCATAAGATTTTTCTTGATTCGTACAGGAGCAGAAACAGAACGTCCTGTTACGACCGTATCCGTATCTTTCGCATTGATGATCGCATCTTTGTAGTTTTGATGAACTGGGCATTCTTCTGCGACCAGTAAGCAAGTTCCCACTTGAACCCCAATAGCACCTAAAGACAAAGCAGCATTAAATCCTCTGCCATCAGCGATTCCTCCCGCTGCAATAACGGGGATACTTAGCGCATCGACGACTTGGGGAACCAAAGCCATGGTGGTTAATTCTCCAACATGACCTCCAGCTTCAGTCCCTTCAATGATGACCATATCGGCACCTGCTTGTTGCATACGCAAAGCCAAACCAACCGTTGGGACGATCGGTACGACGATGATACCCAAAGCTTTTAACTTAGGGATGTATTGTCCAGGATTACCAGCACCGGTTGTGACCAAAGCTGGTTTAAGTTCTGCAATCACATCAAAGATGGCTTCAGTATGAGGATTCATCATCATCACGTTGACCCCAAAAGGTTTATCGGTCAATTCGCGACATCTTAAAATGGCAGCTCTGGCAACATCTGCTGGCCAACCACCTGTTCCGATGATGCCTAAAGCACCAGAATTACTGACCGCTGCCGCAAATTCAGCTGTGGCGATGTTGGCCATAGCCCCTTGTACGATCGGATACTTGATTCCCAATATTTCATTTAACAACATGTTTCTTTCCTCCTAGAGTTCAATCAACGTCCCAGCCCAGATCAATCCTGCCCCAAATCCAACCAATATGATGTTCATATCTTGATGGATCAAACCTTTTGATTTGGCTTGGGCATAAGCGATTGGGATACTGGCAGACGATGTATTTCCAAATTCATCCATATTCATCACAAATTTATCCATGGGAAACTTCATTTTTTCAGCAACATGACTTAAGATTCTCGCATTGGCTTGATGAGGAATGATCAAATCGATTTCCTCTATGCTTAAGTTACTTTTCAATAGGATCTGTCGAATCGCATCTTCAACCGCTTTGACCGCAAAACGAAATACTGCTTGACCTTTCATCCGTAAATAAGGTGTTTGACCTTGGATATTACGTAAACTACCATTCAGCTCAACCCCATCTGTCGTTAATGTTTGTTCAGTATCCCCTTGTGTATTCACGAAATGAACCCAAGGTTTACAAATTTGATCTTGACCAACTACAAACGCACCTGCGCCATCCCCAAACAGGACGGCTGTACTGCGATCAGAATAATCTAGGATCTTGCTTAAGGTTTCTGCACCAATGACTAAGGCCATGGTGACTTGACCACTTTGAATCAACGCATCAATCGTCTGTAGAGCCAATATGAAGCCACTACATGCCCCGTTTAAATCAAAGACCATCATTCGTTGTGAGTTCAGGTTTAGTTTCGCTTGAACCAAAGCTGCAGTACACGGCATCATCGCATCAGGGGTTAAAGTCGCAACCAAGATACAATCAATCATCTGTGGATCGATCTGCGCATCTTTTATCGCACGTTGAGCAGCCATTACAGCTAAGTCTGATGTATTCTCATGGTTTGATAAATAACGGGTCTTAATGCCTGTTCGTTCAGTGATCCAAGCATCATTGGTGTCGATGACTTGAGCTAAATCTTGATTGGTGACACGATGATCAGGAACACTGTAACCAACACCTAGGATTTTAGGACTCATATTTTAACCCCGATGTCTCTGAATTTTTTATAACGCAAATCCAGAAGTGTGGTTATTTTTAAAGGATTTAAGATACTGAGATCTTGTCTAATGGTGGCTTTGATGGCACTGATGACCGCTGCTTTATTTTGAGCAAAGCCTTCACTAGGTTCAGGAATGATCTTATCGATGATGCCTTTGTTGTAAAGATCAAAAGCAGTACACTCCATCAACTCTGCAGCTTCTTGAGCTCTGCTTTCATCTTTCCATAAGATAGAGGCAAATCCTTCTGGAGACAAGATCGAATATATGGCATTCTCAAGCATGTACAAACGATCTGCAACGCTTAATGCCAAGGCACCACCACTTCCCCCTTCAGACAACACAAAACTGATGATCGGCGTTTTTAGGCTTGAGAAAACTTTTAAGGATTCGGCGATGGCAGATGCTTGACCGCGTTCTTCTGCTTCTTTACCTGGAAATGCACCTGCAGTATCGATGATACATATGATGGGTCTTTTAAATTTTTCAGCTTGTTTGGCCAATCTTATGGCTTTACGATATCCTTCCGGATGAGCCATTCCAAAATGACATGCCATGTTTTCTTCGATATTACGTCCTTTGGATTGAGCAAGAACAGTAACAGGATGGCCTTCAAAAAAAGCTAAGCCAGCAATGATCGCTTTATCATCGCCATAAGCACGATCACCACACAACTCTGTAAAATCATCAAAGATATACGGAATCAAATCCAGAGCCTTAGGACGATCTGTTTTACGGGCATTGAGAACCCTTTGCCAAGCTGTAATTTTTTGGGTCATGTTGATCTCCTGTGCATCAGAATCAGCCGTGATAAGGTTGATTTGAGGTCTTTACGAGCTATGATTTGATCGATAAAGCCTTTTTCTAGTAAGAATTCTGATTTCTGAAATTCATCGGGAAGTTGTTCATTCATGGTTTTTTCGATGACGCGTCTTCCAGCAAAACCAATCAAGGCTTTAGGTTCAGCCAAGATGATGTCACCCAACATCGCAAAACTGGCAGAAACGCCACCTGTCGTTGGATGTGTCAATACACTGATGTATAAACCTCCATGATCATCAAATCGAGCTAAAGCTGAAGCCGTTTTAGACATTTGAAACAAAGACAAGATGCCTTCTTGCATTCTGGCTCCGCCTGATGCGGTAAAGATGATCAAGGGATATTTCTTTTTATCCGCAACTTCAATCAAGCGCGTTATCTTCTCACCAACGATTTGACCCATAGAACCCATAATAAAGCGACTATCCATGATCGCTAAAGCAATTGGTAAACCATTGATTTGAGCAATTCCTGTCACCACAGCTTCATTAAGATGCGTCAGTTCTTGAGCCTTGGTTATTTTCTTATGATACTCAGGAAAATCATTGATTCGATTAGATTTGGCCATACGATACAACTCTTTGAAACTTTTCTCATCGACGATTTGAAAGATCCGTTCTTGGGCGCCTAAAGGAAAATGATGGTCACAGCTTGGACATACCGATAAATAAGCTTGAAAATCCACCTGTGAGATTGCATTTTGACAATTGGGGCACATCAAAGGGGTTAAATCATGACTTGTTTTTGATTCAGCTTGTTTGTCTTTGGTAAATAACTTTTGAAAAAGCGAAAGTCTTTCTTTACGCTTGTTGAATAGAGTGTTCACGTTCTTTGAGTTCCTTGATCCAAACTGCTGCAAAATCGGTCGTATATCTGCCACTGATGAACGTTGAATTAAACATCGTGAAATAACAGAATTCGATGTTGTTTTCAATCCCATCGATGATGAATTCTTCTAATGCTCCCCGCATTCTTTTAATCGCATTCAATCTTGAATCGCCAAAACAGATCAGTTTAGCGATCATCGAATCATAAAACGGTACGACCGTATAACCGTTATAGGCAGCACTGTCAATTCGAACATCTTTACCCCCAGGAGCATGATAAAAAGTAATCTTCCCTGATGAAGGTTTAAAATCATTTCTAAAATCTTCCGCATTGATTCGGCATTCAATTGCATGACCCAAAATTTTAATGTCTTCTTGGGCATATGGTAAAGTTCCCCCACCTGCTGCCCGAATCATATTTTTGACCAAGTCGATCCCTGTGATCATTTCTGTTACTGGATGTTCAACTTGAATGCGTGTGTTCATTTCCATAAAGTAATAGTTGTTTTGATCATCCAATAAGAATTCAACGGTACCCACACTATCGTACTCGACGGCTTTGGCTGCTTTTACAGCATCTGCACATATGGCACTTCTTAAAGCCGCACTCAGATAATGGCAAGGGGCTTCCTCGATGACTTTTTGATGACGACGTTGAAACGAACAATCGCGTTCAAACAAATGCAACACATGACCATGTTTATCAGCCATGATCTGAACTTCGATATGTTTGGCCGCTTTGACTAATTTTTCAATATAGATGCTTTCATCATTGAAGTAATTCTTTGCTTCTTGGCGAATCAAAGGATAAACAGATTTGAATTCTTCGTCGTTATTAACGATACGAATGCCTCTGCCTCCACCTCCTGCAGCCGCTTTGATCATCAAAGGATATCCAAAGGTATTGGCTTGTTTAAGTCCATCATCAAGGGATGTTATGGGATCAACTGACCCAGGAATGATGGGGACATGCGCATCCTTCATTAAACGACGTGCATTGATCTTATTGCCCATGAGGTCGATACACTTTGAATTGGGTCCGATAAAAATCATCCCGCATTCTTCAACCAATCGTGCAAATTTGGCGTTTTCTGATAAAAAGCCGAAGCCAGGATGAATCGCATCACAGTCTTTTAAAGTCGCAGCTGAAATGATGTTGTTGATGTTGAGGTAACTGTCTTTACTGTTGGGACGACCCACACATACAGATTCATCCGCAATATTGACATGTAAGGCATCTTTGTCTGCCTCTGAGTAAATCGCAACAGTTTTGATGCCCAGATCCTTACAGGCCCTGATGATCCTAACCGCGATTTCACCTCGATTGGCAATCAATATCTTACGTAACATCGTGATTACCGATATAGAAGAGCTTCTGACTGTATTCCACCATCGTTCCATTCTCAGCGTTGATTTTTGTAACGATTCCACTGCGATGAGCCTTGATTTCACTCATGACTTTCATTGCTTCAATGACACATACCACATCCCCTTCCATGATTTTTTGTCCAACAGTCACAAATGGTGTTGAAGTCGGTGACGCTGAAGCATACATCGTTCCCACCAGTGGTGCTTTGACCCATCCACTTTCATCTTCAGATCCGGTTTCATTCAAACTTAAAACATTCAGCGCTTTGGATGAATCAGAAACAGGATGTGCTAACCCACTGGAAAAGGGTTGATCCTTCTTTAAACGGATCTTTGATCCATTAAGTTCCAGTTCGAGTTCTGAGATATCGCTTTTCTCAAATAAAGCGATGATCTTTTTAATTTCTTGGATGTCCATCATGGTCTTACAAAAAAGAGACTAAGCTCCCTTTTTAGCACTGACGACGTTGACAACGTCTTGAACCGTCAATAACTTAACCAATTCTTCATCTTCAATTCGGATATCAAAAGCACTTTCCAACTCAAGTGCCAATTCTACAGCGGATAAAGAATCGATATCAAGATCTTCTCTGAGTTTGGCTTCTGGGGTCACCAAAGCAGGGTCGACATGAATGGCATTGACTAAGACATCTTTGATTTCGTTAAACATAATGTTCTCCTTGTGCTTAAAAAGCATAGGCCAAAGTATAGGGTTTATAAGGCACTTGTAAAGGCGTTTTAGTGAAAGTTATGTGAAATAATAAGGTAAATAAACAATAAAAGCGCTTACACTTCAAAGAAGCCAGAGTTATGCTAAAATGAAAGTGAGGAATCCATATGAGCAACCTGTCCAATAGCAAACTTGATCAAGAACTAATCCGAGCCAAAACCAGTGCCTTCTTTTCATCGATCACGGTTGTTAATGAAACCAAGTCAACCAATGAGGATCTGAAAAGACTTGCCTCTGAATTAAAAAACGGTAGTGTTTTATTAAGCGAAAAACAAACTGCAGGTAAGGGTCGTAATGGTCGAACTTTCATCAGTAATGATCAAAAAGGCATATACTGTTCGATTTATGTGACACCTACTTTTGATCCTAATCTCTATTTAAAGTTATCGATTTTGAGTGGCATTATTTTATGTGAGACCATTAGAAAACACACCGGTTTGATTCCAGTGTTAAAGTGGCCTAACGACATATTGATCAAGGGCCAGAAAGTTGCTGGGATCTTATGCGAGAGCAGTTTTCAATCCAATAAACATGCTTACTTTATTATCGGCTTTGGATTAAATGTCCATCTACAAACTTTCCCTGATGAACTATCAGAGATTGCGACGACTTTAGAAGAATATTGTTCAAGACCACTGGACAGAAATGAATTGACTATAGAATTCTTAAATCGATTTGCGACCTACTATCCACGTCTCAAACAGTTAAGTTTAGAAAAAATGGCAGCTCCTTATGAACTCAAAACTGGTACACCCATCACAGTTCATGGTCCAAAAGTAATGTATAACGCAATCATCGAAGGCATCGAAGATGATGGCCAACTTCAAATCAGAGTCGAAGATAAGGTAGAATCATTGATTTCCTATGAAATTACGATTCGCGAAGACAGTTAAATGTATTTTCAAAAGACCTTAGGGTCTTTTCATGTGGATCATATGACAATTGATCTGTAATTATCGATAAAAGAAAATTATTACATGAATGTAATATATTTGTATTTTCTTTCATTTATTTACATCACAAAGCATTGATTTACTTAAGGTTAAAGGGTACAATATGGGACATACTTTAGCGAGGTAAATTATGGGTAAAACACTCACAGCGAAAATACTAGAAAGTCATCTGCTTCAGGGTACTTTTGAAGTTGGCTCTGAGATTGCAGTCAAGATCAATCAAACATTAACTCAAGACTCAACAGGAACCATGTGTTACCTACAGCTTCTTGCCTTAGATCCTGATCGTTGTCATACTGATTTATCAGTTGCCTATATCGATCATAATATGCTTCAAACGGGGTTTGAAAATATGGATGATCATGTCTTTATTCAATCGGTTGCCCAACATTATGGGATCATTTTTTCTAAAGCTGGAGGAGGCATTTGTCACCAAGTTCATTTAGAGCGCTTTTCTAAGCCCAATTCGATCTTAATTGGATCTGACAGTCATACCCCGACATGTGGTGGTGTTGGATCTATAGCGATCGGTGCTGGAGGTTTAGATGTGGCCATTGGGATGGCTAAAGGATTTTACTTTATGAAAGTCCCCAAAGTATTCAATGTTATTCTTACAGGCAAACCAAAATCTTATCTCAATGGGAAAGATATCATATTAAGTGTCCTTCAAGCCATATCCGTTAAAGGTGGCGTTGGTTACATCATGGAATATAGTGGCGATGGCTTACAATATCTAAGCGTTACAGATCGAGCAACGATTTGTAATATGGGGGCAGAACTTGGGGCAACGACTTCCATCTTCCCTTCTGATGAGATTACAAAGACTTATTTTACTCAGCATCAACGACCAGAAGATTTTGTTGCGATGAGTGCTGATGCTGATGCAGTTTATGATGAAACTTTAGTCTTGAATCTATCAGAAATCGTACCTTTGGCAGCCAAACCACATTCACCAGACAATGTTGTCAAAGTTAGCGAATTGGTTGGCATCAAAGTTGATCAAGTGGCGATTGGTTCATGTACAAACTCTTCCTATGCCGACATGATGAAAGTCGCAAAAATCCTAAAAGGTAAACAAGTTCACCCTAATGTATCCTTGGTCATTAGTCCTGGTTCTGCCAACATTCTTCGGCTATTGGCTGAAAATGGCGCCTTATCTGACATGATCAGTGCTGGTGCTCGTATCTTGGAATCAGGATGCGGGCCTTGTATTGGGATGGGTCAAGCACCCAAATCAGAAGGAGTCTCCTTAAGAACGTTTAATCGTAATTTTATGGGACGAAGTGGTACACAAAATGCCCAAGTGTATTTGGTATCGCCTGAAACAGCAGCTTACTCCGCCATCGATGGAGCCATCAGTGATCCACTTACACATCAAGATGATTTAACGATCATCCAACCGGCAACTTATGGTCGTGTCGATCGTTACTTTATTTATCCGCCTGAGATTCGTAAAGCCAATCCCATATTGATGGGACCCAACATTAAACCATTTCCACTTTCTGAAATCATGAGCGATGATTTGACTTTACCTGTGCTCATAAAACTCAAAAGCAACATCACAACGGATGACATCGTGCCTTCGCATGCGAAACTCTTGCCTTATCGATCCAATGTCCCATACTTATCGGATTATTGCTTAACTGTTTTTGATCCTACGGTGCCAAAAAGAGCCAGAGCACTAAACGGTTCGATCATTGTCGCACAAGAAAACTATGGACAAGGTTCAAGTCGTGAGCATGCTGCATTGGTTCCTTTATACTTAGGGATCAAAGCTGTCATTGCCGTAAGTTTTGCTCGGATTCATCGATCGAATTTGATCAATGTGGGGCTTTTTCCATTTACATTTGAAAATCCAGAAGATCTGAATTTAATCTTACCTACAGATTCCATAAAACTAGTCAATGTTGTAGAGCAAGTTCAAAGTGGAAATCGAATTGAAGCAACAATCTTGCCTTCTCAAAAGAAAATCTATCTTAAACTAGATTTAAGTGATCGCGAAAGTGAAGTCTTGCTTAAAGGTGGTTGGCTCAATTACGTCAAAGGACTGAAAGTTGGTTTAGTATGACAAAAGTAACGTTGATCCCAGGAGATGGGATCGGTAAAGAAATATGTGCAGCCATGATGGTCGTTGTCCAAGCCACAGGTGTACTCATTGATTGGGAAATCACTTCGGCCGGTATTGAAACATTTGAGAAAACTGGGACTTTGGTTCCTCAAGAAGTTTTTGACTCGATCGAACGGAACAAAATCGCGATTAAAGGACCTTTAGAGACTCCTATTGGGAAAGGTCATAGTTCAATCAATGTCATGTTGCGTAAAAAATATGATTTATATGCTTGTATTCGACCCGTTAAATCGATCGCCAATATTTCACCACGCTTTCCCAATGTCGATCTGGTCATCTTTAGAGAGAATACTGAAGATTTATATATGGGCGTTGAAGAAATCATCAGTGGTGATGAAGCGCACTCGATAAAGATCATTACCCGCAAAGCATCTGTCAAGATCGCACAAGCTGCATATGAATTTGCCGTCAAAGAAAATCGCAAAAAAGTTAGCATCGTAACCAAAGCCAACATTATGAAAGCAACAGATGGTTTATTCCTTGACGCATGTCGATCTGTAGCCGCTTTATACCCACAAATCAAGACCGATGAGATCTTGATCGATAACATGTGTATGCAGTTGGTCATCGATCCAACTTCGACCGATATCATTTTGACCCAGAACCTTTATGGTGATATCTTGTCCGATCTATGTGCAGGTTTGGTAGGCGGAGTAGGATTTGTACCAGGAGCCAACATTGGAACCGATATCGCATTGTTTGAAGCAGTCCATGGGGTTGCCAACGACATTGCAGGTCAAGGCATCGCAAATCCAACTGCCATGATCTTAACAGCTGCCATGATGTTAAAACATCTTGGCTATGCTCAAGAAGCCCTCAATATTGAAAATGCTGTAGAAACTGTATTTCAAGATCCAGCCAACTATACTCGTGATTTGAAAGGACCACTCGATACTCAAGCCATTACAAAAAAGATCATCAGTGCACTTAAACCCTAACCATGAAAAAAACAGAAACTCACAAACGATTGGCTGAACTTGCGAAAGTCATCGAGAAAAACAACATCATCCCGCAAGAAATCTATGAACAAAACAACGTCAAACGCGGATTAAGAAACGCCAATGGGACGGGTGTTTTGGTTGGGATCACCCATGTGGGAAGTGTCATTGGTTACGAAAAGATCAATGATCAAAAGATCCCAGTCGAAGGCCAATTGCATTATCGAGGAATCAGTATTTTTGATTTGGTGGATGGTTTTCAAAAAGATCATCGTTTAGGCTTTGAAGAAACTACCTATCTTTTACTTTTTGGACATTTGCCTAATCCTGTACAACTGAAAGAATTCATCGAAATGCTTGAAGATGCTCGTACTTTACCTCAGTCCTATAAAGAAGATGTTATTTTTAAAATCCCAGCTGTTAACCTTATGAATAAGCTTCAACGCACTGTGTTGACCCTTTACTCTTATGATGACAATCCAGATGACATCTCAACAGAAAATGTCTTAAGACAATCCATTGATTTGATTGCTAAATTACCCTTGTTGACTGCTTATTCTTATCAAGCCAAGAAACATTATTTCGATCATGAAAGTTTGGTGATCCATACTCCTAAAAAAGGATGTGGTACAGCTGAAAATTTTCTTTATCTGATCAGATCTAACGGTACTTATACCTATGAAGAAGTAGAGATCCTAGATCTTTTGATGGTCATTCAAGCTGAACATGGTGGAGGTAATAATTCTGCTTTTGCGACCCATGTGGTATCATCTACGGGTACAGATACCTATGCTGCCATATCAACTGCCATCGGTTCTTTAAAAGGTCCTAAACACGGTGGTGCAAATGCCATGGTGGATGCTATGATTAAAGACATAAAGAACCATGTGTCTGATTCAGATGATCTACAGTTAAAAGATTATTTACGAAAGATCCTTAATAAAGAAACCTTTGATCAAAAAGGATTGATCTATGGTTTAGGTCATGCTGTATATACTTTATCAGACCCTAGAGCCATCTTACTTAAACAAAAAGCGGAAGCTTTAGCGAAACATAAAGGCAGACTGGATGAATTTACTTTGATAAGTAAGATCGAAAGCATTGGATGTGAATTGATTAACTCAAAAGTAAAAAATGATAATCGAATTGCAGCCAATGTTGATCTGTATGCAGGTTTTGTCTTAGAAATGTTGGGTATTCCTCAAGAATTATTTACCCCAATATTTGCATTCTCTAGGATTGCGGGATGGTCAGCCCATCGCTTAGAACAAATCCTAGATGATAAGATCATGCGCCCTGCTTATGTAACACTTCGCGATAATGCTCAATATATCCCCATGAAGGAGAGAAAATGATCCGTATCGGTATTCCAGTTCGATTTATTGATGGACGTTATGTTGTCAATGCCAATTACATTGAAGCTTTAGTGAAAGCTCATTCAGAACCAGTCATCATCGTTCCACAACATGATCTAGAATCATTAATCCCAACTTTAAATGGTGTATTGATTCCCGGCGGTTTTGATGTAGATCCAAAGTTTTATCATGATGCTGATCTTTATTGCGGACCACTTCACCTTGAAACAGATCAACTGGATCTCGCTTTGATAAAAGCTTCACTTAAGGCAAATCTTGAGATATTTGGCATATGTCGTGGTCAACAAATCATCAATGTTGCATTAGGCGGTACTCTGATACAAGACATCCCAACTCAAGTTGAAACTCAACTGGATCATAACACCAGTCAAGTTCATGGCACTTTAACCAAAGGACATCTTATCCAAGTCTACCCTAACTCCAGATTAGCAAGTCTATGTCCTAGTGAAATAGAAGTCAACTCTTATCATCATCAAGCCATTAAAAAACTGGCTGAAGGATTATCAGTCAGTGCTTTAGCAGAAGATGGCGTTATCGAAGCCATTGAAGGACATAAGATCTTTGCGGTACAATGGCATCCAGAACGTATGATATCTGATCCAATCTTTCAAGGTTTATTTGATGATTTTATAACAAGATGTTCGTTATAGACAACGATCCATCATCGCATGATCAACCATGGGTTTTATCACAGAGACCCATTTTTCATAACCTTTTGAATTCATGTGTAAGGCATCCTCAAGAAACAGATCCAGTCTAGGCATCCCTGAGTCTAAGAATTCATCTTGAAGATCAATAAACGTAAATCCAATTGTTTTAGAGAGATGTTTGATCAAACGATTGGCTTTTAAAACATCTGTGATGACATTGAATCGACAAGGAGCTGGTGTGAGTGAAATATAAAAGAGCTTGGCTTTTGGACAATGTTTTAATGATAAACGCATGAACTCTTCAACTTTATCACACACATAAGCTGGTGTTGCGCTGTCTTGTTCACCATGAAGATCATTGGTTCCAGAAAACAAGACGATCAATGAAGGATCATAAGGCTTTACGAGTCGCTCATACGCATCAATCGCATCCTGAATCTTAGATCCCCCAAATCCTGCATTCACCACACTATAAGCCTTAAAATCCTCTTTAAGCGTCGTCCAGTATACAATACTGCTTGAACCGATGAATACGAGGTCAACTGAACTGAGTCCTTTATAAGTCTCTTCAATCTTCTTTATGTCAGCTTCCCAGATCGAGTTCATGATGATCCGCCTTTCTAACTTCAAAACGTTTGTATTTAGAATTATCTTGTGGAATCGTAATCTGAGTCACAAAGATCTTAAGTTGGGGTTGAATATCAAAGGCACTAAATTCTTTAACCAATCGATCATATAAGCCTTCTACAAAAGATTCTGAAGGCATTCCACTTAAACAATCGATCATTAATCCCATCCCATTGGCTTCACTTTGAATGACTTTGAATTCCCGGATATCGTTACTGTATGTAATGATCCAACGACTGATCAAATCCGGGAAAACATGCTGAAGACGATGATCATTGGTCATAAACATCATAACATCATCTTGCCTACCAATGATGTGATCTAAAACACGATAATGCGAACCACATGGACAAGAATCCTTTAATACGACCCAATCATTCATACGATATCTAAACAGCGGTTGAATGGTGTTGACAAGATTGGTCACAACAAGTTGTCCAGGAACACCGCTTTGATCTACCACCTGTCCCTTTTCATCCATCATTTCTACAAACACCAAATCTTCATTGATGTGTAAATTCCCTTCTTTACATGCTGAAGCGATTTGTCCTTCTGATGCTTGATAGATTTCAATGACCTGACAATGAAAAAATGTCTTAAATTTTTCTTTTTCTTCTTTGGTCAATACTTCCGCATAACATACGATACAACTAAAAGTACTCTTTATTTCTTCGCGATGCGATATTAATAGTCTTACAAAACTAGGTGGAGCCATCAGTATGTTTATTTTTTGACGGTTGATTTCACGGATGACGTGATCGATGGGAGTCATCGTACTGACATAATTCAACTTGATCAAAGGACTATTGATATCCGCAAAGCCTTGTGAAAAGACCCTAAGACAAAACATGATCTTAAAAGGCAAATACTTCAGGGATAAACCACTGCGTGCTAAAAACACAAAAGGCAATTTCTTTGTCAGCGCTTTGTCGGTCAAATAGAGACCTTTATTACCACTGGTCCCACTGGATAAGCCCACCACATAACGATCCTTATAGTAGCCTGTATAGTCTTTACGGGTTTCTTTATCACAGGCAAAAGCTTCGACCTCAGTTCTTTTTAAACCAACCGTATTGATCTCATCGAAATGATTCATTAAGATATTCTTATCCATGATGGGTAATCTAAAGAAATCACCCCAACTGAGTAATCCTTTCCCATCATTTAAAGCTTCATAATAAGGTGCTTTGGCTTGAGCTAAAGCGAAATTTCTTTGGATGGTTTTGAATTGATAGGCTTGAATCTGTCTTCTAGAATAAAACCTAAATCCGATCTTCAGCCTAACATAATCGAATATGCCCATCTTATCCTTTAAGTTTCTTCAGTTTTTCACTGGTGGCTGTGTGATTAAGCGATTTACTCATGAAATATTCGATCCCATATTTATAGTGCTTCTTTTCCCACAAGATCAACACGAAACCCCAGATCAAGCTTAAGGTCAAACCAAATGCTAAAGCTCCTAAGATGTCCAGTTTGATTTCTAAGCCAAATTGACGCAAAACCATCATGATCAAAGCACTAACAACGCTTTCGATAAAGAAGACACTTAATCCGCCTTTAGAATAGCGACTAAAAAATCTTGAGATGGGCTTTAGTGATCTCTTCTTCACATCAAACCAATGGATCATGACTCCAATCATCAATGCAAACAAACCCAATTGAGCCATCATGATCGCAAACCATACTGGATCGATCGCTCTTTGGAGCATGGTGTCAGGTAAAGTAATATAGAAAACTACCCCAATGATCAATAAAACAGCCCCAAAGAATCCAAGTTTACGATTGAAGTAACGATCTTTCTCAATCAACAAGTAAGCCAACCACATCCCCATCAACGCAAACGAGAAATAAGGCAAGATGGGATTATTTTTATTGACCAACCAATTGAGCGGCAAGATCAAAGACCAATTCATTGTATCTCGGCCTTCCAGATAGAGATTATAAAGTGGAATTCTTACTAGAGACAACATAAAGAAAACGATGGCTAGAATTAAAACCAACCACGATTTCTTTTTTGATTTTAACCAACGGTTCAGTATCAAATACAATAACCCAACCAACAATATATTCATGGCAATCATGACCAATGAATCAATGTATAAGAAACGATCCAGACTAGGCATGATCCATTTTCCGGTATTGATCAAATGTACCAAAATACTTTCATCCATGGATCTCTGTGCCATATTGACGATACCAGGACCAGTTATATTGAAATAAAGATATGCAATCAGCATCATCCAACCAAATGATTTGATGATGTATACAAGAATGACCTGTGTGCTCAATTTATATTCAGTGATTTTTCGTTCATATTGTAGGGTATGGACAAGTCCACTGATCATCGCAAACAAGCCAGCAAACATCAGCATCAAGCCAATGATGGTGACCGTTATCGGAGGATTATCAAGATCTAAATCATATAGTCCACTGAAATGATAAAAAGCCGTATGCATCATAACCAATACGAAAATACCAAAGCCTCTAAGTATATCTAGCCCAAGGTAGTTTTTTCTCATTATCTTTCCTCTGTTTTTATCATATCATACCTTTACACTTCATAGCTTCACTCTATAAACAACAAAAAAACAGAAAGCTTAAGCTTCCTGTTTAAAATAGTTTTCAGCTATGGTATCTGCCTTGATGATGCCTTCATCTAGGACGATTACTCTTTGCGACAATGCTTTCGCAAAAGCCATATCATGGGTAATCAAGATCAAGGTCAATCCCGTTTTATGCAGATCCTTTAAGATGTCGATGACTTTCTGAGTATTTTCAACATCTAATGAAGAGGTTGGCTCATCGATCAGTAAGACAGTTGGCTTTAGGATCAATGCTCTGGCAATGGCGATGCGCTGTTGTTGCCCCCCTGAACACTTAAACGGATACTTAGTTGCTTGATCTTGTAAACCCAGTGAACTCAAGACAGCCTCTGCTTCTATCCTACATTCCTTCATCGACTTTTTTGAACGCAAATGTAAAGGCAAGGCAAGGTTATCAAGAACTGTTCGATGCATGAATAAATTGAATTCTTGAAATACGACTCCTAATTCTTGGGAGATCGCACTTGTTCTTTTCCCATTAAGATAAGCAGCATTTGATTCTATCTCGTAGGTCCCTTCTGTGATCGGCAATAGACCGCTTAAGATCTTCAATAAAGTTGTCTTACCACTGCCTGATAGTCCTAAGATCCCTACTATTTCTCCTTCATTGATGTTAAAGGATACCTGGTCAAGAACTTTCTTATCTTCATAAGCATAACTTAGATTTTTTACTGTGATGAGACTCATCGCTGCACCAACAATTTCTTTTCAAATTGCTTTCCGATTGAAACAACAACCAAACTAAAAAGTAGATATATGATTCCAGCAATGACCAAGGCATCGACACGCAAATCCTTGGATACGATTTCACGAGCATTTCTTAACATTTCACCTAAGGCAATCGCAGCCAATAAGGACGTATCTTTAACCAACGTAATGGCTTCATTGATCAAAGGCAAAAGTGTATTTCTAAACATCGTCGGTAAGATGATGTACCAAACCGTTTGTACTTTGCTTAAGCCAAGGACTTCTGCAGCTTGCCATTGACCTTTAGGAATAATGGCTAAACCACTTCTGAAGATTTCCGCAAAATAAGCCGCGTAATTGATAATAAAGGTTATCGCACCTGCCGCAAATCGATCCATACGCATCGGAAATAAGAGTGGAATTGCATACATGGTGACATACAATTGAAGCAGTAACGGTGTTCCACGTATGATCCAAGTAAAGACACTAATGAGTTTTCTAAGTGATTTGAATAGATCCGCAATCAAACCAATCATCATCCCTATCGGTAACGCAAAGATCATCGTTAAAGCATACACGCTGACAGAGATGGTAAACCCGTCCAATAGGACGGGCAATATTTCTAACCAGTAAGCCATATCAGCGTTTTAAGAGATCTTCGCCAAACCAATCGTTTGAAATCTCGGCTGCTGTTCCATCTTTGATCATCTCGTCGATGATCTTATCGACTTTATCGCGTAAAGCGATATCCTTCAAACGGAAACCGATCCCATAGTTTTCAGAGTTGAAAACTTCTGTAGCGACACGATAACCATCAGCACTCTTTGAGATGGCATATCTGGCAAAGATTTCATCCGCAACGATCGCGTCGATGTTTCCAGCATTGAGATCCAAAACTGCTTCACTGATACTGGTAAATTTAACCATTTCATTTAGTGTGCTAAAAACGGTGCTTTTTTCTAGTGCTTCTTGACCAGAACTGGCAAGTTCTACCCCAACTTTAAGTCCGCTCAAGGATGCGATTGTATCAAAGGTCTTATCAGATTTGGTCATGATGACGATCCGATTGTTGAAATATGGTTTTGAAAACAAGATTTCTTTTTCTCTGGCAGTTGTAATGGTTAGACCATTCCAAATGGCATCGATGTTCTTATTGCTGAGTTCCATAACTTTTGAATCCCAATCAATGTATTGAAATATCGCTTCAACACCCAAACGTTTACACACTTCTTTAGCAATCTCTATGTCAAAACCTGTTACGACACCATTCTCCTTAAAGCCCATTGGAGGATATTCCGTAAACCCAATTACGAGTTTATCACGAGTCAATACATCCTTTAAACTCTTGTCACTTGATGATGCACTGCTGCATCCTACCAGTAAAAACAATACCAATCCTAAACTCAAATATTTTTTTAACATCGACTTTCTCCTGTTCAATGGGGAAAGTATACATCAATACTTTACCCTTGTAAAGTATTAAAGTATTATTTTGTTAAAAAAAGATTATTTTTTTAGAATAACCTTTCGATAACCACCATTTCCGTGTAATATACAACGGTTAATACGCGATATCGTCGCTGAACTCATTTTTGTTTTCGCTTCGATATGTTCATAGGTCACCCCATCAATCAAGAGCTGGGCAACTTCCAAACGATCTGCCATATCGTTGACCTCATTGATCGTACACAGATCATCGAAGAAATCTGTACACTCTTCTAATGTTTCTAACTTTAAAATATGCTCAAACAAAGATATAATTTTGGGATCGTTTTTCATAAGTCTCCGTTTCGTATAAGCGTTACTCTGCGACTATCTTATCATTTTAGAGGGTTTTCGTCATCTTCAGCAAGGCAAAAAAACCGGAAGTTTCCGGTTAGTGATGGTCGTAAGCAACTTCAAATGCTTTTTGATTAAGTTTTGTTAGTTCTGGATTTTTCATCCCAAACTTTTCTTCGATGATTTCTATGCCATCTTGTTTATCAAAGATATCCAACTGAGCAGCAATCGATCCTAATGCAGCCATATTTTGGACTTTAGGATTCCCGATTTCAGAAGCGATCTTATTAAAGTCTACTTTTAGGACATGGACATCAGATGGAACTTCATCGGTATTGACCAAAGCTTCATTGACGATCAACCAAGCACCTTTTTCAAGTTTAGGTTGAAACTTAGTCAGCGCCATTTGATTCATCGCCAACAGTAAGGTAATGCCTTCAGCGATGATTGGTGATGCGATCTCAGCATCATCGATGACGACTTGACAATTGGCTGTCCCGCCACGCATTTCAGGTCCATAAGAAGGCATCCAACTGGTATTAAAGCCTTTCTTCATGGCCATCAAAGCAACCATTTGACCCATTGACAAGACACCTTGTCCACCAAATCCTGCACATACCAATTTAATCGATTTCATTAGATTTTCCCCTTGTCTTTATATACACCTAAAGGAAAGTAAGAGGCCATATCTTCTTTGATGTATTTTAAGGAATCGACTGGGTTTAAACCCCATCCGATATTACATGAAGACAATACTTCAACCATTGAGAAACCTTTCCCATCGACTTGATTTTGGAATGCTTTCTTAATGGCGGTCTTGGCTTTACGAACACTCACTGGATCTGCGGTCATGACACGTTCGACATAATAAGTGCCAGGAATCGTAGCCATCAATTCACTCACCTTGATTGGTTCGCCTTGTGTTTTCACATCGCGGCCATATGGAGAAGTCGTGGTGATTTGACCAGGTAAGGTTGTAGGTGCCATTTGACCTCCTGTCATCCCATAAATCGCATTGTTGACGAAAATTACCGTGATGTTTTCACCGCGATGCGCAGCTTGTACGATTTCACCGGTTCCGATGGAAGCTAAATCACCATCCCCTTGATACGTAAAGACGATTGAATCTGGACGAACACGTTTAACTCCGGTAGCTACTGCAGGTGCACGACCATGTGCTGCTTGAATTGAATCACAATTAAAGAAATCATAACTCATGACTGAACATCCAACCGATGCGATCAAAATACTGCGATCCAAAACATTGAGTTCTTCTAATACTTCCGCAACCAAACGATGAATGATCCCATGTGTACAACCAGGGCAATACGTCAAAGGCTTATCGGTCAAACCTTTTGTTTTCTTAAAGATGACCGTCATATTATTTACCTCCTAAATGCGATTTGACCGCATTGACGATTTCACTGGGTTCAAAGATGATCCCACCTGTTCGCCCATAGAAATGCACTGGAACGATTCCATTGACTGCCAATTTGACATCCACCAGCATCTGTCCCATGGAGAGTTCTGCACACAACACAAACTTAACGTTTTTAGAAGCTTCATGAAGCGCATCATAAGGATAAGGAACTAAAGTCTTAGGTCTAAACAGACCCGCTTTGATGCCTTCTTCACGCAAAGTTTTGATCGCAGATTTAACGATACGAGATGGTGTCCCATAGGCTACGATCAACACATCCGCATCATCACTTAAGAATTTTTCATATTCAACTTCATTTTTTACGATTTCTAGGTATTTATTGTTTAATAGGATATTGTGATCTTCTAATTCAACAGAATCCAGATGCATCGAATTGACCACATTTAAATGATCGCGATTACCTTTTCCAGTCGCGGCCCATAAATTGGCTGCTTTTGGGATGGGTGTCGTATCGATCTCAACTGGTTCCATCATCTGTCCAATGATCCCATCTGCCATAACCATGACAGGAATCCGATAGGTATCTGCCAATCTAAACGCATGTCTAACCATGTCTGTGGCTTCTTGAACACCGTTAGGAGCTAAGACAATGACTCTATAGTCCCCATTGCCTCCACCTCGTGTGGCTTGATTATAGTCTCCCTGTGATGGCAAGATACTGCCTAAACCTGGTCCTCCACGCGATACAGATACAATGACGATCGGGAGTTGAGCCCCAGCACAATAAGATATGCCTTCTTGTTTAAGCGCAATACCTGGTGAAGAAGATGAGGTCATGACTCGAGCACCAGCAGCTGCAGCTCCATAAACCATATTGATGGCTGCTATTTCACTTTCAGCTTGTACGAAAACACCTCCGCTTTTAGCGAGATATTTAGACATATATTCTGGAACTTCATTTTGTGGGGTGATTGGATAACCAAAGAACCCTTCACATCCTGCAGAGATTGCAGCTTGGGCAATGGCTTCATTGCCTTTCATTAAGACTTTTCCCATTAGACATCCAACCTTTCTACGGTAATGCATGAATCTGGACACATCAGTGCACAATTTGTACAAGCGATGCATTTATCCATATCAAAACAATGAGCCGGTGTATACCCTATCTTATTGACTCTGGTCAAATCCAAAGCCAAGATCTTCATCGGACAGGCATTGACACATAGTCCACACCCTTTACAGGTGTCTTCATTAAATATGACTCTTCCTTTCATAATGTTTCTCCTTTCATCCAATCGCTTCTTAAGATCAAATGATCGAAGTAAACGACAGGATTATGAATGGTTTTCAGTTGCGGTAAAAATAAAGCATTGACCATCGTATAGACAATGGGAATATTCAAATCTTTGGATATCAGTTCAAGCTGTGCTTGAGCATTTAAGATCATTTCTGGATCGCTTTGGTCCAACATATGCGTATTATGAACCAAACCGTTGATTCTAAGATGACTTCTTGATTCAAAGAGTTCGATCATGGGTTTGATTTGATCAAAGAAAGATTCTGGTCGATTCGCATTGACAACCAGCCAAACCGACGCTTTTTGTAGCACATCGTCAAAACTGGCGAGTGGTTTGAGTCCGTTTTCACTGCCCGCACAATCGATGATCAGCGGGATGTTTTGTGAGATGGCTCCTCTAAGATTTCCACTCATGGCAGGAAAATCTTGATTGATGTGGTTTTTTAAGATACTGCCGATGACATCGACTCCTTTGGATTTTAACCAAAGGGCTTGTTCACGCGGTCTAAAATATGGGTTGATGACATCCAGATCAGCCAATGCACAAGGGGCTTTTAATAAAGCCAATTGCGATGCAAATTCGCTCTTACCGACACCATAAGCACCGGTGATGATGAGCACTTCACTCATTTCTTAGCGATATGGATACTGTTGATGCGACTCATCATTTCAATGCGACGATCAGCCATCCGTTCAGCCACTAAATACGATGGGATATTGGAATCTTTGGATTCACGAATGATTTCACGTACACGGTCATAAATCAAATCGATGGCTTGCATCGAAGCTTCTTTATTGTATCCGATCTTTTCTTGATAGACATTGATCAAACCACCTGCATTGATGACATAATCAGGGGCATATACAATGCCCAATTCATGAAGCATCATCCCGTGTTTATTGGTATCTTCCAATTGGTTATTGGCACTTCCCCCTATGATCTTGGCTTTGATATTAGGTATGGTCTTATCATTCAACGTGGCGCCTAATGCACAAGGTGCATAGACATCCACATCTAAAGTATGAATCAGATCTTTATCAACGATGGTTGCCCCTGTCTTCTCAGAGACATTCTTCAGAGCTTCTTGATCGATATCAGAAATAAATAAGAGTGCTCCTTCTTCGTGTAGTAGATCAGCTAAGACAGCCCCAACATGACCAACACCTGAAATCGCAATTTTGATGCCTTCTAGTTTAGAAGTCCCATATTCTTCTTTTAGGCATGCTTTGATGCCTTTTAGGACTCCATAAGCTGTAAACGGAGAAGGATCTCCTGAAGTTGTCGGTAAGCCCATAACGTGATCTGTTTCGATCTTGACTAAATTCATATCAGCAGGAGAAGTTCCTACATCTTCAGCGGTAATGAAACGTCCGCCTAAAGAATCAACATAACGCCCAAAGGCTCTCCAGAAAGCTTCTCGTTTAACCGTATCTTTGCGTAAATTCTTAGAGTTTCCAATGATGACCGCTTTACCACCGCCTAAATTCAATCCAGCACAAGCAGCTTTTTTTGTCATTCCTCTGGCCAAACGCATAACATCCAACACAGCTTCTTCTTCGTTTTCGTATTCCCAAACTCTGGTTCCACCCAGTGCTGGTCCGAGTGTGGTGTTGTGTATGCAAATGAAACCTTTTAAGCCAGAATTACGATCATACATATAAATCAACTGTTCGTAACCGTACTTCTCCATATACTCAAATTTAAGCATTATTTTCTCCTTGAAGCCTGGTTCATGTTTTTTGGCTTCTCTTCGAATTCAATTATACCACCCAAAAAGACAAGCTGAAAGCCCTTTCATCTCCATTTCACCTAATATGGTTTTAAAGCTTCTTCACCATTTAGGTATCTAAGACCACCACTGGCCAAGGCAACAAGTTCATCTTCCCCTGGATAAACGGATACAGGAGCGATCCAATCGACCCGTTTTTTTAGCTCATCACAGATGTATTCATTATAGGCAACTCCGCCTGTAATCAAGATCTGATCGACCTTACCACAGACGACTGTCGCATAGGCACCGATCTCTTTGGAGATTTGATAAATCATCGCATCCAAGATAAGTTTGGTATGCGGATCCGTAAGTGATCGTTCATAGATTGCTTTGACGTCACTGGTTCCTAAATGTGAAACAAGACCTCCTTGACCGACTAAGATCTTGGCGATCTTTTCATAATCATATTTGTTGTCTTTGATAACTTGGATGACCATACGTGCTGTTAGGCCCCCTACTCTTTCAGGTGAAAAAGGTCCTTCTCCATCCAAAGCATTGGAAGTATCGATGACACGGCCATGAGAATGTATCCCAACAGATATACCACCACCAAGATGCGCAATCAGTAAATTGAGTTCAGTGATCGGTTTTTTGATCGATTTTGCGTATTCTAGGGCGATTTGTTTTGTATTCAACGCATGAAAACCACATCGTCTTTGATGGCCTTTTAGACCTGATATACGTGCGATATCACTCAATTCATCGGTTGTAGGCGCATTGACAAACACCACTTCTTTACCGGATTCTTTGCCCCATTCATAACCGATACAGACCCCTACATTTGAGATATGCGAGCCATTTCTCTCATGACTGATATCATCATAAACCACTTCATCTACACGATATACACCGCCTGGAATCGGTTTGGTGACAGCGCCTCTGACAACGATGAGATCCATGGAAGAAAGGTCAATATTGTTGGACTTTAACCATGTATCGATGATGTTTTTACGAAATGAGGTCTGCGATAAGATGTTAGGAAAGTGATTTAATGCTTCAGTGCTGTGTCTGAAGGTCTCACTGAGAATCAAATCTAAATCATGAAACAATGCGATCTTACTTGAAGTAGAACCTAGATTTAAAACAAATAACTTAAGCATGCTGAACCCCTTTATGTTGAGCCATCAAAATGGCCAATAAGATCGAATTAAACTTGGCTTCATCACTATCTGATCGTGATGTCAAAACGATTGGGGCAGCTGCACCACTGATGACACAGGCTACCGAACCTTGCGCAAAATAAGTAATGGCTTTATATAAGATGTTGCCCGCTTCTATATTGGGCATCAATAAAACATCCGCTTTACCAGCATTGGGATTACTCATGCCTTTATGATGAGCTGCTTCGATCGATACTGCCCCATCAAACGCAAAAGGACCATCGACTTCACAACCGATAATGGCACCTGCTTTTTGAAGTGCACTTAATTCTTCAGCATCTAAAGTCGCTTGCATCTTCGGATTGATTTTCTCAACGGCACAAATAACTGCGACTTTTGGATTATTTATCCCTAAAGCTGAAGTAACAGGGATACAGTTTTCTATGATCTGTTTTTTTGCGTTGACATCTGGGGCAATATTCATGGCTCCATCCGACATTAAAAACATTTTATCAACAGTGGGAACCGTAAATACTGTCACATGAGACAACAAGTGATCTGTTCTAAGACCCCATTCTTTGTTTAAAACAGCTCTTAGTAAAACACTGGTATCGACTAAGCCTTTCATTAAAAGATCTGCTTCGTGGTTAAAAACAAGTTTTACAGCCAATTCACAGGCTAAGACTGGATCCAACTCATTGATGATTCTGATTCCTTCTAGTGAAAAATGATGCTGGGAACTGATGTCTTTGATCAGTGCTTCATCACCAACCAATATGGCGGATACATAATGCTCAGATACAGCTTGAGTGACAGCTGAGATGACTTCTTCATCAGCAGCACAAGCAACGGCTAAAACCGTCTTTTGATGTGTTTTGATACGTTGACGTAATGTTTCTTGTAGGTTCATAATTACTCCTTCGTTTCTATTATACGAAAAAAAGGGCCTTAATAGGTCCTTCTCTGCGTAATCTTATCGGTTTGAAGTTGAAAAGCTGTGTTTAGGAAGTCAAAATATGCACCTGGGGTAATGATCCCATTGAGTCTAAATAAACCCAGTTGTTTATCCTTGATGAAATAATCAACCAACTCGACACAATTGGTCCCAAACGCAAAATAAGTTTTAAAATGACCTTGGGTAAACTTAAAGAAATCAGCCTTGGTTGCGCTTGATAAACGTTGGATATAATACAATGAATCATTTTCTTTAAAAGCAGGAATCCAAGATTGTGAACGATCAAGGAGTTGCTGCATTCGATTTTCAAACAAAGAGGCTTGTTGGTCATCCATATCATAGACAAACCCAATCATCCTTTTCTGTTCAGTTCTAATGCAAAAGTCAAGATAAGGCTGAGGATCACTGATGATCAAGACGCCATCCCCCAGTGAATTATTGAGATATCGATGTTTTGGATCATACGCTCCATAGGAATAGAGCTTGTTTTGATAGATCATATCTAAATGTCCTAAATTATCAGATCGAGTCCCTTTCATATGAAACAAGATCTCTAATTGATTGGGCTTAAGCGGTTTATGAACCGTATTGACTTCCAGTCCTAGATGAATGAGTTGCTTAAGTACGCGTTGGGGATAAAGCATGGCGATGAAGTTTGGTAACGGTAATCTAAACAGATGATTGATTCTCTTCCTAAAAAAGCCAGCGGTTACCAATTGGACTCCAGATACGATTTGAAAAAGCCCAACATAAATCAAATAAACACCTGCGACCCAAACTAAACGCAACATACTGGGAACCGGATCAAACAACAAGACAAACGCAAAACCCACTGAAATGATGGCATCGATCAGATTCCATAAGCGAGGTCGAATATCATCGATCTTATACACGTAATAGATCATCGATTTAGAAATGGCACTGATCAAAGCCCAAACACCATACACCAAAGGAATCATGGCAATTTGCATTTCTGGAATACGCCACAACAATACATTGATGATCAGTAAGTAGCCTGTGTTCCATAAGTGTTGAGTCTTCTTAAGTTTCTGGTTTTCTAAAAGAAATACCACAAATTGAAAGAGTCCTATGATCATCAAAACATATCGATTAAGTTGAATCAACAAACCCGAAATGATGCTGGTTTCAAAAAATAACAAAGTGCCTAAGCTCAGGACTAATAAACCTGAAACCAAGACACTTGAATTTCTAATTTGATTCTTAAAGATGTTCATGAATCAAGTATAGTGTTTCTACTGATAAGACGCAATCGACTTGTTGATTTGCCATTTCGCTTGTTTATTATTATGATATAAATACAGACAAAGGAGGATCATATGACCTCACAAGCGACCTTAAATCGGTTATACGACTATATCTTGGCCATTAGAGATAGACAAGGTTCGTTAGAATTGTTTAAAGCCCATGAAAAAGACATCAAATCTTTGTCGACCATGGATCTGTTTGATCTATTCAACAGAGTACTAGAAGTCGATGAACCAAAAGGAAGCGATGAAACTCAAGCTCACTGCGATCCAAACACTGATGCATGCCTCACTTCAAAATGTGGATCCTAAGGTGTTATTGCCTTTATTTACTGAACTTCAAGATTTCACACCTCATTATGTTAAGATCCAGAATGTTTTGTTTCCTCACCTAGAAAAAGTTGATGATCGTTGTACCGGATTAAAAATCATGTGGTCACTTCAAGATCAAACAAAAACAAATTTAAAGCACATCGTGTCAAAATTGGTCGATGTACAACAATTGGATGATGCGCTCATCATTTCGATCGGTAATTATTTCTTTGCGGCATATGGATTGATTCAGAAAGAAGAACTCATATTGTTTCAAGTCGCACTTGATCTGTTAACTCCAACACAACTCGAACAAGTAGAGATTCACTGTGCAGAATTTGATGCATGTTTTATTCAACCTTTACCAAAACGTAAATCAAATGTTGAAGAATCACCTGCTTTCTTCTTTAACACAGAAACAGGTCATCTAACAAAAGAACAGTTGATGTTGGTACTGGGTGCGATTCCTTTAGACATTACATTGATCGATGAACATGATAAAGTGTTGTATTTCAACAATGCGAAAGATCGCCTATTCCCCCGTTCCGCAGCCGTCATTGGACGTGATGTGCGTAATTGTCATCCGGCAGAAAGTGTTCATGTGGTCAATGAAATTCTTAGTGCTTTTAGAAACAAATCACGAGATGAAGCAAAGTTTTGGATCCACATGAAAAATAAATTTGTCTACATAAAATATGTTGCACTTAGAGATCCGCAAGGAAGCTACAAAGGCTGCTTAGAAATCACACAAGAAATCTCGGAGATACATGCTTTAAAAGGCGATCGAAGATTATTAGATTGGGACTAAAAAACAACTGAAATTTCAGTTGTTTTGTTTAAGACTTTGAATTATCCGCCTCTGCGATTGATTTGACCGCGTCCTATACCGTGATTGACCATCGCATGACGTCCCTTTTTCATCAATCCTCGAAACCCATGCTGAACACTTATTTTGGGGTCAGTTTTCATTGGGGCAAATGCACCTTGTTTTTCTGGTGGAGTTTGCGGTGCATGTCCTAATGACCCCAGTTTTTCTTTCTGAAGCATTAAGGTCCTCCTGACTAAGATCGTCCTTAGTCACTTTTAGTATAATCCATATGGATAACTTGTCAATCAAGGCGAAATGAAGGTGTAATAGATGAAACCTCCACTGGATGTGGTCGTTTCAAGCCATAAAGCCAAGTCGATGATCAAACGTTCACCACCATCTAAGATATGAACCAATACATGATCTGGTCCTTCAACATCGATGCCTACGATCAATACCCAATGATACGCTTCAAGGTTATGTACTTTCCCATTGTTTAGATTTAAAAAAGCGATTGGGGAATCCTCAAGTAATCCAGATTGTATGAATTCTGAAACTTCAGACAATGAAGGACGATGTTCAACAAGTTTTGAAACCTCTAGGTTGTGTTTTGTATAGGGTAAATTCAAAGACGTAAAGTATTTAGACAAACCGTTGTAGAAACGATCTAAACGGTTGATACCGCCAAAACCTGGAGTAACATAAGTCCAGATCACATTCATCACAGATATGGCTTCTTCTTTGGTTTTAGGAGCTCTTTTAGGATCCGTTTGATAAAGAACCATCATGGATGCGCATGTTGGACCACAGCCTGATAAGCGTTGCCAAGGCTTTCCATACCAAAGCTGATCACAGCCATACAGCGATGAGTCTTCAATCTTAAGGTAATCTATGTTTTTTAAGGTCATGTTTTGATTCATAAGGTTTTTTTGTATCTCTACAATACCATACCCATTAAATAACTCTAAGTCAATTGACTGACCTAAAAAAGATTCACGGATGTGAATCTTTACTTCGTAGGATTGATAAGTTTTTCTATGACTTTTGGATCGCGTTTACGCAGATATAGCGGAGTGAGATCACCTTTATAGAACGGGTGACGCTGAGGATAAGACTTGCCTTCAACTTGGAATAAGATACCACAAGCCAGTTTTTCTTCATCCAAGGCAAGTTTCATAGCAGCTAATTTATCTGTTTTGATATATGTTTCATCCAACCAGAAGGTATGTGACTTATACCAAGCAAAAGTATTGACCTTATTGTAGGTAACACAAGGATGAAAGATATCGACGATCGCATATCCATTATGTAAGATGGCAGCTTTGATCAGTTCTTTTGTTTTTTCCTGATCACCGCTAAAACCTCTGCCAACAAATGTGGCTCCCATCGCTAAAGCTAAAGCCATAGGATTGATGGGTTGATTGTAGACCCCATCCAATTGAATTGGAGTAATCAAACCAATTGGAGACGTTGGTGAAGCTTGACCTTTGGTCAAACCATAAACCATATTGTTATGAACGATGTGGATCAGATGAGGATTACGACGAATGTTATGAATCAAATGATTTCCGCCTTCACCATACATGTCACCATCGCCACCTTCAGCAATAACAGTCAGTTTAGGGTTAACAGCACTGATGGCACTGGCAACAGCCATTCCACGTCCATGAAGTCCATTGAAATAACTGGCATCCACATACTGTGGCATTTTCGCTGCTTGACCGATTCCTGAAGAAAATACGACTTGAGTTGGATCAAGTTCTAGTTCTTGTAGCGCTTTGATCAAAATGTTTCTTAGCGGGAAGTTACCGCATCCAGGACACCAAGCTATGTCGATGTCATGGTTGAATTCGAACTTAGTCATTGTTTTTCCTCCAATATGGTGACCAGTTCATCGATGTGATAAGGCTCACCATTGTATTTTAAGATGCGACGCGATACTTTAATTCCATAAGTCATTTGAATCAGATTTGCGAATTGTCCAGTGGCATTGTTTTCAATGACAGTGATGGATTTTGCGCCCCGGATCAGCTTTTCTACAGAAGTAGGTAAAGGATAAACTTGGGTAAAATGCACATGGGTATAGCCCCACTTAGGATTGGTCACTAGGGCTTCTTCGATGACACCATACGTTGAACCCCAACTCAGGAGCAGTTTTTCTTTTTCAGTTGCACCACTGATCAATGGTTCTAGAATGTCTTCTTTCATCAGTTCAAATTTATGAAGACGTTTTTCATGCATATCTACACGCATGGTAAAGGATTCAGTAATCATGCCTTCCTCATCGTGTTCATCGGAGTCTACTTTCACATAACCTAAACCATAACCTGGAATACCTCTAGGTGAGATCCCGCTTTGATCAAAGGCATAGCGTTTATAATCACGTTCTGTTTTAACAACGAAACTTTCAAGATATTTAGGATTGAATTCTAAATGTTCAACTTGACTCATTGATTCTAACCAATATTGATCCGACAAGACAAAGACAGGGATCTGATACTTATCTGCCATATAGAAAGCTCTGGACATGACTTCAATTCCATCTTCTAAACGTCCAGGTGCAAGAATCATTCTTGGGAATTCACCATGACCTGCATAAAGTACCAAGTTCAAATCAGCTTGTTCAGTACGCGTTGGTAAACCTGTGGCTGGTCCTGGGCGTTGTGCCACATGGACAACAGCTGGCGATTCTGTGATCCCGGCCAAACTAACAGCTTCGGTCATCAAGGCAAAACCACCACCAGAGGTCGTAGTCAAAGCTCGCGCTCCGGCATACCATGCCCCAATAACCATATTTAATGCTGCAATCTCATCTTCAGCCTGTTCAACCAAGATATCGACATCACGGCTCTTTTCTTCAAGCATAGTCATCAAGGAAGTTCCTGGTGACATTGGATAGGCAGCTACATAATTGACGCCACCTGCGATGGCTCCTAGAGTCAACACATCATTACCTGTCATAACGCGTTTTGGTGTAAATTTAAGTGGCTTTAGTGCTTTAGGACGATCTGCATCCACTAAACCTAACGCATATCCCAAATCAAACGCTTTGATGTTTCCAGATACGATGTCTTCACCTCGTTTGGTAAAACGTTTCGTGATCAATGCTTTCGCATTATCAGAAGATGCGTCGATCATGCCTGCGATATAGCCAAACATGGCTGTATTCTCATACAATCTGTTTCCTGCTTGTTTTGCTAAATCCAAAAAGGCAACTTCTTTGGTTTTAAACTTTGTTGGTACTGATTTTAGAAATGGAGCTTCTCCATAAATAACAGTATCTTTTTTGATTCTTGGACTGAGTCGATCAAATGCATGGTCATTGAATAAAAACAAATAATCGATGGTATATCGTAAAGCTTGGATGGGATGATCTGAGATTCGAATCTCAACAGAGTTATTGCCTCCGCGAACTCGACTCATAACCTCTTTGGATGAGAATACATAGGCTTCCTGGGTCAAGGTCTCAACCAAGAATTCTTCAACGGTCTGTAGACCTTGGCCCGCTTCACCAGATAAAACAATGGTAATGGAATCGCGCATAATGCTCCTTTCACGATGGGTCTTCTTTAAACACAGTATGCTCCAAAAACGACAAATTTGACAACTATATCTTTATTATGTGTTAAGCAGTATTCATACTTTAACTTATCAGCGCATGCCTTTCAATTTATTTACCCAACTAAAAACCTTCTCGTTACTGAAGGTTTTTAGAAGGAGAATAGATTACGAGAAAGGGGGGATTTCATCGCTAACTATAGTTTAATTAATGAATATTGTTTACGCCAATGAAATGCTCATGTTTTTATCATTGTTTTCATTAAAAAACACCAGTTTTTATTCTGGTGCTTGGAATTATTTTCCCATCTCTGTAATATAGGCATTTCGCAGTGTTTCCACAAACGTATCGATGGGTTGAGCACCTGGAATAATGTGCTTTTTATTGATACGGAAATATGGAACGCCGCGAATGTTTAGTGCTTTTGCTTCTGAGATATCAGATAACACCATATCCTTTAATTTATCTGAATACAGCATTGCTTTGATTTCATCTTTGTTCATCTTAAAACTCAACCCAAGTTCTTTTAAGACATCAAAATCAGCCAGATTCTTTCCTTGGGTAAAATAGGCATCATACAAAGCCGCATTCAGTGCTTTTGCTTCAACTGGATCACAAAGCTTCATCAAACGATGAGCATCCAAGGTATTGGTTGCCTTAACAATATCGTAATTGTAGACCAATCCTAAAGTTGCGGCTTTATCCGTAACTTTTTGAGTCATCGCTTTAGCTTCACTAAGACTGACTCCATATTTAGACGATAAAACGTCATGGGTGCTTTGTTTAATGGCTTTAGGGGCACTGGGATCCAGTTGATATGCTTTATAAATGATCTCAACTTTATCGGTTAGTTTCAACTCTGCTAACGCTTTATCCAAGTGGACCTTTCCGATATAACAGAACGGGCAACTATAATCTGACCAGACTTCTATTTTCATAAGAAAACCTCACTTTACCGATTCATTATACGATAAAGTGAGGTTCTTGAGTTGATTATGAGTTTTTTCAGATAATGTAGCGTTAAAATTGATGTTTAGAAAAGCAAGTTAATTTGAAAACACAAAATGATATCAAATGACCAACCTCTTTATTAAATACATCTATTTCAACAATACATCCGGATTGATAAATGCCTTAAAATCTTCGATTCTAATGCTGAAACTTATCTCGTTGTAGTCTTGATCAGGAGGTGTAGAAGAGAAATTATAGAAAGTGATCCAATCATAACTCAGTGAAAAGTTCAACGAGTTATACGCTTCATCTACAGTAGGGATCTTCCCATCTTCAAACATAAAATATTCTTCATTGATGTACTTTGATAATAGATTCTTGAGAGTACTTTCGTAATCATACCCATCAATAAAGACATCATCAAGCGTTAACATTTTCCCATCTTGGGTAACCATATGTATCTTTTCAGTAATGATATTTGATAACCAATTTCCATTGGCATCAAATTTATAGGACTCAAATCTTCTTGAGATCCGCATGTATTGACTTACTACATTTGCATGGAACCAGTAATTAACCTGATCCACATCATTCTTTAGAGTGTTCTTAAAACGATTTGTATCCTCTTCTTTTAAAGTCTTAATAACGTTTAACCACGAGCCTTCAATCCCATCATAAATGACACTCGAAGTGGTGAAATGAATGTCGTTAAGCACAAAATCATCTTTTTCAATGGTAAATGTATAAAGATAATTGTTTTGTCTCGTAATTTTTGGATTTGTAAACAAGGATTCTTCACTCATGAAACGTTGACCAAAAGCCCAAGCATCTTTTAACTGGCTATAAGGAATTGTTACATACGAATACGAGAATTTATTGTCAAATTCTTTATAGCTTGTGTTAAAAGTTAAAGTCAATCCACCATATTCAGACAAACTAAAACCAACATCGCTTCTAATCCCTGTAAAACCACCTCGATATATATAGGATTCAAACATACTGTCAAGTGCTTCTTCGGTCTTTGAAACAGCATCTACCAAAACGAGAGAATTTAAAACTGTTTCATAATCAAAGCCATTGATGAAAAGATCGCTTAAATGAATGATGTTGCCTGTATTTAAATCAAAGGTCAGGTCTTCTGAGATAACGATTCTATTCTCATGATTTTTATCCATCCCTATCGTTGTATAAATAGAAAGGCTCAAGATGTTGTTATAGTTGAAATTTTCATCGAATCTAATACTGACAAACGGTATCACAGTAGTGTCTTTGGGATACTTAATGTACAAACCTTGTGAAGGTGGGATGTTTTTAAAGTCAGCATACTTTATCATTGAATCAACTTTATCTGCGATGGCTTTGTTTATTTTAGCTTCTACAGCTTCATCTTTTAACCCATCGATGACATATGATTCCGTTTGAATTTTCGTTTCTTCACGAGGGTGTACTTCAGAATTTTCGAGCTTAAATGTCAGTTGATTTCTGATCCAAGTCACCTCATGATCAGGCTCAGTGACTGTGCCTTTAGGGGATTCAAAGGTACCCTTCTCTGGTTTTGTGAATACTACAGGCGTTACACTTTGACCTTGGACACAAGATGATAAAAGCATAAGAATCAAAGTTAATAAAAGACCATGCTTTATCATTTGACTTTTACATATCCAGCATCTTCCATCAATTGCTGACCTTCCTTGGATAAGATGAAGTCGATGATTCTTCTGGCTTGGCTACCAATCATTTCATCCTTACGTATGACCGCATAATAGGCTGTATGGATTGGATAAGAATTATCTTGTATGGTTGCTGAGGTCGGAAGAATACCATTGACCTTGATTAGTTTTACATTAGTATTGACCCACATGTCAGTCACATAGTAATAATAAGAATATCCAATCGCATCTGAGGTATTATCGAAAACCGCGACTCTTTCAATCAACTCATCCATCCCTGCTGGCATCATTTCAATTGGAGCTTCCATCGGGATCTTATTTTTCATGACCAATTCGAGGAAACCTGTTTGTGATCCTGAATTAATTGGACGTTGAAAAGCCTTGATGGGCATGTCATTTCCGCCAACCTGTTTCCAATTGGTATATTCACCCGTGTATATTCTTTGAATCTGATCGATGGTCAATGAATCAATCGGATTATCTTTATTTGTTAAGAAAACAAAAGCTTCTGAAACGATAGGGATGATTTCTAGTTCGACCTTGGCTTTTTTAGCTAAATCCAACTCTTCGGCAGAAGGACTGGTCACAAAAATCAAATCAACCTTTTTATTGATTAAGTTGACATACGCTTGATGTGTCTTTGTGTGCAAAACATAAGGTCTGACTTCTTCTATGGTTTGACGGGTTATTGCTGCCCTGACGGCTTCCGCTAAAGGAATGGTCACTGTTGAGCCATCTACATTAAGATAATATTTCGGATCGATAAAATAACGTCTGGTTTGATTAATAGAACAGCCCCCCAATAAAAAGGCCAAAACCACAATCATGATCTTTCTCATATTCCACCTCATTATTAGTTTACACCCGTTTTGTGTGAAAACTCTATCAATTGAAAAAAACCCTTTAAATTGGTCGTTTAATAGAGATAGGAAACCAGTTTTCCTAGTTTTTTATGAGACCTTAGTTTAATCACAAGGACTGCTAACCCAAAAGACATTGCGGTTACAAATATAAAGCGATAAACACTCTGCAAAGCATCAAAATCTGGTCCTAAGTAAGGAAGGATCAAGTCAAAGAGAAGGATGAATAAAGGGTGACTGAAAAAGATAATCACACTTGAGTCTCTTAGAAATCGATAGTTCCACTTGAATTTTAAATCGACGCCTAAAGTCAATTGAAAACTAAAATAAGTCACGGGTATGACTCCAAGCATGACATTATAATCTACAGGTTTTGAAAAGGCTCTTAAAGCAAACACTTCAACCGCCAGCAAAGCAATCGAGATCACCATATACAGTGCTGCTTTCGATGGCTTAAAACGTAACTCGCGTTGACTCATCATGGCGCCCAATACCACAAAAAACAAGGCCGAAGTCAATCCATTGCGTGTTGTATAAAAAAGCATGAAGATCGTTTTATAAAAATCAGAGATGATTGGTATGTTTTCAACAAACCCATAATAAGCATCCCCAAACATACCGATGATATAGAAACCAAAAGCAATCATAAGTAATTTATTCAGTCCTATTCTTTTCGATAGCAAATGGATAACAGTTACCGAAAATAACAAAGCCGGGAAAAACCAGAGTTGATAATAGGTTCCATAAACTGCACCCCAATAGACATATAATGGAATAAGCAAGATAATCGGAACATCCCCACTCAAGAAGAATCTATTTACAACATCAAACAAATAGATCAAACTCCAAACCAAATAGATCTGAAGCATTCTTTTTGTGTATTTATAATAATACTCATTGACTGTAAATCTTCCAATCTTGATTGTTTGTGTTCCCCGCTTATAATAGAAAAAATAACCTGAGATCGCAAAAAATAAGGGAACCACTGTTCTAGAAAAAACATTATATAGAATAAAGCTGGGCATAAACCCAAATGATCTTAACGCAAATGTGTGAGCCGCAACAACAAAAATAGACAAAACAAACTTAGCCACATCGACTCCATTCAAGTGTTTATGTACAATTGTGCTTCTCTGCATTTCCCTTTTGCCAATCAAGTGTCTGACAAAAAACAGTTTATTAGAAAAAAACGATTTTGTATACCTATTTCGATATCAAAAATAATCCCATTATCAACTTTCGTCCTTTTTTCACATAAGTAGGAAGTATGATAGAATAAATTTGTTCATTTGAAAGAACTTTGAGGAAATCATGATCCAATCGTATAAAGGTAAGTCACCCATCTTAGGCAAGAATGTTTATATCGCACCAACCGCATGTGTTATAGGCGATGTCATCTTAAATGATGATGTTTCTGTATGGCCTTCTGCTGTCATACGTGGGGATATGAATCGAATCGAGATTGGCTGTGGAACGAACGTACAAGATGGTGCTGTGATCCATGTTGATGTGGATTCACCGGTCATTATAGGTTCTTTGGTTACCATTGGTCATTTGGCTCATGTTCATGGGGCAAATGTTGAAGATGAAGTATTGATTGGTAGTGCCTCAATTATTTTAGATCATGCCTTGATCAAACGTCATGCCATGGTTGCAGCCGGGGCACTGGTATCCCCAAACAAAATCATTGAATCCAATACCTTAGTTGCTGGAATCCCCGCTGTACTTAAACGACAGGTCAATGACGAAGAAATCCAACACATCTTAAGCAATGCTCAACATTACATTGAAATGAAAGATGAGTATTTAAAATCTAACTCAAAGTAAAAGACCAATTGGTCTTTTATTTAGAATTAAACATCTGTTTATGTTTTCGCTTTAATTCTAATAGACATCAAAGAGTGATAACTGATCAAATCCATATCCTTTTTGATATCCTTGAATGATGTCTTTCATCCGATAAACGATTCCATATTTTTCACACTCTTTGGTAAACACCTCCCACAAGTGTTTTGAGTTGGGTGATGTACATGAATAGGAATCCCCAAAAGTAGACATATATTTTTCTTTCATTCCTGGAAATAAGAGATCTAGTTTTTGGTAAAACCAATCTCTTTGATTGGTTCTTAAAGTAACCCCAAAGTATGGCATCGTATAGATAAATTTGGCACGATGTTCATGAGCCAATCTTACGATTGAGCGAATATTGTCGGGTGTATCTTCGATAAATGGTAATGTAGGCATCATGATGATCCCTGCATATAAGCCTTGATCATTTAAATTTTGAATGGCTTTGAAACGAAGAGAGCTGACAGCAACATTTTGTTCAAGACGCTTGCATAAAACATCATTGGCAGTCGTAATGGTGATCCCAATCAAGACTGGCGAATGTTTTGATATTTCTTTTAGAAGTTCTGCATCTCTTACCACAAGATCACTTTTGGTAAAGATCGAAACTCCAAATCCATAACGATGAATTAAAGCTAATGCTCCACGTGTCAACACCAGTTCTTTCTCAAATGGATTATATGGATCACTCATGGAGCCAGTCCCAATAACACCTGTCTTACGTTTTGATTTTAAGTCGCGTTCAATCAAGGTCAAGGCATTTGCTTTGGATCTTACACGATCAAATTCTTCGACTTGATAACAGTCACTGCGACTGTCACAGTAAATACAACCGTGATTACAGCCTTTGTAGATGTTCATGTTGTAATGGGCACCAAACCATTCATGGTTGCTTTTATACTCAGACACGATGGTTTTAGCGATGATCTGATCCATAATTCCCCTTTTGTATGTTGTTTATAGTTTAGTTTACAGTTTTTTCTTGACGATTTTATGTTCAACAAAGGTTTCATCATACTCTATGTTCATTTCCTTGTCATAACGGATCCATGAACCGTGCTTAAGTCCATTTTTAAAGTGACCTATTTGAGATATCTGTCCGTTTTCTCGATAAAAAAACCACTCACCTTCCATGATTTGATTATTCACTGGTCCTTTGGCTTTAAGGGATCCATCCTTATAGAAATAGGTCATGATGGCATTTTCTGTGATATGAATCACCTGTCCGTTTTTATAATGAGTTAGTTTTGAGTTCATATTAAAAGTATATCATAGGCATCTTAACTAAAAAGCACAGGCGATGAGCCTGTGCAATATTCCTTTATTTTCCGTTAAGTTTGAGTAACTTAGCAACTTCAACAACCACGATCGGCATCAATGATAAAGCGATGATGACTTCCCAGTGTTCAAAGTCAATCGGGACTACTTTAAATAAAGTATTGACTCCTGGAATAAACAAGACTGCCATCATCATCCCAACATTGATCACAGTGGCACCAATCAACCATTTGTTGATGAAGAATGAACCTACGACAGATTTGGAATTGGAGTGAATATTGTATGAATGGGCCAATTGACTAAAGGCCAAAACACTAAAGGCCATAGATCGTCCGAGTTCTAGTGATCCTTCGATCCATAATCCACCTGATCCATATAAGTAGGCAAATATGGTTAAACCACCAATCATGAGTCCTTGATAAGAGATACGATAAACCATGGATTTATTTAATAATGATGTATCGCGATTAGGCAATCTTTTCATGATGCCGCTTTGTGCAGGATCTACACCAAGCGCTAAAGCAGGAAGACTATCCGTAACAAGATTGATCCATAAGATATGAATAGGCAGTAAAGGTGAATCCCAGTTTAAGATGGTTGCGATCAATAAGACCGACAATTCTCCAACATTACAGGATAGTAGATAACTTATTGCTTTACTGATGTTGTCTCGTATACGACGTCCTTCTTCGACTGCATGCACGACTGTGGCGAAGTTATCATCTGCCAAGACCATATCAGATGCCCCTTTGGCAACTTCAGTCCCTACGATGCCCATAGCCGCTCCAATGTCGGATTTCTTTAAAGCTGGAGCATCATTGACACCATCTCCAGTCATCGCTACAATTTCACCATGCTTTTTCCAAGCATCGATGATGCGCATCTTATGTTCAGGAGATACTCTGGCATACACAACGATTTGTTTGACTTGATCAAATAGATCTTGATCGCTCATTTCATCGAGTTCATTGCCGGTAACGACACGATCTCCTTCCAACATCAAACCAATCTGACGTCCAATCGCTTCAGCTGTTGTTTTATGATCACCTGTAATCATGATCGGACGTATGCCTGCACTGCGACATTCTTCTATGGCAACCTTGACTTCTTCTCGAGGTGGATCGATCATTCCCATAAGCCCCACAAATGTCATGTGTGCTTCAACAGATTGATCGCCATCCTTAATGACCTCATTGAGTTCACGCTTCGCTAAAGCCAAAACACGCAAAGCTCTGCGTCCCATGTCTTCATTGGCATTTTGAATGTTTTGTCGATCTTCATCTGTAATTGGACGTTTTTGTGACCCAGAAGCGATATGTGTTACACCCGCTAAGATTTCATCGACTCCGCCTTTGATGTAGGCGATAAATTTATCTTCAACTTGATGAACCGTTGTCATTTTCTTACGACCAGAATCAAAAGGTACTTCAGCTACTCGTGGATAACTTTCCTCAATCATCTGTTGATCCATATCTGACTTAATGGCCCATTCAGAAAGTGCTGTTTCAGTTGGATCGCCAACCCAAGAACCATCGATCAAACGAGCATCATTACATAAGAAAGCCCCTTTTCTTAATTCCCTAAGATTATCCTCATGACTGATCCAATAATCAGTAACCGTCATTTTATTTTGAGTCAAGGTCCCAGTTTTATCGGAACATATGATGGTTGCCCCACCTAAAGTCTCAACACTGGACAAATTGCGTATGATCGCATTGCGTTTCGCCATACGTTGAACACCCATCGCCATAACGATGGTTGCGACGGCAGGTAAACTTTCCGGAATGACTGCTACTGCTAAAGAAACAGAAGTCAAGAATAACTCCAAGATTTCTCTTTGATTGATTAGACCAATTACGAAAATCAAGACGACTGAAACCACAGCCCCAACACCCAATACTTTTCCTAAATGATCCAGTTTTTTCTGTAAAGGCGTTTGTTCATTGGGAGTTCCTGTCAACATTTTCGCGATTTTGCCGACTTCTGTATCCATGCCTACACCGATGACCAAACCTGTTGCCCGTCCATAAGTAACATTGGATGAGGCATATGCCATATTTTTACGATCACCTAAAGATGCATTTTCAGATAAGATCAATTCAGCTGATTTATCAACCGGGACAGATTCTCCAGTCAATGAAGATTCCTGGATTTGCGTACTGGATGTTTTGATCAAACGAACATCAGCCGCAACTTTATCACCTGCTTCAAGCATTAATATATCGCCTACCACAACATCCTTTGAAGGAATAATTGTTTCTTGCGCATTGCGTCTTACTTTCGCCATTGGCGCAGACATTTCTTTTAATGCAGCCAAAGCTTTCTCAGCTTTATTTTCTTGCAGGATGCCTAGTAGTGCATTAAGAATAACGATGGCCATGATGATCATCGCATCTGTAACTTCACCTAAAAAACCAGAGATGACAGCTGCCGCAATCAAAATCAAGATCATCGCATTGTTGAATTGTTCAAGCAATAGGATAAAAAACGATTTCTTCTTGCCTTCATCAAGTTGGTTTTCACCATTGTCTTGTCTTGACTTTAAAACTTGATCAGAATTAAGTCCTTGTTGGACATCGATTTCTGATAATACATCGATCAACTTCTTTTCATGCCATTTTACTTGTTTACTCATATTGCTCCTTGATGGTCTAAAAATAAAAGACCTTACCCCAAAAAAAATGATAAAGTCTTGAGATTTTGATACGTCCGGACCTAAGTCGTGTTGACGAAACGGATCACCTTTACGGCCTCTACTCCCTTTAGCGATTCCATATTATCATTTTTACATGTTTTAGTCAATTTTCACATGATTAAATAACCACATTTTTCCCACTTATTGTGTTTGCAAATGACCAAAAAAGCATAAGATTAAAGCAAGAGCAGTTCAACATAAGAAAGGTTAAGTACAATGGCCGACTTGAAAAAATTGACGATTTTGCATTCGAATGATATGCACGGAGATTTTTTGTCTAAGGATAATAATGCACAACTGGTAGGTGGAGTCAGTATGCTGTCTGGTTACGTTTCAAAAGTACGTGAAGAAGAAGAAAGTGTACTCTATTGTATTGCGGGAGATATGCTACAAGGATCACTGATCGACAGTGAATTCAAAGGCATCTCTACGATGGAAATCATGAATTATATCGCACCTGATATCGCATGTGTTGGAAATCATGAAGTAGATTATGGATTGCCGCACTTGTTGTTTCTGGAAAAATATGCCAAGTTTCCTATAATATCAGCCAATTTCTATTTAAAAAATCAAAACACGAGATTATTGAACTCGCATAAATTAATTGAGATCGATGGGATCAAAATCTTGGTCATTGGGATATTGACCGAATCGATCTTAGATTCCTTAAAGTTAGATAAGTTGATTTCAACATTTGTCGACATCAAAGATGCAGCTAAAGAAGTAGGTAAAATTTGTGACAGTTATAAGACGACTGATGTTGATTTAACACTCTTGTTAACGCATATCGGCTTCGAGAACGATTGTACATTGGCAAGCTTGTTGGATCCGTTATGGGGTGTCGATGTGATCATTGGGGGACATTCTCACACCATATTAGAGTCACCTGCAGAAATCAATCAGATTCTCATCACGCAAGCTGGAGTAGGCACAGCTCAAATCGGACGTTTTGATTTGATCATCGATAAAGATCTCAATAAAGTCGATCGTTATACTTGGAAACTGATTCCAATCACCCCTGAGCATTGTCCAAGAGATCCTATACTAGAAAGCGTGATCCTTCGTTTTAAAGACCAGGTTGATGAAAAATATGGTCGCATCTTAACCCATTTGGCACGTAAATTAACCCATCCCAAGCGTGAACAAGAATCAGAACTTGGTAATTTACTGTCAGATATCGCTAAAGAAATGTTAGGCTTGGATTTAATGATGCTGGGGGCTGGAGCCATTCGCAAAACAGAACTCGGTCCAATCGTCACAGTCGCCGATTTAGTTACTTTACTTCCTTATGCAGAAGCCGTACATCAAATCCAACTCACGGGAAATCAACTGATTCAAGCCTTTGAGTTCATTTTGAGACCTGAACGATGCAATCCTACCTTTGAACACTATCAGTTAAGCAAAGGAACAACCATCATTTATGATCAAAGTCAACATAAAATCGTAAAATTCGATCTCAACCACAAAACAGTTGAACCCAATCATCTCTATAAAGTAGGTTTACAAACTTTTCATCTCAGTAACTTAGATAAGTTTCTAGGGCTGGATCAAGCCGAAATCTTCAAAAACGCTAAACCACTTGTGCTTTGTACCTCTCTAAACAACATCATTGAAGAATATCTTATGACCCACACCAATTTAAAATCTAAAGTAGAAGGTAGAATCCAACGCATCAATCAACCCAATTGAAGATTATCTGATGATGTATTTGGCTTGATTTTACAATTCTAAAACGTCATAGTACGATTAGAAAGAAGATGGAAAAACATGACCAAATCAAACAGAAAATCAATAACGATAGAAACCGTGATCTCAGCTTCTCTGGATAAAGCTTGGGAAGTTTGGACAACACCCATGCATATCGTTAAATGGAATCATGCCTCAGAAGATTGGCATACAACACATGCGACAAATGATTTAAAAGTCGGTGGTAAGTTTAACTATAGAATGGAAGCAAAGAATGGAAATGTAGGGTTTGATTTTTGGGGAATTTATGATGAGATCCACTTTCATCAAATCATAAGAAGCACATTAGGAGATGATCGCAAGATGGAAGTTCGTTTCTTCCAAGAAGGTTCAAAGATTAGAGTCGTTGAGTCTTTTGAGATTGAAGATGAGAATTCTGAAGAACTTCAAAGAAAAGGATGGCAAGCCATACTTGATCATTTCAAATCGTACACGGAATCATTAAACAACTAAAGGAGCTAAACAATGATCCAATTCATGAACTATATTGATTTTAATGGGAATGCGTTAGCTGCAGTTGAATTCTACACAGAAGTATTTAAGCTTGATAAACCAAAAATGTTTCTGTATAAAGATGTCCCAACGCACAGTCCTACAACCCCTGAAACCGAGAATTTGATCGCACATGCCAATTTAAAAATCGGAGATTTTACTTTAATGTTTTCAGATACTCCACCAGGCAAACCTGTCAAGATCGGTGAAAACCTTACCTTGTTTGTACAATTCGATAATCTAGATGAACAAAAAGCTGTTTATGATAAACTCAAAGTCAACGCTAGAGTCATCATTCCTTTATCAGAAACTTATTGGAGTAAGTCATATACCTATTTGATCGATCAATTTGAGATAGGTTGGCAACTTGATTATGTTGAGCCTGAGAAACAAATATGAATAAGATCACCCCTTTTCTTTGGTTTGATCATCAAGCCAAAGAAGCTGTAGATTTCTATGTTTCCATATTTCCAAACGCTAAGATCATCGATGAATCTTCCAATAGTGACGATATTCAATCCATATCATTCGAGTTGTTCAACCAACGTTTCATAGCCTTCAATGGAGGACCTTACGCAAGTTTTTCCCCAGCGATTTCGATGTATGTCGACTGTGAAAACCAAGAAGAAGTAGATTCCTATTGGGATAGACTAGCCGTTGGAGGCAAGATTGAACAATGCGGATGGCTTAGTGATAAATATGGTCTCACTTGGCAGATCATTCCTAATATCTTGTTTGATTGTTTAAATCATCCTGATCCGATCAAAGCTCAAAAAGCCATGGATGCGATGTTGAAGATGACTAAAATTAATGTGAATGAACTCTTAGATGCAATAAAATAAGGATGTCGAAAGACATTCTTATTCGTATACAAAACAATAAGCTAACCTGCAGTCGACTATTTACCCAGACATATTCACATATGTTATAGTTTCTATAGCATATAAGGAGAAACCTATGTTAGAACACCATGCGTGGATACATTTTGCCCCTGAATTGGTTTTGGAATGGAAGCAAGCACAAGACGAAGGCAGAGATGTCAAACTTTTACGTGCCATATGTGAAGAGGTCGCAAAGCGAAGCATCACTGAAAATAAAACAGAAGTCGCTATAGCCATAAAGGCTCAGTTAGATAATGCCCCTATGATCAAAGGCTACCCTTTTATCGAACCATCTGATTATCCAGGAATCCAATCCGCAAAACCCAATAGAAGACATAAGTTTTCAGTACAGCTGTCTGATGAAATCTTGTTTGATAAAATTAAAGGAGCTTGGATAGGACGCATCAGTGGTTGTTTATTGGGTAAACCTGTTGAAGGATGGCTCAGCAAGGATTTAAACAAACTGCTTAAAGACAGTGCAAATTATCCCATGGACAGATACATCAAACTAAGTGAGTTAACCCCGGAGTGGGTCAAAAAAGCAGATCCTACTCGCGCATGGGCAGATACACTGACAGGTTTTGCGCCGATCGATGATGATACCAATTACACTGTTTTAGCATTAAAGCTGGTTCAAACTTATGGTAAAGATTTTAGACCCAATGATGTTTTAGAAGCTTGGTTGACATGGATGCCCATGCTGGCGACATGTACTGCTGAACGTGTTGCCTACCGAAATGCTTCAATGGGATTATTGGCTCCCGAAACCGCAACCACCATGAACCCCTATCGTGAATGGATTGGGGCTCAAATCAGAGCTGATTTCTTTGGATATATCAATGTTGGTGATCCTGATCTAGCGGCTGAAATGGCTTTTAGAGACGCCAGTATTTCGCACATCAAAAATGGGATCTATGGTGAAATGTTGATGGCTGCCATGATTGCAGCAGCTGCCGTTAGTGATGATCTTTTGACCATCATCGAAGCAGGACTAGATGAGATTCCTGCTCGCTGTCGTTTACGCGGAGACATCCAGGCAGTTTTAAGTCATCATAGAGAACAAAAATCTTATGATGAAACGATTGCCTTGATCCATAAACTTTATGACGAAACAAGTGGCCATGGATGGTGTCATACCAATCCCAATGCGATGATCGTAGTTACAGCATTGTTGTATGGAAACAAGGATTTCTCAAAGAGCTTAGGAATGTCTGTTCAAGCAGGATTTGATACAGACTGTAATGGAGCAACCCTAGGTTCACTACTAGGCATGTTGTTGGGAGCTCAAAGTATCCCAGACGAATGGATCCAGCCTCATCAAAATACCTTAGCAACCTCATTGATTGGTTTCAATAGTGTCACTGTGGATGAGTTGGTACAAGAAACGCTATCTATACTCAAAAAATAAGACCACTTGGTGGTCTTTTTACTCTTCAAATTTCAACATATGACTTAGTTTATTTTGCTTTGTCTTTAAATAAAGCTCATTTTTTTCATTATGATTGAGTTGTATTGGAAGTCTCTCAGAGATTTCGATCCCATAACCAGATAAACCTACCAATTTACGAGGATTGTTGGTCATAAGTCGTAATTGTTTGATGTTTAGATCGGCTAAGATTTGAGCCCCAATTCCATAGTCACGCATATCTGCCGCAAAACCCAACGCAAGATTGGCTTCAACGGTATCTAGACCTTGATCTTGTAGCGCATAAGCACGAATCTTATTGATCAATCCAATACCACGGCCTTCTTGTCTCATATATAAGAGCACACCTCGGCCTTCTTTTTCAATCGCTTTCATGGCCGCATCGAATTGTTGACCACAGTCACATCTCAGTGAACCAAACGCATCACCGGTCAAACATTCACTATGTACTCTAATTAAAACAGGTTCTCCATTGCTGACATCCCCTTTAACCAATGCGACATGATGTTCTTTGGTTAGGGTATTTTCATATCCGATGATCGTAAAGTTGCCATAACGTGTGGGCATTTTAGCACTGGATGCTCGTTTGATGATCGATTCTCGTTGACGACGATGGGCAATCAAATCTTCGATCTTGATGATCTGTAAGCCTTCTTTTTCTGCCAATCCAACTAATTCTTCATGATTATAGCGCGTGCCATCTTCATGTGCGATCTCACTGACCAAACCTACAGGTCTTAAATTCGCCAAACGAGCCAAGTCGACTGAAGCTTCAATATGACCTACTCTTTTTAAGACACCCCCAAAATGAGCCTGAGTGATGTAGATATGTCCAGGTTGAACAAAATCATTGATTGTAGAATTGTAATCTGCCAACTTTTGAATTGTTTTTAGTCGTGCTTTTAGACTTTGATTACCCAATACGCTTTTTTCTTCGATCGATACAGAATTGACAACCAAATAAGTATGGTCATCTAAACTGGCTTGAAAACCGAGATCTAATAAACGAGATGCCTCCAAAGCCACATGTAAGGTCAAATGACCAACTTGTTCAAACAGAGCTAAATTATTCGCTGAACCCTTTTCTGCAGCCATGATCAGATGTGCTTTTGACTCAGGCGAATCATCATCCAAAATGATGATGGGGTTACCCATAGTGGTTGCTTGAATGGCACTGGGAATGGTATTGAATTTCATTTTGTTCTCCCTATCGTTGATACTTCCATTAAAAGGTTAACGCATATATGATTTGTAATATATAATTTTGCCCAAGAATCATTGTTTAACCTAAATCCTATAAGAATAAATGCCCAATTAAAACCTGGGCATTTATTTTAAGATTGATTTATAAGTTCAGCTTCTATGTTAACTTCATTTGCCTTGATTTGAGCCTTAAACTGGGTTTCATATAAGTGAGCATACAATCCGTTTAACTTTAGTAATTCTTCATGTTTGCCTTGCTCAAGCAATACGCCTTTATCAAGCACAATGATGTTGTCAGCCATTAGAATGGTTGATAAACGATGAGCGATTACGATGCTTGTTCGTCCAATCAAGAGAGGTCCCATAGCTTTTTGGATGTATTCTTCAGATACGGAATCCAAAGACGATGTCGCTTCATCAAGGATAATGATCCTAGGGTTTTTCAATATGACACGGGCAATCGATAATCGTTGTTTTTCACCGCCAGATAATTTAATTCCGCGATTTCCAACAATGGTATCATAACCTTCGGGTAAAGTACTGATGAAATCATGAATATAGGCTGCTTGACACGCTTTGATCATCTCGTCTTGTGTTGCATCTGATTTGCTGTATAAAAGATTGTCTTTGATGGAGGCATTAAACAGATAAGGCTCCTGCATTACAATTCCAATGTGTGATCTTAATGATTCTAGTGTCACGTCTTTAATGCTGATCCCATCTACATTCACAATTCCAGATATGACATCATAAAGCCTAGGGATCAGGTTGGTGATCGTTGTTTTACCGGCACCACTAGGACCCACCAAAGCTGTAATCGTTGAAGGATAAGCTTTAAATGAGATGTCATGCAGGATTGGTTGATTGACATTATAGGAAAAATTTACATGATCGAATTCGATCAAACCTGCTTGAATGGGTAAATCTATCGCATTGTCTTTATCTTTCACTTCTTGATCTTGATCCAGGTATTCAAAGATACGGCCAAATAAAGCAAAGGATCTGGTCACATCGATATGAATGTTTGAGAGTTGGGTAACAGGTCCATACAATCGACTCAACAACGCAACGAAGGCAATGATGCTCCCTACTGTCAATTCCCCTTGAATCAAAAGATAACCACCATAGAAGTAAACCAACATCGGTCCAATCGTCATAAAAATCTGAATCGTCATCATAAACCAACGACCCACCAATGATTCACGAAGTTGTAGCTTTATAAGATCTTTATTGGCTTTCTCAAAATGAAGTTTCTCTTGTCTTTCTTTCGTAAAGATTTTCATCAAAATCAAACCTGAGATACCTAACGTTTCTTGGATGATTTGATTGAGTTCACTGGCTTTTTCCTGTGACTTCAAAGCAACCTTCCATCTTACTTTCCCTACTTTTCGGGTAGGAAAGATAAATAAAGGCAAGACCACCATACTCAGCAAGGCTAATTTCCAATTCATATTAAACAAAACCAAGGCCGTGGTCAGTAGAGTAAAGGATGAATTTAGGGCATTGACGATCGTAGAATTAAAAATATCCTGGATCCCATCGATATCGGTACCCATCCGGGTCGTGATTTCACCAGGTTTAGCCATCGTAAAGAAATTAAGCGACATGCCTTGAAGATGATGATACATTTTGTTTTTAATGTTGAAGATGATGTGTTTTGAGATCCAAGAATTCAGATAACTTTGACCTACTTGGATCAAGTTGATTAGAATCGTTGTTGAAATCGAAATCATAACTAAGATACCTAGCATTTGGATATCTTTTTTAGGCAAAGCAACATCAATGATGTTTTTTAGCAAAAGTGACGGAATCAGATTTAAGATCGACATCACCAGAATCATAAAGATCGTCAAACTTAATTGAAACATATACGGTTTAAAATGACTTAGGATACGTAAAAGGATCTTCTTTGAGATTTCTGGTGCTTTGTCATTTTCGCTGACATATCGTATTCTGCCTAAACCTGCTGGCATTGTTACACCTCCAGTGGGTATACCTTATCCATACTACGAGGGGATGATTTGATCATCCTTTCTAATTCCATTAAGTCATCAAGAAAAACAAGCAGAAAACTGCTTGGTTGATCATTCATCTTGGTCAATTGTAAAATGTAGGTTTTCAGGTAAGATCCAGCACACATCGATTTCAATCAAGCGTTCTAGACGATCATATGTTTTAACGATCGAATAACAATACGCACTGCCAGTGGGTACATTCAAGAGTTCAGCTTCTTTCTTGCGAAGATTTCCAGCTTCCAGAGTTCTTTCTGAACGGCTGACTTCTATGTGATACATCGATTCGAATAATGAATAATAAGGTTTGTTGCTTTCAAGCGCATTTTCAAAGTCTGGAAATAAATCTTGTGGGAAGTAACAATCCATCAAGACTTGAGGGATATCATTGCCAAAATACAAACGACGGGTATACAGGATCTTACTAAAAGGTATCTTGATTCCAATGTCTTTGGTGATCTTGTGGTCTTTTTTAAGGGCTAAGGTTGTGATGCTTGGGGTTGATCCACTTAAACGAATAATGTCATGTAAAGAAGTAAAATCTCTAAAAATCAGCTGTGAGACCTTACCATAATTGACTACCCAACTCTGTTGCTTTTGAATCAGATGACTCGCTTTAGTCAATGCAAGATATGCCATCAATACATCGTTTTCTTCTACTTGAAGTTCATTGGCAAAATCAAAAGATCCGGGCAATTCTGTTCCCTGTAATAGTTCTCCACGCATCATACTTAAACGCAGTTCGATTTCTATTTGCTGAAAGATCGGTGTCTTTGAGCGTCGATCGATGGTGATGTTCATCTTTTCTCCTGAGTATAGACCAATTTCAAGTAACGGCCAGGGTAAGTAGATTGAATAAAAAACAAAGGTTTTTTATGTTGATCTAAATAGGTGCTGCGATAGATATAGGCTGCTTCATGTCGTTCAACTTGAAGCATTTGAGACGAAAATGATTGAAGATTCTCTACCGAAAAATCATGTTTAGAACTTGTTAGAGGCAATTGATACATGTCTTTAGCCAACAAGGTCAATGGGTAATTGGGGTTGATAAATGCTTTATCCAAGTTTGGGAAACTCGAACAAGGCAAGATCAATTCTTGACCATAAACGGGAGTCGTTTGATAAACCGCAGTTAAGATGATTCGATACACTAAAGTGCCAGATTCAAGACCTAAATAGGCAAAAGCCATATCATGTTCAGTAATGATCTCAATTAAATTGAGTCTTTTTAATACACCCATCTGGGCAAATCGTTGTTCTAAATTTTTGATGTTTGAAATGGCCATTTCGGTTTTTGGAACGGTTGTTACATAAGTTCCTTTGCCCCTTATTCTTGAGATCAATTTTTCTTGGGTCAAAACAGAATAAGCCTGCTTAACAACGATGTTGCTGATTCCAAATTGAGTACAGATGTCTTCATCGGTTGGCAACTGATCATCATGCTTTAAAACTTGATCTGTGATGGCCTTTTTAATGCACGAAACCAATTGCTGATAAATGGGTTGTTTTGAGGTTTTATTGATGTGTAGGTAAAACATAGTGTAATTATACCAAAAAATAGTATAAAAAGATGACATTTATCATCTTTTAGAGGGTTTATTGATTTATCTATACACCAAGCCTTACTTAAATTTCTTGATTTGATGAAGTAATCTCATGGTATTCTCCACCGCTAATTCCATATTCTTAGGGCCATCTGCCAAAGCTTCTTCAAGGCTAAATACACCTGGGACGATCCCAAAAACACTGCTTACACCACTTTTATACAATGGATGCAGATCTCCACTGATCTTGCCCGCAAAGACAATAACAGGTACTTTATGTTGCTTGGCTTTTTTAGCGATACCGACGATTGTTTTTCCATAAGATGTCTGTTCATCGAGACTGCCTTCACCTGTCAACACCAAAGATGCTCCCTTTAAGAGCGTTTCAAATTGGGTCAATTGTAAGACAGTGTTGATGCCTGATGAGAGTTGAGCATTTAGGACGGCGATGAAAGCTGACCCAAGTCCTCCAGCAGCCCCTGCACCTGGTATAGAATCGACTTCTTTCTTCAGGGTTTTCTTTAGGATCGAAGCATAGTGTTTAAGATTTTTATCAAGGATCTCGACCATTAATAGATCAGCTCCTTTTTGCGGACCATAAACAACACTAGCACCTTTAGAACCTGTTAATGGATTCATGACATCACAGGCAATTGTAAGTTCCACATCATTGATTCTAGGATCTAATTTTGAAATGTCGACACTCGCCAACTGATTGAGAAAACCACCGCCTAAACGAAGTTCATGTTGATTTTTATCTGTAAATTTAACCCCTAAAGCACTCAACATTCCAGCTCCCCCATCATTGGTAGAACTGCCACCCAAACCGATAATCAAACGTTTTGGCTTCAAATCGAGTGCTGCTTTGATAAGTTGTCCAACGCCATAAGAAGTCGTCGTAAAAGGATTGCGTAAGGCTTTGGGGACCAAGTGTAAACCACATGCCTGTGCGATTTCTACCACCGCAGTTTCATGATCGCCCAAAAGACCATAGGATGCTTGAACCTGTTCACGTAAAGGACCCATAACCATAATTGAAAACATGGATCCATTGGTACTCTTGATTAGTGAAGACAAGAGTCCTTCTCCACCATCCGACATAGGTAAATGTATAATTTCAGCATCAGGAAAAACTTTCCGTATGCCTCTTTCCATACTTTGGCAGACAACGGAAGCATTCATGCTTTCTTTAAATGAATCAGGAGCACATATGATTTTCATGGATACTCATCTTTCCTAGGGATTAAAAGCTTTTTATTCTGTTACTTATGTTGCCATAATATTATAACATCAAATAAAATATATTTAGGTCAAGTAAAGCTCAATTTGGCCAAATACAGACTAAAAAACCAGCTTATTTATGTTTTAATTCATTTTTAGTACAAGATAACTTTATAAATAAAGTCTATTTAATCGGGATTTCTTTTAATAATCGTTCATTGAAGAAATCATCGATAAGCTTTAGTATATCCTGATTAAGCCGATCATCATCAAGTAAACGATGCATGACGCCTGCAATCACAAGCAATAACTTCATTTCATGAGGTACTTTAGCATAAGCATTCTCACTGCTTCTGATGGGGATCGTTTCATCATCACTGCCATGAAGAAATAAAACTGGAACATCGACTTTTCCGATTGAATCTCTACATAGCGCGATAATACTTCTAAAAACTGGAGAGAAACTTGTGGGTAATGGTGGATAGTTTGATGATAAATTAGTTCTAGGTTTCTTTATGATTGTTCGGGCAACATTTTTTGCAGCCCCTTTTACGTTTTGCAGTGATAAATATTCAAATGCCGGAGCCAATAAAACAAGCCGTTCAACCGAATACAAGGTCGATAAATATGTCGCAATGACACCACCCATCGAAAATCCAATCAGCCACACTTTTCTCTCTTGAGCAATAAGTTGTGCTAAGCCATCTTCTGCCCTTTGTAACCATTGTTGCGGATCGGTATCATTAGGATCCCTTTGATCAAAAAGCTCGACACAGACAACCTTATGACCTAAATCTTCAAAGTACATTTTAAGCGGTAAAAACTCAACCGTTTTTCTGACCCCAAAACCATGGACACAGTAAATGACCGGAAGTTTTGCCTCACGTCTTGATTTTAACCATGCTTTGATTCTCAAAATCCACTTTTGCATATGGTTCATTATCCCCTCGCATATTACTTCATGTATCAATCTCTTAAAAGTACCTTACTCTCGATTACGCAGATCGAATTTCGTCAGTGGAACTGGACCTCTGATGATCTCGCGCACGATTTGCAGGACACCTTCAAGATTAACGATGGTTCGCCATTGAACCAACATGATCTCACCATTTTCGATTTCTATGGCAGTTAAACTCGTTGGATAGATACAACACCCTGTATTAAAATAAGGGAGTTCTGTTAATTTGGGATACTTATATCGATGTGTATGACCACAGATCAACATCATCTGATGTTTTTCGATCCACTTATTGTAGTTCTTTTCGATCTTATGCCGTCTTTGAACATTTCTAACAGGACTTGCTGGATTATGAAAACCAAAAGCATGCATAAATCGCCAGAAATATCTTAGTGACAACATCGACATAAACCAGTTTTGATCATTGTTGAAATCACCTTGATGACCATGGACCACAAAGATTTCCTGGCCTGTCTCTTTGACCTTCAACACTAAAGCTTCAATCGGTTTGACATGATTCAACAATTCATGAACGGTCTCACTATATTTGTCATAACTTGTAAAAAGGTTTTTTGTGACATAGTCTTGATTATTCATGAAGATATTGTGATTACCTATCATCATGATCAATCTGTTATTTTTATGAAATAGTCGCATGACTGAAAAAGCATCCTCATGCGCTAACTTGATGTCTTTAAATTTATATTCCCACAATTCATCTCCATCTCCAGCTTCTACATAGGTATAACCCAAATCCAGATAATGATACAAGGCATACACAAAAGCATTTTGATTACGACTAAATTCATCTGAGGAACTTCCATTGCCACGATGACAGTCACTCATAAAAACGATCTTAGAATCTTTGTCTATCGTTTCTATACGTGCATTACGATAGGCTTGTGTAAGCCTTTGATCTGTCTGCATGAATTTACCTCACCTCGATTAGATTATGGATGATCCATAAACTGTATCATTTTTGATTACCTATATTTTACACCTAAAAGTTATCAATGGGGTTTAAGAAACAAAACACAAAAAAACCAGAACTTTCTGGTTTTAGATAAGATGGTCGATTAAGATTTTAATTCCGATACCAATCAAGACAAGACCACCTACGATTTCGGCAGTATTATCTATCAGAGCTGCATATCGTTTTCCAATCATGACCCCAATAATCGATAATATTAAGGTAACAAAACCTATAATCAATGAAGTCGATAAGATGTTTGTGGTCAATAACGCTAAACTGATCCCTACGGCCAAAGCATCAATGCTGGTCGCAATCGAGACCCCTAACATTGCCTTTAGATCCGTTGATGGCTCAACCTCACAGCTTAGATCTTTAGGTTGAAATCCCTCATAAATCATTTTTGCACCAATGGCGGACAAGAGTATAAATGCGACCCAGTGGTCAAATGAGTTGATCAATGAACTAAATGTTAAGCCTAAATAGTAGCCTCCCAAAGTCATGATCGCTTGAAAGAAACCAAAATAAAGCCCTACTTTAAACGCAAATCTAAAACGAGGATCTTTAGTACACAAACCCTTTACCATAGCCACAGCAAAAGCATCCATAGATAATCCAACACCTATAATTAATATTGAAACGAGATCCATACTTCTCACTTTCCAGCAAATAAAAAATCATGTTTGCTGTGAATATGAGTCTCTTTGTTTAAGGTTTGCCAGATGATGAATCACCGGGTTGTTGACAAAACCGCACACTGTGCCAAGTACTCCCTCATAAGCCAAATCAATTCTAGACGAACTTAACTTGACTGTCAAGTTTTGACCAGTTTTGATTTTTAAAAGCATACATATTCCCAATTATACAGAGGTTAACACATGTTTTTGATTGCGTAGCAATCATTCATTTAGAAAATGATGATCTAGATCCAAAGTGCAACATGTTCGCTATTTGAGTGGAATAGGAATATAATGTAAGTGTATCCTCTGACATTCACACTGAATTCCCATAGATGTCATATAGAGCAGAATAGAAATCATCGATATCGAAAACCAGTATCCGGAGGATACATTTTTGCGTTTAAATTAACAACTACATAGAAAGGAGGTAATTGTTATGCTTTGGACCATTGCTATTATATTAATCGTATTATGGCTATTAGGCATTGTCACTTCGACAACTGTCGGAGGCTTTATCCACGTATTGTTGGTTATTGCCATCGTAATCGTATTGCTCAGACTTATACAAGGTAGACGCGTTTTATAACTGATCAAGGAGGTTACTCATGAAAGTAACTAAGAATCTAGGATTTCTACTTCTGGCAATTTGGATGATCATCTCAGGATTATCCGGTCTAGTTAAACTGCCAATCCCATCATTAGGACTAATCTTAGCCACGTTAGGCTTAGTTTCCGGTGTTTTTATTCTCCTAGGAAAATAAACACTTAACCTAATGAGTAACCTTGCAATAAAATGCAAGGTTTTCTTTTGTATTTATCACTTTTATGGTTTTATCATATGATTTTCAGTTACATTATGATACTTAAGCACTTCAAAGGGTAGTATAAAATATCTTGTGTAAACGTACAAAGTAGAAAAGGACGAAATTTCTATGAATAGAGGAAGCACTCCGTGTAAAATATTGGTGTCAAATC
>WSYG01000044.1:0-1811 GCA_009773735.1 Erysipelotrichaceae bacterium
TTCATATTCATTATCGTAATGCTTTTAAGTGGTTGTGGAGCAAGCAATGCCACTCATAAAACACTATCTCTGGATGATGAAACCATATGGAACCAATATCATGTAAATATGGAGGTGTTTAGTGAACGATCCATTGAAGAACTGACAGATAATAATCAATTCTTTAAAATGAAACCTTCGATTTCAATCAATTCAAGATCAGACTTTCATGGCGCATTCTTTTACTTTGAAATTACAGAAAATTCAAAACCCTATGAATTTATCAATCAGCCTAAGTTACCAATCAATCAATTTTCATTAGAAATAGACGAACTCAAATTTAAGGTAATTGTTAATTCTACAACCTCTTCTCCAGATAATAATTACCTTTGGATCTATATTACTGGAATTCATGGTAAGTTAAACTATTTCATTCTTTTAGCCCCAAGTGATAAGAATGATATTATTCTAAATCAATATAATGAATCTGATGAATTCAAACTTGAAGACAAAGAAAGAATTATCGAGTTGATTCGTTCTATATTTACTGAACCATCTTAAGAAATGAAATCATGGACTACATGGATTTATCAGCAAGCTTTAAATGAATAACTATCGAGGGTAAAGGCTTAATTCGTTAGTCGGAGCAGATCAGTATTGACAGTTCTCAAAGGGATGCTATAGTATCAGTATATGATATATCGCGATGCGATATAGGAGGAGCCATGGAAGTATCTGCGTCCATGTTTTATTTATTATTAGTATTAACTGAACCGATTCATGGCTATCAAATTATGAAACGCGTTGAAGAGGTTTCTGCTGGATCTGTCAAGATGGGCGCTGGAACGTGTTATGGCCTCATTGCGCGATGTCAGAAGGAACATCTTATAAAATTGAGTAAAGATGATGGTAAAAAGAAGACTTATCTTATTACCGAATTAGGTCAACAATTGCTTGATAATGAAATTGCTTCGATGAAAAAACAAATCGATCATGCCGAAAACTACTGGGGGAATAAACATGATTAAGCTCTATAAATATAGCTATTATACGGAAACCGCACGATGTGTTGCTTGGCTTGAAGAACTCGCTTTACAAGGCTGGATAGTTGAAAAATTTACAAGGAATTTGGATTTTGTTCGATTAAGAAGAGACGAACATAAGCGGGTTCATTATTATTTCTACTTCAATGAGAATTATGATCTTGACGAGGAGGGTTTAATTCAGTCCGCCAAAGAACAAGGCTGGATTAACCTCAACAAGAATCCAATTGTCGCCGGGGTTTTTCTTTTTATGTCAACAGAGGCAGATCCTTCTCCACTGGAAACGGATGAGCAAGAACGAGACAATATGTATCGTACAGTGAAGAGGAAACCAAACAAATTCTTTTGGTCAGTGATGATCACCTTTTTACTAGTTCTAATTCTCAACATATTCGAGTGGGGTTTGATGTTTATTTTCCAACCTGGATTTTGGGTAACTTATACGATACTTTTTTGGACATTAGAGTTTTTTATCACCCCTAAACGAATAAAACGCCGATCAGAACATCAACGAAGAATCTTGAGTTTAACTTATCGAGTTTTGCGTTTCAGTATCATTCCAATGTGGGTAATATTTATTACTCTCTCTGCATTAGGTTTAATACCCTTACTGGCACCCGCTTCTTAGATGGACTCCTATGTATATTTTCACCCTGTAATAGTATGAGTTAAAGTAAGTTGAGAAATGGTCTTTAATGGACGATCGTGGGACACGATTGCTTGTGACTAAGAGCGTTAATACTATAGTGTATGGAATGCTTCACTTTAGAGTGTGTTGAGAGTTTTTTC
>WSYG01000044.1:1819-13633 GCA_009773735.1 Erysipelotrichaceae bacterium
GTCTCAATCGAAAGAGGTATGATACAATGGAAGAAATAGAAAACGACATCTTTGAATATATTCAGATCTTCTATAATCGGAAACGTATTCATTCGACCTTGGGTAATTTGCGTCCAGATGATTATCGTCATATGAAAGAGTGTAGAATCTCAGCATAAATAGATGGTTTGCTTATAGGGACGTTTTCATAAGCGGCTTCACAAAAGTGAAACAGACCAGGAGGTAACTCAAATGAATAAAGAGATAATGAAAACTGCAATTGCAGAACAGCTGGTGAAAATCGGAATCACTCCCATCTTGGATGGTACTGCTGATATCGCGGTAGATGTGGAGTTGGTGGACGCTAAATGGGCTACCGGGCATAAAAAAATAGAGTACCATAACTTGGCTTATTTTGATGAAGAAAACCAAGCCTTGAATTATTGGGAATCATCACTAGATACTGGAGCAGGCTTTTCCTTTGGGTTAAGCAGCGAAACAAGCACCCAATCGGGCACAACCTTGATGCGCAAAGTGATAAGCATCCAGTATGGACCAGATGGCAAAGCATATGAATACAGTTTCGATCTGGGGCAAATCACACGGATTTTCAAGCAGACAGCTAAAGAAAACAACTGGAAATTCAAAACGGTATTGAAAAAAGAAAAGGCGATGTTTCCTGGAAGTCATCAATAAGAACCGAACGCGTTTCAAGCCACCAAGAAACACATAGCGACCGAAATCAACTAAATCCACATCTTGCCAAGTTCATTGGAGCTGCCATTTTAGTTATTGTCCTCTTTTTAGTTTTACTCGTTATTTTCAAGCCCTGAGACAACAATCAGGGGAACTCATCTGATCAAACTGGAATAGGTCGACTTTTGGTGTGTCACAATATTAAAGTTGTAAGAGTACATTGACTCAGACCACGATCTTGACAAACTCACTGTGGGACACGATTGGGTGTACATAAGCATTCATAATAGAGTCTGGGGAATGCTCCACCTGGAGCGAATACAAAGACAGTGGTGAGTTCAAACAAACATTTAATAAGTTTGTTAGTGAGCCTAAAACTCTGTTCTGTTTTAAAATAGTTCTGGGGTCAGAGCAGATTAATCCATCTTTTTCCTATAAATGTGGTATGATATGTGTCTATGTAGGAGAATCCTACATCCAGAAAGGTATTGGTTTTAAATGCAAGGCAAAGTAAAGAAGTTTAATAAGGAAAAAGGATTTGGTTTTATCGTTAGTAGTGATGGCAAGGAAGTATTCTTCCACTATTCACAATTAAAAATGGATGGTTTCAAGGATATCCAAGAAAACGCTGACGTTGAATTTGAGGTTGTCGAGACAGATCGCGGCCTTCAAGCACAAAACGTCACCAAGATATAAGTCATAAAGGATTGTACATCAGTACAATCTTTTTTTATGATCCCTAAACTGAATTTATCTTCATTGTGGAATATGTGCTAATATGGTTTTAAATAGAGTTTTTCACTTTGAACGGAGATAAAATTTTGAACAGAAGATATACAAAGAAATTTGACATGTTGATCAGTGAAATCGGTTTTGGGGGTTGGCAACTGGGCAATGATGCTTCTTGGGGAGCTATGACCTATGAAGAAGGGGTCAAGTTGGTAAAATCTGCTTACGATAAGGGCATAAATTTTTTCGATACAGCTCCTGGTTATTCAAATGGATTGAGCGAGAAGATCATTGGTGAAGCGTTAAAAGATGATCGTAAAGAGGTGTTTATAAATACAAAATTCGGACACAATCACTTGAATCAAACGGATTTTAATGTAGGATCCATCGAAAAATCAATCAACGAAAGTCTTGAAAGATTACAGACGACTTACGTAGACTCGGTAATACTTCATAATCCTCCCAGAGAGATTCTGGAAGGAAAGACGAGTCACCAGTCGGAATTCTTAAGAATGAAGGAAATAGGAAAAATACGCGGCTATGGCGTAAGCATAGACACGCTAGAAGATTTAGATCTGGTATTGAATCATTTAGATGTCGATGTCATAGAAATATTATTCAATATCAATAATCAATCTCCAAAGATTTTATTTGACAAAGTAAAAGATAAAGGCATTCTATTGATTGCTAAAGTACCTCTTGATTCCGGTTGGCTAACTGGAAAATACAATGCTCAAAGCAATTTTACAGGAATACGCTCACGATGGGATCAAGAAGTTATTTTGCAGAGAGCTAAAATAATAGATAAAATCAAGGCGATTGTTCATGATGAGAATCTAGTCAACACTGCACTTAGTTTTATATTGAGCTTTGATGCAATAACGACAGTCATTCCAGGTGTCAAAGACATCCATCAACTTGATTCGAACATCAAATCTTCTGAGTTTCAATTAAGTGAAGATATAAAACAAAAGCTAGAGAAGCTCTACGAGGAAGAAATCAAATCTTTGAACTTACCTTGGTGATTTTTAAAAATATCCGTAATATCGTTTTCAAACAATTTAGTGGCTGACCAATATCCAAGCAAGTATCCTAAAAGCTATGATAAAATATGAATGATTTGATTTGATGAGACATTCATCGAAATTTAAAGGAGAGGACCACCTATGTTTCAGTACAAACCAGCTATTTGTTACTCAGGTTACAGAAATGACCAAAGCCCAATCACTCAAACTTATCCGAGTGATGCTGAGGTATTAGAAGATCTTGTCTTGCTTTCTAAGCATTTTAATTACATTCGTATGTATGACATCTCAAAACACGCTGAATCGGTTTTAAGGGTGATTACTGAACATCATGTACCTCTTAAAGTCATGCTTGGGGTAGAACCCAAAGGCGAGATTTCTAATCCAAACTGTCCTTGGGGAGGCGTGTATAGTGAAGAAGAACTGCTGCATCATAAATCAATGAACATTAAGCAACTTGACCAAGTTGCGTTGCTTGCTAATCGGTATAAAGCGATTGTATTGGGGGTCTCGATTGGAAACGAAAATACCGCTCCTTGGCATCCGAATAAAATGAATCCTGCGACGTTGGTGGACCATGCGAAATACTTGAAATCCAAAACAGATTTACCCATCACGTTTTGTGAGAGTGCTTACGAATGGCGTGAACAAGGTGTTGAGTTAGCGAAAATCGTTGACTTCATTTCCATTCATGTTTATCCTTTGTGGCAACGTGTCCCTTATACTCAAGCTGTTGAAATGACCATCGATGAATATCATAAAACGAAAGCAGCATTTCCGGATAAACCGATTATCTTCACCGAGTTTGGATGGACTACGAGCGCAACTGAACATATGGATACTTCTCAAACCACCGAAGATAATCAAAAGGCTTATTTGGACCAAATGATTGAATGGTCTAGGAAGAACCAGGTCACCATGTTTATCTTTGAAGCCTTTGATGAACCCTGGAAGGGTGGGACAGACCCATTGGAAGCGGAAAAACATTGGGGTATTTATAAAGTTGATCGAAAGGGAAAACCGTGGATCAGTCAGTTCTAATTCATCTACGTTTCACTGTTTGTTTGTTACTCATCATTAACGTCATTCATTGAATATCATTTGAGGGGACAAAATGAAAAAGAGAACGAAACTTGTTACGATATCCAGTATGATTGTCATTCTTGGATTATTAGTGATAACTATACCTACAACGGAAGTAGGTGCTTTACTTATTGGCAGTCTTAGTTATAGCTTAAACCCTACTAATGAGAAATTATTTGAAATATGTAATGAGATCTTTGAAACAAGATTTGTGTTTGCTAAGCGAGAGTATTATCCAAAACTATTTGCACTACCGATGGAAGAGTCTATAAAAGTTGGGGGATATGACGATAGTATTCTTTTACCAGTAAGAGATTTTATGCTCATTGATTATATTTTTACCTATTTTTACACCCAGGAGTATACTGAATTCCAAGAGATTTTTGCTGAATATTTCGATAATTTTTATTCATTATATTCACTGGAGTACTTCATCACTAATTTTGATTTCTTTGGTCGCAGTGAAACTGAAATTCGATATATCATTGTTGCTTTAGAGAAAGGCTTTCTAAACATTGAAGGCAATGATTTCATTTCGTTTTCGAACTCAATAAAGAACTATAATATGCGGATTTTAATTTTGGAGAAAATCGGAGCCACTCAAGAATTGAACGATTTAACTAAAGAATTAGAGCAATACAAGGAAGATTACTACAACGGCACTAGAGGTTAGTAAAAACAGATTAGATGTAATGTGCGAGTACTTCACCAATAGCTCTAGAGTTTATTTAAAATCAGATTATTTAGGCAAAAAACATCATAATAAAAGTTTAATCGAGGTAAAGAGTCATTAGAACTTAATTGTTAAACTAACATTGATTTATCTCTTCTTCTATAAAAAACATCTCATAAAATCTGTCCGTTTGAGCACCAATACCCCCCAAACCTAAAAAGGAGTATAATAAAGAAAGCATCTACAACGGAGGTATTTATGAATACACTACAATTAGAACGAATGAAAAATGATAACGGTTTTATTGCGGCACTGGATCAAAGTGGCGGTAGTACACCAAAAGCACTGGCCATTTATGGCATTCCAAAAGAAGCATATGCGGATGATGCAGAGATGGTTCAATTGGTTCATGATATGCGAACAAGGATTATGAAAAGCCCATCTTTTACTAAAGATAGAATTCTTGCGGCGATCTTGTTTGAAAAAACAATGGATTTAAAAGTAGACGATAAATATAGTGCAGATTATCTTTGGGAAACAAAAGGAATCTTGTCTTTTCTAAAAGTGGATCAAGGTTTGATGGAACCTGTGAATGGGGTTCAATTGATGAAACCGATCCCAAGTCTTGATGCACTTCTGATTCGTGCCCAAGAGCGTCATATCTTTGGGACTAAAATGCGCTCAGTCATTAAAGAGGTTAATGAAAAAGGAATCAAGGATATTGTTGATCAACAATTTGAATTGGGTAAAGTGATTTCTGCTGCTGGATTAATTCCAATTATTGAGCCAGAAGTTGACATTCATACCCCCAATAAGCCATTAGCGGAAGCATTACTTAAAAAAGAAATATTAGAGCATCTTAATACATTAGATGCAAACACAAAGATCATGCTTAAGTTAACCATCCCAGATGTGGATAACTTCTATGCAGATCTCATGAATCATCCAAATGTCGTAAGAATTGTAGCTCTTTCAGGCGGTTATTCTAGAGAAGAAGCCAATGAAAAATTAGCTAGAAATCAAAAATTGATTGCCAGTTTCTCTAGAGCATTGACAGAAGGATTAAATGTTAACCAAACTGAAGAAGAATTTAACAACATGTTGGATAAATCGATCCAATCGATCTATAATGCCTCATCTAAATAATGTTTCATGAATACACTTGAATAATAAAGCGCTCTAAGCCAAGTCAGTTGTAGTTGATCCTCAAGCACTAAGTAAAACCATAGTATCTTATGATCCCATTTCAGTGTCTTTTACCATAGACAAAATCATGTAAAGTTCCACTTTTTCTAGATTTCTAGAAGATTTTTGTGTGTATAATGAACTTAATAGAATCAAGCACCAAGGAGCAATTATGAAAACTTTGAAGATCATTTTAAGTTTATTGCTGATGGGATTAACATTGAGTGCATGTTCAAGCGCTAAGAAAAATGATAAGTGGGAAACAACTGAAATGGCAGGAATTGCTGATCCTGGTTTTACCATTGTCAGTAAAACCAAAACCAATAATGAAATTAAATTTCTTTTCAAAAATGTCGAAGTCACTAAAGCAAATGAGTTTCTAACTGCGCTTTATGCTGCTGAATTTAAGGAAAACATCTATTATAATTACACGCAAAGTTTTTACACTTATTCGGCTTCCAATTCATCAGGTAAGAGTATCGACTTTGAATACAATCTGGTTGAGAAAACAGCGAGTTTCACCTATAAATTGTCTGGTGGTTCAAATGTCGTATCAGGTGTGGTAGATATGGGTTATTATATCGGTGTAAATTTTGAAAAAGACATGGACACTGATTCTAAGAACTACACATCTTGGTTGTATTACAGCATCAATCCCGAAGTCAAAGTTACCAGTCAAAGTGAAATAGTCTCTTCTTGTGTGTTAAAAAACATCAAAATAAAAACCGCATCCCGTGTGGGATCACTCAGCATATCCAGTGAGGTTTATGGTGGTTCAAGCATCGTTGAGGTAAATTGTTTAAATCAAGGATTCATAGATCCTACATTCATCGTTCGTCAAAGAGGAATAGGTAAGTTCCCAACCAACATCGAATATTCTGCGAATCAAAAACCTTATTTCGATGCGATGTCGGTCAGTCAGGGAGATTTAAATTTCGTTGTTAGTTTTACAGCCGAAATTATAACCGATAAAGGGACGTATACAAAAGCCTATGAAATCTCTGTTCTTCCTTCGGGAAGTGATGTGACTGCGATGAAAAATCAAGTCTATGATGTGGATAAGAGAATTACAGATGTTTCAAAAGGAACGCCTTATACAAAAAGCTAGACCTTCTAAGAACCTATTTCCTTAAAACGGACACGATAAATAAAAGACCTATGTGAGAGCTGACTGCTGATATTGAATCGGAGTCAGCTCTTTTAGTTGTTCTTGTAATCTATGATAATTGTAAAAGGTAACGTATTCGGATACAAGTTGTTTCGCGAGATTTCTTGTTGTTAATCGGTGTAATTTGAGTGATTCGCACTTCAGAAGTGAAAACCAGGATTCAATCGGGACGTTATCGGCGCAGCTGCCTTTGTAGGAGACGCTGTGTTTAACTTTGTGCCGTTTTAGAAGCTTTCTATAATCAAGCGAAGTAAACTGACAGCCCTGATCGGAATGAAGAATAAGGCTTTTCGGTTTGCTCTTCGTACTTTGGTGAAGGCCTCCTTCACGGTTTCAATGACCAGGGGGTTGTCATTAAAGCGCGATTGTCGGTATGCTATAATGCTTTTGTCGTAGAGGTCTTTGATCACACAGAGGTACTCTATGCCTTCAGACGTATGGATATAGGTGATGTCGATCGACCACTTCTGGTTTGGTCCAGTTGTGGTAAAGTTGCGTTTGAGAAGGTTAGGAATCTCGTGATGGGGAATCTTATTGTACTTCTTGGGCTTGCGGCCGGTGATCGATCTTATATCCAGAAGTCTCATGTGGCGGTAAACGGTTTTGTTGGTTAAACTTACGTCGTTTACCGCTTTTATATTCATCCTCAGTCGAACGATTCCTTGTCGGGTGTCACTTAGATACTGGTTGTGTATCAGATCACTCAATGCTTCATTATGGGCTTTATATGCTGGCCTACCTAAGTGGATCCAATCATAATACCCGCTTCTTGAACACTTCAGAAGCGTACACAGGGTCTTGATCGGATATTTCAGTCTCAATTCAAAGATGACTTGATATTTTTCCTTTGCACTCTTAGGTAGGCTATCGTTTTTTTTATATCTTCGTATACCTTAATGATCGAGATTAGTTCAGCCTTACTCAAACTGTTCAAATCTACTTTCTTTGGTCGTCCTCTTGTTTTTCCTCCTGGTTTACTTTGTCCTCGTTGATCAATGACAGTCCCAAAGGCTAAATAATTTCTTTTCCATCGCAATAAAACGGAATGATGCGAAATATCATACTCTCGCACACAATCCATCAATCTGATCTCTCCATCAAGATAACGTTTTATGATTCTGTTTTTCTCTTCTATACTGTAAACTTTATGCTTAATCGTTTTTTCATTTCGTTCCTCCTAAAGAAAAACACTAATGTTTATTCAACACTAGTGTCTTTTATTTATCGTGTCCGTTTTGAGGATATATGTTCGATCTATGACTTCATTTTTTTGAAAATTATCACAATTCAATTTAGGATAATTTACGAACATTTTATATTCAATGATTTAGGTTCAGAGCAATGATTTCGGCTGCTTTGAAAATTTGTCAAACTTTAACGACCTAATGCAAATATTATATAGGATATACTTTGAAGACTTTTAGCTTGCTATTTCCATCCACACTAAATTTCTAAGAATCTTAATATTTTTTTGGATAAAAAGCGGTACTATTCAAAAGAAAAATTCAATTATTCATACAAAAATGTAGGATTGTTTATGCTTTTATAGATTACCTTTGATAAGATAATAATTATGACAATTCTATTCCATTACAGTGATATGAAAAACGTAAACTTTAGTAACAAAAATGCAAGTCCTAGATATTCTAAACTGACCAAGATGCTATAATAGGGACGGTAATTAAATCTAGGATATTTTATTTTAAAATCTTGATTATGGTTATTAAAATTATTTCTCTACATTAACAATCGATGTTGGTGATGGACCAAGTTATGTATCACTTAAGGATTTCCATCATGTCAAGGAAGCTATGAAACCAGTAAAAACCACTCCACCTAGACGAGCCCATTTTGTCAGTAAGTTTAAAATAATACTGCTGGTTTTTATGACATCATTAAGTTCAGGTTGTAATCGGAAGAACGTAAACGGATTGATTTTAGCGGGTTCGACTTCAGTTCAGCCTTTTGCTGAAACGCTTGCTGAAGCATATATGAAATTACATTCAGAAATATCTATTGATGTCCAAGGTGGTGGTTCTTCTGCTGGTGTCATGTCGGCTCAAACCAATACTGCTGATATTGGGATGTCATCTAGAAGTTTAAAAGATAAAGAAAAAACGTTGTGGTCGGTAGAGATTGCCCGTGATGGATTAGCCATCATCATCAATCCTAAAAATACCATTACGAGTCTCACCCTTAACCAAGTTCGTGATATCTATTCTGGTGTCATAACCAATTGGAGTCAACTTGGGGGAAAAGACAAAGATATTCATGTTATAACCCGAGAAGAAGGATCTGGTACTCGTTCGGCGTTTGAAGATTTATTAATGGATGATATCGAAATTGATCCCCATTCAATTGTTCAGGATTCCAATGGAACAGTTCGTCAGTTGGTTGGAGATGATGCTAATGCGATTGGATACATTTCGTTGGGTTTGGTCAATGAAAAGGTCAAGGCATTGGAATTGGATGGTGTAGCAGCTACCAGAGAAAATGTTCTTAATGGGACTTATGTTTTATCAAGACCTTATTTATTTGTGACTTCCAGCGAACCTGTCGGTGAAGTCAAGAAATTCATTGATTTTGTGCTCTCTGCGGATGGCAGGGCTTTACTGGATCTAGAAGGTCTGATCACTTATGACAGCGGAGGCTCACAATGAACCTAAAAAAAGATAAGATGCTCCGTTTAGGTTTCTTTCTTGTTGCGTTATCTACTTTATCGGCTTTGGCCATCATCACCATTTTTATCTTTGTTGAAGGTGTACCTCTCATCAACAAAGTTGGTTTAGTCAAATTCATCTTCGGAATGAAATGGGCACCCAGCCAAGGACTATATGGCATCTTCCCGATGATCGTCGGTACAGTTACAGTTACTTTTGGAGCAGCACTTATTGGTGTTCCTGTTGCCTTATGTGTCAGTATCTTTTTAACTGAATTTGCGCCTAAAAAAATTCGTACCTTCATGAGATCTGCCATTCAGTTGTTGGCTGGAATTCCATCGGTTGTGTATGGTTTCTGGGGTCTTACTTTTATTGTTCCATTTATTCGTGATTATTTAGGTGGTCCAGGTTTAAGTATTTTGGCTGGATCATTGATCTTGGCCATCATGATATTACCAACCATCATCAGTATCACAGAAGTTTCTTTGTTATCTCTACCTAGTCTATATAAACAAGGCTCTTTAGCTTTGGGTGCAACTCATTGGCAAACCATCTATCATGTCTTGATTCCTTCAGCCAAATCTGGAATCATGGCAGCTATTATTTTAGGAATCGGACGTGCCATTGGTGAAACAATGGCTGTCATTATGGTGTTGGGCAATGCTGTTGCTTTGCCAAATTCTATTTTAGATCCTGCCCGTACACTAACCACCAACATTGGTATTGAAATGGGTTACGCTTCTGGTGCCCATCAACAAGCTTTATTTGCGACGGGTATCGTCTTATTGGTGATGATCATGATGCTGAATTCTATAGCTCAGTTCATTGTAAGGAAGAGGTAAGATCCATGCTCATGCGTCCTAAAACTGCTGAAAAAGTGGCTCAAACCATCATTTGGTCTGTTTCTATCTTAGTTGTACTCTTATTGTTTTTTATTGTGTCTTTCATTCTAATCAAAGGAGTACCTACTTTAACATGGGATTTTTTAACTCAAAATCCAACTCAAAGTGGTCGATCAGGTGGTATTTTATCTACCATCGTCAGTACTTTAATGGTGACACTGGTAGCTATTTTGGTTGCTACACCTTTTGGGGTAGGAACAGCATTTTATTTGACTGAATTTACCTATGAAAGTAAAGTTACCAAAATCATACGTTTCAGTGCCGAATCATTGGCGGCGATTCCGTCAATTGTTTATGGCTTGTTTGGTTTTATCTTCTTTGTTATCTATCTTAAATTAGGTTGGTCAATTCTATCAGGAGGACTAACGATGGCCGTTATGATCTTACCTACCATCATCCGTACTTCTGAAGAAGCAATTCTTTCAGTTCCTCGTGCTTATCGTGAAGTAAGTTTTTCCTTGGGTGGTAATAAATGGCAAACCATTACCCGAGCAGTTTTACCTTCTGCATTTCCAGGAATAACAGCTGGTATCATACTTGGGATAGGACGTTGTGTTGCGGAAACAGCCGCGGTAATCTTAACCGCTGGTTCGTCTTTGCATATGCCTGAATCGCTTTTTGATCCTTCCAGAACCATGGCTGTTCATTTCTACATCTTAGCTCGTGAAGGGATCTCAATGGAGCGTGCTTATGGTACCGCAACTTTACTAATCATCATCATTTTGGGAATCAACTTAACGGCCAATATGCTGGTCAATCGCTTTATTGCGAAGACACGATAAAAGAGGCACCTATGAGCAACCCATCGAAAATAAGCATCCGTAATCTAAATTTCTACTATCGTGATAAACAAGCCATAAAGAATCTTAATCTCGATATACCGGCCAATAAGATCTTTGCGCTGTTTGGACCAGCCGGTAGTGGAACAACCACTTTTCTGCGTGCTTTGACGCGTCTTAGTGATCTTGATCCTTCGGCGCGTATTGAAGGTGAGATTTTACTGGATGGTAAAAATATCTATGATGCGGATGTCAGTGTGACTGATCTTAGACGTAAGATCGGAATTGTATTTGAAGAACCAACTGCATTACCCATGTCTATTTTTGATAATGTCGCATATGGTTTGCGAATAAGCGGCATCAACGATATGAAGATCCTAAAGGGAAAAGTTGAAGAAGCTTTGCGCTTGACTACTTTGTGGGAAGAAGTTAAAGATCGATTAAGTTTGCCTGCATTACGGCTTTCTGGTGGTCAACAGCAACGTTTATGCATCGCTCGTACTTTAGCAATGAGCCCAGAAGTCATTGTGCTGGATCGACCTACCGCTGCCCTAGATCCCATATCCTCACTTAAAATCGAAGATACACTAGAGTCATTGAAGTCTCAATTTACCATCATTATTGTTCCTCACAGTATTCAACAAGCAGGACGAATATCCGATAGAGCTGGATTTATGTTGATGGGAGACTTGATCGAAGCCGGTCCAACTGCTGAACTCTTCACCAATCCAAAAGATCAAAAAACAAGTGACTATATCACAGGAAGATTTGGTTAATGTGAATTCATAAAATACCTTAGATATAAACATAAAAATCCTTCTTGCGAAGGATTTTTATTCAGGCTGTTGACAAATTAAGTTGACAGCCTTTTTTAATGGAATGGTTGGACTTTAAGAAAACCCTTAAAAATGGTAAAATAGAGGTATAAAAAAAGA
>WSYG01000045.1 GCA_009773735.1 Erysipelotrichaceae bacterium
GGTTTAGGTCCTATCTTTCTTCGTATCAATGATCTTTCGAAAATCGATAAAGTATTAACAGAAATCATGCAGATGAGAAAACAAACGACACAAGCTCAATACACGCTCTATGAGATGGGTTTGGGGGGTAATGGGGCCAGTGTTATCCTAGATTTCCAAGCTTCACTCAAAGATGCGCAGCAAGGCTATGGAGGGGTTCATCATGTTGCCTTTAGGATTGAAGATAAAGAAGAACTAGATCAGTGGATCAAACGTTTAGAATCCTTCCATGTTGGACACTCAGGTTTTGTCGATCGTTTCTACTTTAAATCATTGTATACAAGACTATATCCTGGTCTTTTATTTGAATTCGCAACAGAAGGTCCTGGCTTTATCGATGATGAAGAAACTTATGAAACATTAGGTGAATCCTTAGCATTGCCTCCAAAATTTAGAAATCAAAGAGAAGTCATAGAGTCTATGGTTAGACCCATCGACACTGTAAGAAGCAATAAAACTTTCATCAAAGAGGTCTATGAATGAACAATGAACTAAAAACAGTGACGATTTTATTTAGAGCTACAGATTATATTAGATCTTGTATACAAAAAGATGTTCAGCGATACGACTTAAATGTGACTGAATTTGGTGTACTGGAAACTTTGTATCATAAGGGTCCTCAATCAGTACACAACATTAAGTCCAAAGTTTTGATTGCGAATTCCTCATTGAGTTATGTGATCGATACACTGATACAGAAAAGTCTGATTAGAAAAGAAAAAGCACCTCAAGATCGTCGACATCATATTTGTGAACTAACTGATCAAGGCAAGGTTCTTTTTGATGAAGCTTATCCAAGACATGTTGATCAACTTAGATCTGTGCTAGATATCTTAACGTCTGAAGAAGAACAGCAACTTCAAACATTACTGAAGAAACTTGGAAAACAAGGTTCATCATCATGATCCATTTCTTTAGAAAAAACGATCTTACACAACCAACGTTCTTGTTGCTTCATGGAACAGGTGGAAATGAACACGATTTGGTTCCGTTGGCTCAAATCATAGAACCCACTTATAACATTTTAAGTGTTCGTGGTGATGTGAGTGAACGTGGAATGAATCGTTTCTTCAGACGTCTATCAGAGGGTATCTTTGATGAACCTGATTTGATTGTTCGTACTCAACAACTTAAATCATTTATCGATCAAGCTTCCATTGACTATGGTTTTGATCGATCCAAAGTTATTGCCTTAGGATACTCCAATGGGGCTAATATTGCAGCAAGTCTACTGTTTCATTATAAAGACGCTCTAGATAAAGCAATCTTGTTTCATCCTGTGGTACCTTTGCATAAGGCTCTGCCCGATTTACATCAAGTCTCGGCATTCATATCCGCTGGTAAAAGAGATCCGTTGTGTGATTCATCAATAAGTCAGGAATTAGCAGATTTACTAACAGAAGCACATGCTAAGGTGAACCTACATTGGGAAAATGGGGGTCATAACCTAACTGAAGCAGAAGTTATGGCAGCTAAAACTTGGCTAAAATCCCTGTAAACCTAATAAAATCATGAATTTTAAACAAAACCGTCAAAAAATGATGGTTTTTTATTGACATTCCGAAATATTAATATTATATTATTGTTAATAGTGTATGTCATACACTATGATATCACTGAGGTGAACCTATGATAGAAGAATCAATCTTAATTAATCTAGTCGCTGAGTTGCGTCGAGGTACTCAAATACTTGCCGTCCTTGGGCAACTTCATCAAGGCCAATACGGTTACTCGCTCCTTCAAGATCTTAACGCCAAAGGTGTAGCGATCGAAGCAGGAACGCTTTATCCCTTACTCAGACGTTTAGAAAGCCAAGGGCTACTTAAAAGCGAATGGGATACTCAAGAGTCTCGGCCGCGAAAATACTACGTCTTAAGTCAAGATGGGGAAATCTTATTTAAAACTTTGATTCAAGAATGGAATAACTTAGTTTCAAACATGAATGTCATCCTGAAGGAGGAAAAGTAATCATGAAGAAATACACAGAAAGATATATCTACGCAGTTACCAAACGTTTACCCGTGTCAATGCGCACTGAAGTTGCAGAAGAATTGAAGGCCAATATCCAAGATATGATCGGAAGTGAAAATCCAAGTGATGAAGTTATTTTAACTACACTAAGAAAACTAGGACATCCAAGAGTGCTTGCAAACCAATATCGAGGTAAAGAACGTTATGTTGTTGCTCCTGAATACTATGATGATTATATTGGGACACTAAAAGTAGTCGGATCGATCTTCATTATTGTTTCTTTGGTTACAGGTCTCATTGATGCATTTACTTCAATGACTTCCGTTGCCTTGGTCAGTGTCATTCAGAATGTATTAGAAAACATCTTTGATCATTTATGGGAAGGCTTAATGATGGCCTTTGCGTGGACAACGATTGGATTTTGGATCGCCAGTTCAGTAAATCATAATAAATCATGTGATGATTGGAAACTTTCCGACTTACCAGATTTACCTGAACCCAATCAGATCAAGATCTCTCGAGTTGGTGTCATGGTTGAACTGGTGTTTGGGATTTCCTTTGGTTTGATCTTCATCATTGCCCTTCAAAATGGGATACCGTTTGTCATTAAGGATATCATTCAACCCTTTATCCCCTTCTTCTATATCGGAATCATTCTTGAGTTGTGTGTTGGTATCATAAAGATCATATATGGGACTTGGACCATTCCTGTTATTCTGGTAACGATAATTAATCAAGTCTATAGTATACTTCTTGCCTATTTCTTCTTCACTTCAGGTTTCCTTGATTCTGGCATCTATGAAGCCATCGCATCCAACAGTAACTTTACAATTTCTGAAGCACAAAATGGGATCTCGATCGCTAAGACTATGCTCATATGGATCATCGTGCTTGGTGGGATTGCTGAAACCATCTCAAACCTAAATCAATACTTCCGTTTCAAAATAAAACCGTGATGTGAATCGCAATTTGAAATCGTTCGCTTTTTCACATAAAGAATCTGGCCAGAATTAAGTCATTTGAATTTGAATGAAGTGAGTTAAGTTCGATTCTGCAGGTGTTTGAGAATTGAGAATCTTACAAGGCAAATGATTCATCTAGTATGTCATCTTTTTAATTTGATTGTTTAAGGTATAGTTTAGGACTAGCCTTAAGAGATAAAGCGTCTCAAAATTCTATTGTGTTTCTCATTGGTTCCTCTTTCTCGTGAAGAATTCGAATGAGTGAAATAAACAGACCCTAGACTCCGAAGTGCTACCGATAAAACAGTGAACACACAACCATAATTGACATGTATCTTTGATACAATTTTGCTTTTTACTTCTTCGTCATCAACAATGAAAATGCTGAAGTTATTCATGTTTTAGTTCTTGGGTTATGAATGATTTAAAATGTTATAAATCAATAACTTTGGATATTTCAGGACGATTAAGGAAAGCAACCGTAAGATTCTCTTCATCAGGGCAATCAAAATTTCCTAATTTAATCGAAGGCTTTGTTTTACCATGAAAGTCACTCCCCAAAGTCAACAACAAATGATAATACAACGCTTTTTGTTGATAAAAAAGAGTTGTTTTATCATCGTGATATGAACTGTAAACTTCAAGACCATCAAGACCTAATGCTACGATCTCGTCAAGTAGTTTCTCATTGAGACCAATATTGTTTCCAGGATGTGCAAATACCGCTAATCCCCCACCATCTTTGATGTGTTGAATGGCTTCTTTTGCGCTAACATAATTTACTTCAACGTATGCAAATTTACCTTGAGCCATATAATCCCAATAGAAATTGACATAAGGATTATCTTGACGATTTCCATTGGTACGATAAGGATTTAAGAGTGGATGGTGTTCATTTCGAGGATCATTTAAAGCAACTTCTGCAATCATTTCACCAGTTAATATGCCATTGATGCTGATTTTTTCTAATTCCTCTTTTTTAAGATGAATGCCTAATGAGCAAATCTTATCGACTTTCGTTTGTGAATGAAGACGTTCTATATTTTCAAGACCTTTGCCGTATTCTGTGAACCAGGTTTCATTTGGATTGAATCCATATCCCAAAATATGAAGATTAATTCCGTTGAACTGACAATCCAACTCAATAGCGGGGATTAAGGTAAGATTCAAATGCTTCTGATGAATGATTTCAAGAGCTTCATGATAAGCTTTGCTAGAGTTATGATCAGCAATCGCAACAATTCTTAATCCACTTTCAACGCACATATCTATGAGCTGCGAAGGTGAATATTGACCATCATTACTTACGTTGGTGTGCAAATGAAGATCGATCAGATTATGTTTCATGGATGTTCCTCAATTGTTACTGCTATATCACTTTATAGTGATGCGATAAGTAACATGCTTATCATATCGCACTTTAACAGCTTTCTCAAATATTGGTGATTTTCATCAATAAACTGATTTTTCTAAGAGAAGACCTTTTTTAAAAAAAGTCATCTGCTCTCACAGTGACTTTATAGATAATCCCAAGGATTAAGATAAGACCCATTCTTCATTACACTGAAATGCAGATGGCTGCCTGTGCTGTAACCTGTTGATCCTACTTGACCGATCTTTTGTCCTACTTTAACACTTTGACCTTTACTAACCAATACTTTTGACATATGAAGATAAATTGTCTTAATACCACCATTGTGTTGAATCATCACATAGTACCCTTTAGTATTATCCCATCCTGCTTCAGAGACTGTACCGTTTGTATAAGAATATATGGGCGTTCCATAATTGGAAGCAATATCAAGTCCGTTGTGAAACTTTCTGATGCCTGAGATTGGATCATTTCTCCACCCATAGTTACTGGATAGTTGTCCAGATACGACCCCAAAATTAGAATTGCTTGTTTTAGACAAAGTTCTCATGGTCCCAACTCTTATGACACTGCCTACTGGAGCTACTTTCTCAAGTTCTTTCAATACGATGGTTTCACTGACATATCCGTTTCTGATGCTCATACCGTAGGTAACTTCCTTAGAACCTTCCTGTCCCTTTTTAACAACGACTCTGGATCCTGAGTATAAACTGGCATCTTTGATGTATTCGGTATCATAAGGGATATCTTCAAGCATGGTGGTCTGAAAACTAACCACCACATCTAATACAGGATCTTTTGGTTCAAATACGATTTTTGTGCCTACAAAAATCAATTCAGGATCTAAATTTGGATTAAGATTAATGATCGTCGCTAAGGGGATATCATGCTTTTTAGCGATGGCCCAAAAACTATCTCCGCTTACCACAGTATAAATCGTTGCCTCTTTTTCAATGGCAGTAATTTTTATTTGAGCTTCTTCTAGAGAAATCAATGTATCCTTCTCAACTCTGACTTCTGTGATTTGAATATCTTGATCAAACTTTGCTACGACTTGTTCAGCATTCTCTTTGATGTCTTTCAAGTAACTTGATTTGTAGGTTTCAATGATGTTTTCTAACGCAAGTTTATCTTGAACCACAAACCAGACTTTTCCATCAACACTCATTTGATAAGCCTTTATTTTTGAGATCTCTTTATAGGCACTGATCGTTATATTGCTGATAAAAATGCCCGCGATGACGATGAGGACAAAGATGACTTCTTTTCTTAGTTTGCGTGACCTGCGCATTTTAACCCCAAACCCCCAACAAAGAAGAAGCTTACTTTTCTTGATGGGCTTTCTATTCAAAACAAGTGATGATTAGGTAAGATAAATCTTATTGAATCATGCGGTTAAAATATACCAAATAACTAAGGAGCAATCAATCACTTCTAAAGAAATATCCAATCTTTACGTCGTAACACAGAAAAAAAGCCATCTTTTTTGATGGCTTTGAATGAATCAACATCTATTTATTATAATCCTGCTTCAAATCATGTGACCACAATAGAAACAACCCCAAGGTATAAGCATACTGTAGTATAAATTGAATCCATTCAGGTCTAGAATACCAACCCAATCCAACATACATCCCTATGCCAAGTATCCCTACTTTATGATCAAAAACTGTCCCTGATAAATCAAAAGCCTTTGTCAGTAAGATATGATTCTCACTGATGAGTTCCAGAGATTTTAATGCTGATAAGCCTTCGTGGACGGCATATCCCAAAAGAAAGCCAGCCTGTAAAATTAAATAGGCTAAAGTAATGTTGAATAGAAGTTTAAGATTTACTTTGATCAAAGCTTTATAAATCAAGTATGCCAGTATCAATGATATCGTAATCCCTACACCAATGGGTAACAGAGTATATTGTCCAGCAAATGTGAATATCGCAATTTCAGTGCCTTCTCGAGCCACCATAATAAAGGCAAGACTAAATAATCCCGACTTTGTTAAGTTCTGTCTAACTTGATCTTGTATTTCTGTAACCATATTGCGACCATGTTTGATCATCCATACGATAAAAAAGGTAATGAGAATCAAAGCCATCATACTCGCTATGCTTTCCCAAATCTTTGCGATCTCATCTGTTTGATTTAACTCCTGAGATAAAAGATAGAGTGCGAAACCAATTAACAAAGACGCGGCAACACCACCAAATACACCATGAAACACATGTTTTTTATAAGCTTGTTGTTGTGTATGATTGAGATATTGAAGCATAATGACCACAATCACAAATGCTTCAAGTCCTTCTCTAAATCCCATAATCATGCCTGGCAAGAAATGTTCCATAAATCACCTCACTATCATTACACCAATGAACTCGATCTAAATCAAAGCATGTGCTCATATTGACGCAAGACATAAAAAAGATGAACCTCATAGGGTTCACCTTTTTGATTTATAAATAGGATTATTCACTTTAATTCAAAAGTGTGATGTTCATGCGTGATGATCATCAAGGTCTTACACTAAGCAGTCTTTTTTCTTGATAAATACCAAGCACCCATGGCCAACATAAGGAGTGCACTACCTGTAAACAATAAGTCTTCTTGAACACCCGTGTCAGGTATGTTGTTAGGACACAGATTATTGGTAATTGTATTACCATCTAGGGTAACAGCACCAGTACTCGCCAACAATGAGCCGTCAATAACAGCCCCTGTAGTTGCAGTAATGGATGATGTAGCCAAGATATGACCTGAAATGTGTGACGTGGTTCCTAAGGTAGCTGAACTTCCAACTTGCCAGAAAATGTTACATGCTGAAGCTCCATTGATTAAATTAACATTACTGCCATTAGCAGTTGTTAATGTAGAAGCCATCTTGAAAATAAATACAGTTGCTGGATCGTTCTGACCATCTAGAGTTAAATCTCCAGTGATCCCAAATGTTCCACTAGCTGAGTCATACACACCACCGATTAGTGTTGTGTTACCAAGTTCTGTAGCGATTCTTGTTGCTGAGCGACCGCTAGCATTGGTAATGGCATTTGCTAAAGCAGTTTGAGCCAATCCAGCTGCAGCATCAGCTTCATGATAAGTACCACTAATGGTCATTGTTGCTTTTCCAGAAATGGAAGTTCCTGCATGGACGCCTACTTCGCCTCCAGCTGTACCGCCAATGGTTGTTGTTCCAGTGTTGGTGACTTCAGAATAAGCCAATACAGCAAAGCTTTTTGCATCACTTAGTGGAACTCTAGCTTCAACTGTGGCAGCCAGTATGGTCAACGGTGTCGATACTAAAATAAGCAAAGCCAATGTTATACTAAACGTCATCCATCTATAATTTCTCTTTTTCTTCATAAATACCCTCTTTCAGTTTGGTTTTTCCAAACATGTTAATTCAAACTAAATATCAAAACTTTTGGGTAACCAAGGAAGCAAGATCAGTTATATTGGATTAAAGGTGTTGTTTATACATATGTATACTGGGTATTCTATACTATGTTGAGATCGTTCATTAACGAAGTCATAGCGCGGCAATTACATTGAGGGGATAGTATTTGCAATTTCAACAACCCTAAATACACTAAAAAATCTAACCGATTGACCTTGTCCTCTATGTTGGTCTACCCACATTATAGTCGCATTTGCAAAAATATGTGAACATTGTAGAAAATAAGGTCTTTTAACACATTTTCACTTATTTGCTTTATACGGCTTTATTACAGAAGATTGTTTATGGTTTCTTACCCAGAAACCATCTCAAATTGTATGTTTTTTATGTGGTATCCATGCCAAATCACCTAAATCCTTTGCTCACGAAGCAAATTTACAAAAACATTTACGATCGTTGGATCAAATTGAGTACCTGATGACTTCACGATTTCTTTGATCGCCACTTCTTCACTTGAAGCAGAATGATAAGTTCTATCGGATGTGAGGGCGTCATAGGTGTCTGCTATAGATATGATTTTTGCTGTCAAAGATATTTCATCACCCTTGATTCCTTTTGGATAACCCTTTCCATCGATTCTTTCATGGTGCTTTAAAATATCATCTGCAAAAATGATAAACTCGCTTGAGGCACTTAAAATGCGATAACCAATTTCGGTGTGCTTTTTAACTTCTTTCCACTCTCGCTCGTCAAGCTTTCCTCTTTTATTTAGTATTAATTCATCAACACCTATTTTACCTATGTCATGCAACATCCCTGTCATTTTAATACTTTCAATGACTTCTTGACTTAAGTTCATTTTTTTAGCTATGCTTTCGCAAATCTTACCAACCCGAGCAGAACGTAACATTTCACGACTGTTTTTTTCAAACAACATTTTCATGATCAAATTTATCGTGTTATGCTCTACCAAGGTGCCTTCAGTCTTCTTGTTTGCATTAAGTTCCTCATATGCCTTTTGAACTGTATCCTTAAGCTCTACTCATTTTGAAATCTTTGTTTGTAGGCCACAGGAAATCGAGATATCAAAATGACTTACTTTCTCTTGACTGGCTTGAAGTTTTAGTTCTTGGACTATTTTACTTGATGATTCATAGTCTGTCTTAAGTAAGATTAACGCAAAACCACCATTATTCAGTCTAAAAATAACATCTTCTTTTCGTACAAATTTCTTGAGTAATTTTGATACCCTAATCATAATTTCATCAACAGTTGCATACCCAAAAGAATCATTAATCAATCCTAATCCATTAACATCACCCACAATAATGCTTATGGGAAGATTTTCGTCATGATCATAATTCTTTAGCACTTTCATAAGGTACTTGCGATTATACAGTCCTGTTGATTGATCACGATAGGTCAGATTTTCGATTTTCTCATTCTGGTTGATTAGGGTTTGATTAACGATTATGAATTCGTCGGCACGCTTTTGTTTCTCAGCAGATTGAAACGCCAATTCTGTATTAGCTATTTTTAATTCAGATGCACGATCGGCTTTTTCTGATGTCTGAAAGGCTAACTCTTTGTTGGCAATATCCAACTCTGAGGCACGGTCTGCTTTTTCAGATGTTTGATATGCCAGTTCTTTATTAGCAACATTTAATTCCGAAGCGCGATTTGCTTTATCTGATGTTTGATACACTAGTTCTTTGTTTGCGATGTCCAACTCTGATGCATGATCGACCTTTCGGATGCTTGATAGGCTAACTCTTTGTTGGCTATATCTAATTCTTGAGCACGCTTATCTTTTTCACGCTCTTGAAAAACTAACTCAATATGGGCTATTGCTAATTCATCTTCACGTTTTTTCTTCTCTATAAGCTGTTCTGCAATCTCTTGATTTGCTAAATTCAATTCAGAAAGTAGATCCCTTTCCTGTGGATTTTTCTCAAGATGTGATGGAGTATCTTTCTTAGGATGGATTCTTTTTCTACCTTTTATCGCGGTGATGACCACGAAGGTATCCTCAACTTTCTGTATTTAGAAACTATATTTGTTCAAAAAATCAAAAGTATCCGAAAAGTAAGAAACTTTGCGGGATTGATTCGTATAGAGTTTATATTCAAATTATTTATACTCAAAATTCACTTAACAGGAAAAATTGCTGAGATATATCTTACTTTTTGAAGTTGTGTTTAACGTCTACGATGGATTCTTGAATCTTGCCTTTGACTTCCTGAGCAACGCCAGAAACTTTATCAGCCAATCCTTCTACCTGCAATTTAGGATTATCTGTTTTCTTACCGATGTCCATCTTAATCTTGCCTTCAACCTGTTTCATCTTACCTGTTATTTGATTGGAAGATCCTTCGATTTTGGCGGATGCTTCATGTATCGCTTTTTAGCTTCTTTTACAATTTTATCTCCTGTGTTCTCTACTTTTGATTTCGTTTTTTTTGATATTTCTTTTAGGTCTTTCATTATTACCTCTGGCCACATCATGGCACTTTCAATGATTATTAACTGTTTTGCACTAAGTTAACATAGCGTTCACACAATAGAATATTTTTGACAATTTGCGCTTATTTGATGTTAATTAACGATGTTTATGCGGCATTTTTTAGTATTGTGCACACAACATGATCATAAACTGTTTGAAATGATATATACCAATCTAGTTTTGGTAACATTTTATGCACAAAAAATACCTCGTTTCGCTTATGTGAAAAGAGGTACCAAATATTACGAATTTCATACAAAATCTTTTTATCGCATCAGGCTCTTTAAAACTTATTGAATAAATTACTCATTCTTCATAAGGAATCGCATGAACAACCAGTCTACCATTTGTTACTGCTGAAGTGCAGGTTACCAAGGTCAATACATGGGTTGCTGTTGAAGTATCAACATTTGTTTTATAAAGCGCTTTTTTTGTGTAGACAGAGATTAAAGTTTGAACATTTCCTGTATAAGGCAAATCAAATGTGGTTTTTTTTGCATCCACAGCGTAAACAGAGAAAATCATGTATTTTTTGACAATACCTTTAGCATAAATCTCGATTATTTTGTTTGAAGCATAATTACTTTTCTGTCTTAAATCATCAAGATGACTAAACATCGTCTTATTCTTCATGTGATGTCCGTAAATAATCAAATGGGCATCATTATAAACCCCTACGTTTCGATAATCCGTAAAGATCGTCCCATATATATTGTAAGATTTATAGAAACTGTGTGTTAGATAATATTCATTATCCGGGGCCAATACAACAGGATAATTGATTTTAAGTTTAGGCATATAGATCCAGCCGACATAGTCATCATTCTGTAACTTAAGTTTAGTGAAGTATTGAACTGAACCCATGATATCCGAGGTATCTGCCTTAGCTGCTCCTGTAGTATCGATGATTTCTTCTGAAATTTCATCAAGGACTTCTTGAAGATTTTTCAGTTCTTGTTGATGGCTAATATAACTTAATGCTTCTGAAGCGAAAAAATACAACGATAAAACCAGAGCAATGACTGCTCCAATTCTAATCATCTTTCTAAGTTTTTCGTTTTTGATCATTAATCCTATCTAAGGGAATCAATTTGATGATTCAGTCTACAGTTCACTATAGGGCTTTATTATACATCAATTATTATAGTTACTTATCCCTAATACCTAAGTCTTCAGTCTAGAGTATTTCTCCTTGTACATATCAACAACTAAGCACAATAGGGTGGAAAGGCAACAGTAAATTAGACAAAATTTATAAGGGACTTGTTTTTATATTCAACCGGACTCATATAATCCAGGGTTGAATGTATCCGCCTTGTATT